>JBCDIS010000127.1:0-20166 GCA_038748685.1 Acidobacteriota bacterium | reverse complement strand
GTTTTACCTGCAAGCCTAAGGCTATCCATGTAACCACGTCTACCTGAACCTGAATTTATCACCATTGCCATTCCTGTAATCACGGGGGGGAGAAAGTGGGACTTCGGAGGGGGCTCGTGGGGGAGGGGAATTCTCCCGGTATGGGAAGTTCTCCCTGTAAACAAGGACGGGCCTTTCCAGCTGGCGGGCCGGCACCCCCTTACCTGGACCAGGCTTTGTGGCCAACGGGGCTTGTGTGTTCGCCTTGGGTGTCTTAACATTTGGCCAGTTTTCGTCACTACATCCCCGTTCTTGGAACCGTCTCACCGAGACGGCCGTGCGAATGCCTGTCCGGCCCGTTCGCACTCCGAGGCACGGGACCTCAGATCGATCCCAGGAGTGAAGGTGGGTCCTGGGCATCGGTTCGGATCCCCGTATCCGAGCACACCCATGGAGACCCCCCATGCGATCCCGAACCCTCCTCCTCGCCCTCGTGGCCGGACTTCTCCACGTCGCCCCGGGCTTGGCCCAGGCGCCCGTGACCATCGGCGAACACGTGGCCGAGACCTTCGAGACCCTCCACCCCTACGTCTCGTCCAACAGCCCCACGCCGACCCTCACGTCGAGCCACTTCATCCAGTTTCCGGGGGCCGTGTACATCGCCCCCCACTTCGCCGAATTCGATCTCGCCCCCGGTGACTTCGTGATCGTCCGGTCGCCGGACAGCAAGCAGTCCTGGCGCTACGAAGGGCTCGGCAAGCGGAACCTCGGCCGCAGCGACGACGGTTTCTTCGCCGCCCATTTGCGGGGGGACGCCGCCGTGGTGGAGCTTTGGACCGTCCGCAAGACCCGGGATCAGCCCCCGGGCTACGGCTACCGCATCGACTACTTCGGCCGCGGCTACAGCGATGCCGAGATCCAGGCGTTCTGGGACCAGGGGCTGGGCGAGGCGATGAACCTGCCCTATCCGCCGTCGCGGCTGCGCTCCCTCTGCGGCACCGACGACTCGGAGGAAGCCAAGTGCTACCTGGCCTCGGAGCCCGATGCCTACAACACCTCGAAGGCCGTCGCCAGGCTGGTGCTCAACGGACGCGCCCACTGCACCGGCTGGCTGGTGGGCTGCGAAGGTCACCTGATGACCAACGAGCACTGCATCGGCTCCCAATCCCAGGCCAACAACATCGACTTCGAGTTCATGGCGGAGGGGGCCAGCTGCTCGACGAACTGTGCCTCCTCCTTGGCCTGCTCCGGCACCATCGAGGCCTCCGGCGGCACCCTGGTGGCGGTGGATTCGGCCCTCGACTACGCCCTGGTGATCCCCGACACGTCGGCCGCGAACAACACCGATCTGCCGGCCACCTACGGCTACATGCAGCTGCGGGCCTCCGGCCCGGTCCTCGGGGAGCGGATCTACATCCCGCAGCACCCCGCCGGCTGGGGCAAGCGGATCGCCGTCGAGTCGAGCCATACCCAGGATTCCGGCTTTGCCCGGGTGTCGAGCCTCAACGAGGCGGGCTGCCAGGCGGCGGGGGTCCAGGAGACGGGCTATTACGCCGACACCCAGGGGGGCTCCTCCGGCTCGCCGGTACTGGGCCACTCCGACAACCTCGTCATCGCCCTCCACCACTGCCGCGGCTCCGCCGCCTGCACCGGCTCCGGCGGCGACCCGAACCGGGGGGTGCCGATCGACGCCATCATCGCCGACCTCGGTTCGGCCCTGCCGGCCTGTAGTCTCGACAACGGTCCCCTGGTGGCCATCAATTCCCCGTCCGGTGGCTCCAGCGTCACCGCCGGTGACAGCGTGTCGTTCGCTGGCACCGCCACCGACGCCGAGGACGGCAACCTCGCCGCTAGTCTGTCCTGGTCTTCTTCCCTCGACGGCGCCATCGGCTCCGGGTCGTCGTTCTCGACCTCGTCCCTCTCCGTGGGCAACCACACCGTCACCGCGTCGGTGAGCGACAGCGACGGCAACCCCGGTTCGGATTCCATCTCCCTCACGGTGAATCCCGTGGGCGGCGGCGGCTGCACCGGCGCCGGCTGCATCGACTGGTCCACCACGGCGACGGTCTCGTATTCGACCCAGGACGCGTCGGCGAACGTCACCGTGGAAGGGGGTGGCGAAGGGATCCTGCTGCAGCAGAATACCTGGCGGCGCACCAACCAGACCTTCACCGTCACCGCGAACACGGTGTTGGAGTTCGAGTTCCAGTCCACCTCCCAGGGTGAGATCCACGGCATCGGCTTCGACGAGGACGACAACATCTCGAACGCCGTGCGGGTCTTCCAGGTCCACGGAACCCAGAATTGGGGGAGCGCCAACCACGATTTCGACAACTACAGCGGCTCGGCCTTCACCACGTACACGATCCCCGTCGGCCAGTACTACACGGGTTCCGGTCTGCGGCTGGTGCTGGTGAACGACAAGGACGCCGGCACCCTCAACAACAACAGCCGCTTCCGCAACGTGCGGGTGTTCGAGCCCGGCTCCGGCGGCGGCTGCACCACCGATGTGGACTTCGAGTCGGGGGCCTCGGGCTGGACCAACAGCTCCGCCTCCACCTGCTCCACCGGCGCCTTTGTCGCGGCCACCCCCACCTCGGTGGTCAACGGCGGCGTCACCACCCAGGTGGCGGGGGACCACACCTCCGGTTCCGGCAACGCGTTTTTCTCCGCCACCAACTCGAGCGCCGGGGTCAACGACGTGGACGGCGGCAACTGCGTCGTCCTTTCGCCGGTCTACCCGACCTCCGCGGCTTCGGACGTGTCGATCTGGTACTTCCACGGCCAGCGGGACGCCGGTGACGACAGCGGCGACGGCTTCGAGCTGGAGATCTCCACCGACGGCGGGTCCTCCTGGTCGAGCATGGCGTCGGCCGGGGACGTGACGTCGAACGCGGCCTGGACCGAGGCCACCACCACGGTTCCGGCGGGCTCCGACGTCCGATTCCGGGTCCAGGTGTCCGACGCGACGGCGGACGGAGACCTGGTGGAGGCGGGGGTCGACGACCTGACCATCTGCCCCCAATGATCGCTCGATCCTGACGGCAAGCACCCCCTCCGGTCGCCGGAGGGGGTGCAGGTCACGACGGCTCGCGGCTCAGGGGTAGCTCTGGCCCGCCGACTGACCTTCTTTCTCGAGGTCCTGGAGCTGCTTGGCCAGGTCGGCGGCCTCGGCTTCGAGCCGCGCCACCTCCTCGTTGTGTTCCTGGATCTCCAAGGCCTCCCGAGCCTTGGCCACCCGCTCGGTGTCGCCGGCTTTGCCGTAGTGCTCGATGGCGGCTTCGAAGCTCTGTCGCCCCTCGTTCACAAAGCCGAGGAGCCCGTGGACCTTGCGGAGCCCCGCGGCGTCCAGGTTCAGGCCCAGGGCCGGAGCCAGGGCCGCTTCAGCCTCCAGCCAAGAGCCCTGGAGGGCATGGGCGCGGCCGAGGTAGTAGCGGGAGCTCCAGTCGTCGCCGCGGGCGTCGACGGCGCGGTCGAGGAAGTCTCCCGCCTCCTCCAAATTGCCGGCGCACAGCTCGAGTCTGCCCGCCAGCACCAGGTGGTCCGGGCTGCCGTCCAGCTTGGCCAACCGGCGCCCCTGGGGGACCCCTTTGGAGCAGGCCTTCTTCACAGCGTCTCCATCTGCGCCGACGGCGCGGGCGAGCAGGACCTGGGTCAGCAGGGACGCGGCCTTGACGTCCTTGGGGGCGAGCTTCGCCGCGGCGGTGAGGTGGGTTTCGGCCGCGGCGAGGTCGCGGTCCTTGTCGGCCAGGTAACCGAGCATGTATTGCAGCTTGTGGCTGCTGGGCGCCAGGGCCGCGGCCCTGCCGAAGCTCACCCGGGCTGCGGCGCGGTCCCCCCGTTCGAGAGCCGCCTGGCCGGTGAGCTGGTGGTAGCTGACCCGCTCCTTCGCCGGAAGCTGCGAAGCGTCGACGGGTTCGAGGGCCTGGGTCGCCAGGGTCCACTTTCCGAGCTTCGCGGCGGTGTGGGCCGTCAGCATGGCGACGCCGGGGTCTTCGGGGGCCAGGCGAGCGGCGGCCTGGAACGAGGCGAGGGCCTGTTCCGAGCGCTTCTGGCCCAGCAGGGCTCGGCCTAGCATCAGATGGGCGCCGTGCCAGTCCGGCCGGCGCTCGACCTCGGCGGCAAAGTCGGCAGCCGCGGTGCCGTGGTCCCCTGCCTTGAAGGCGTCGACCCCTGCCTGCCAGTCGGCGAAGGCGGGGAGGGGTAGGCACAGCAGCGCCAGGGCGAGAACGGCGGAGGTGCTTTGGGAGCGGATCATGGGCTTCTCCTTGATGGCCGCTGTGCGACCGGTCGGCCGCGGCGGGGGGACCGCCGGGGAAGACGTGGGTGGAAAGCCCGAGGCCTCGGACACTGACTTGGACCCGCCTTAGGGCCCATCGGTTCCCGCCGGCGCCGTCGCGGGGGATCGGGGACCGCCGAAAGGGCCGGCGAAAGCTACCGAGGTTTGGGGATCAGGGGTCGATATAGCCCAAGGCCCGCAGCCGCTCGATCTCTTCCGGGGCGAGGTCGACGGGGGCGGCGCGGCTGGCGGAACGGTCCGCCAGCCAGCGTTCGAGGAGCCCGCCGAGCTCGGCCTCGAGCTCCGGCCTCTGGCCCGCCAGGTTGTGCTCCTGCTCGGGATCCGCTGTCAGGTCGAAGAGGAAGGCGGGGGCGTCGAAAAGGAAGTGGTCACCCTCCCGCCGCATATAGAGGTGGTCCGGGGTGCGGACCATGTGGGCGCGGCCGTCGGTGGCCTCGGCGAACACCACCCGCCGACCCCGTCTGCCGTCGCCGGTGAGTTCCAGGAGATCCTCACCGTCGCTGTCGGGGACGTCCAATCCGGCACCCCGGAGGAGGGTCGGGAAGAGGTCGAGGGTCTGGACCAGGCCCTCGACGCGCCGGCCCCGGGCTTCCCCCGGGGGCGCCGGCCAGCGAACCATCAGGGGCACGTGGACGGTGGCGTCCCACAGGCCGGCGTGGCGGTAGCGGACCCCCTGTTCCCCGAGGTTCTCCCCGTGGTCGGCGGTGAAGGCGATGACCGTGTCCTCCAGCAGACCGCGGCTTTCGAGGAAGCCGAGGAGCCGGCCGACCTGGCGGTCCAGGTACGCCACCTCGCCGCGGTAGAGCTCTCCGTGCCCCCCCAGCACGGGGTCATCGAAGTCGAGGGGGCCGGGGAGTCGAAATTCCTGCCACTGGCGGATTGGTCCCAGGCCGGGGGCCCCCGCCGGTCTGCGGCCGAGGGCATAGGGGGAAGGGGGGGTATAGGGGGTGTGGGCGTCGAAGAGGTGAAGCCACAGGAAGAACGGGCCGTCCACCCGCTGGATCCAGTCGATCGCCTGTCCCACCGCCATGTCCGCCGTCGCCTGACCCCAGGGGACGTGGTAGCCGTCGAACCCCTGGCTGAGCCCCGACTGCTCCCGGCTCAGGTGGGTCGCCGCGGTGACCGCCTGGGTGCGGTAGCCGGCTCGGGAAAAGAGCTCCGCCAGGGTGTCGAAGGACTCTGGCAGGGGGGTCCGCAGGTCGTAGACCCCGTGGTTCTTGCCGTAGAGACCGGTGAGCAGGGAGGCGAAGCTGGGATTGGTGACGTTGAAGGTGCTGAAGGCCTGGGTGAAGACGTCGCTCTCCGCCGCCAGGCGATCGAGGGCGGGGGTGACGCTGGGGGTGTGCCCCCAAGCGCCGAGGTGGTCGGCCCTCAGGGTATCGGCGCCGATCAGGATCACATTGGGGCCCGGCGGCCGGTTCGGCCGTCGGGGAACCTCGAATTCCCCCAGGGAGTAGACCGCCGGGCTGCCCAGCGCCAGCAGGCCCTTCCTCCCCTTGATATGTGGGCCGCAGCCGGGACCCTCCAGCGTCCCGGTGACGGTGAGGCGGGCGGCCCCCTGTGCCCGTGGACCAAGGTCGATTTCTTCGGCGGCGGGGCCGAAGATGGAGGGGGCCTCTCGGCGCACCGCGATCTCGTCGTAGACCGTGGTCCCCGGGTCGGAGTCGCCGTCCGCCGCCACTTCCACCCGGTAACGGGCACGGCAGTGGGCCACCCCGGTGGGGAAGGGCACGAATCTCAGGAAAGGGCCCCGTCCGAGGTCTAGGTTCCAGGAGGCGGCACGGCCGGGCTCGAGCTCCAGGGCGCGGACCTTTGCCCCCATGCGGCGGTGGACGGCCTCGGGCCGGTTGGGGTCCGGAAGCCCCGTACCGAGGAGGCGCTCGGTGGCGACGGCGCCGGCCGGAGGGGCGTCCCACAGATCCACCCGACGCCAGCCTTCCTCGGTGGGGGCGCAGGCGGAGAGCAGCAGGGACCCTCCAAAGACCAGGGCGACCAGGAGGAGCGAGGGACGAGCCCCCGGACCGCGCGGTCCGCGGCGCCAGGGGGCGGAACCGGCGCCTTCGGTCATCGAATGTACCCGAGGGCCTTGAGCCGCGCCCGCTCCTCCTCCGACAGGGCCTGGGGGGCTAGGTCCGATCGTCGGGCCTCCCGCTGGAGGCGGGCCGCCAGGGCTCGGGACCTTGCGAGGACCTCCGCGTCGCACCCGGTGGAGCGCCAGGCCCCGGGGACCCCTTCAGCGCAGGTTTCGCCGCCTTCCCACAGCACCTGCCGGCGCCCCGCCTCCTGCACCCCGTAGAGGTGATCGGCGATCTTCGTGCTCTCGAAGAGGGTGTGGTGGGGGGCGTCGTGCTCCTCCATCAGTAGCCATCCCCGGCGGTGGAGCTCGCCGCCGTCCTGGGCCAGGGTCAGCCCGTCCCGCCGTCCGGGCCCGCCGGCGGCGTCGACGAAGCCGGGGTCCTCGACTCCGGCCACCTCGAGGACGGTGGCGAAGATGTCCACCAAGGAGGCGAGCTCCGTCACCCGGCTCGGCTCGGTCTGCCCGGGCCACTTGACGATCAGGGGGATCTCGATCAGCTCGGGGTCGAGGCGGATGGAGTGGGAGAAGTTGCCCCCTTCCCCTAGAGACTCGCCGTGGTCGGAGGTGACGATGATCAGCGCCTCGTCGAACCGGCCGGCGGCGTCGAGGGCATCCAAGAGCCTGCCGACCTGGGCGTCGGTATAGGCCACCTCGGCCCGGTAGGTGTCCAGCGCCAGCGCCAGGGTCTCCTCGTCCGGCGGTGCGTCCCGGTCGATGATGGTCTGGAAGGCCCCGGCGTCCCCCGTTCCGAGGGCCCGCCGCCAAGGCCCGTCCGGCAGCGCCTCGATGCGGCGGTCGAGATCGAAACGTTCCCGGTAGGCGTCGGGGGCCCGGTAGGGGAAATGGGGGTCGAAGTAGTTGAGGAAAAGGAGGAAGGGGCCGTCGCCGAAGCCGTCGAGGAACTGTAGCCCGAAGTCCGTCAGCTCGTCGGCGTAGGTCTCGTAGCCCTCGGGGCTGTAGTAAACGTCGAAGCCCCGGGCCAGGCCGTGGGTGAAGCGGGTGAAGGGGCCGCCGGCGACGCCGCCGTTGGTATAGCCGGCGTCCGCCAGCAGCTCCGCGAGGCTGGGGATACCGGGCTCGAGGCGGTGGGTGGCGACCCCGGCGCCGTGGCGGCTGGGGTAGAGGCCCGTGAACAGCGATCCGTGGGACGGCAGGGTCCAGGGGCTGGTGGCGTGGGCGTGGTCGAAGACGGTGGACCGGTCCGCCAGGGCCTGGAGCCGCGGGGTCCAGGTCACCTCGGGGGCGTAGGGGGAGAGGGCGTCCCGGCGGGTGGTGTCGAGGGTGATGATCACCACCGGAGGACCGCCGGTGAGGAAGGAGCGGAACCGCGGCGCCCCCCAAAGGAAAAGGCCGGCGTCGGGGCCGGAGGAGGCCAAGGTGGCGTAGCGCTGGCCGGCGGGGACGGGGATGCGAAGGCCCCGGCGCTCGTGGGGCTCGAGGTCCGCGGAAATCTCGGCGTGCCGCAGGTCCCGGCCGAAGCCGATCGTTACCGACCCTGGGCCATTGGTGGAGTTCTGGACCCTGAAGGCCAGCTCCCCGCCCTGGTCGTGGCCGAGGTCCAGGGTCTGGCTCCGGCTCCCCATGAAGAGGAAGCCGCCGTTCTTCTCGTTGCCGTAGGAGCCGGTCACCCCGAGGCCGAGGAAGCTGTAGAGGTAGCGGTAGCGGGGCATGAGGCCGGCGGAGATCGGATGGTTCCGCTCGCCGTGGCGGGCGGTGATGGCCTCGAAGGTCGGATTCCCGGGGACCGCGAGGCCCAGGCGGTGCAGCCCCGGCTCCAGCAGGGCGCCGTCAACCTTGATCTCGAGGGTGTCGGCGGTGCCGGCCTTGACCTCCAAGGGCAGATCCCCCCAGGTGGCCGAGGCGACCGCCGGGTCCACCGGAGCGGAGGGGTCGAGGATCAGGGTGAGGGGCGCACCGGCGGCCTCCTCGCCCACCTGGACCGTCCAGTCGGCGGCGTCGGCGAAGGTCCAGGTCTTCTCTCCGTCGTCCCCCGCCGTCTGCCAGGCGAGCCCCGGGACCACGAGGACCGGCTCGGAGGTCAGGATGCGACCCCGCAGCTCCGCGATGGGGACTGGCTCCGTACCGGGGACCGTCGTTTCCGGTCCGGTCTCGCCGCAGGCCGCCGCTAGGAAAGAGGCTGCCAAGAGCGCGGCCGCGGGGAGGGTCGACGACAGGAAGGTGGTCCGCTGGACGCCCTGGGGGCGGGTGCTGCCGCGGGAAGAGACGTATTCCGTCATATTCTCGCCTCGGGATCGATGAAGGATGGCGGTCTTTGAGTGGAGCTGCGGATGGATGGGTGGTTGACGGGAGGCGGTCCCTCCGCGAGACTCGGAGCAAGAACCCCGCGATGAGCCAAGACCGATCCCCCGACCCACGCCTGGCCAATGTGCTGCTGCTGCTCGCCAGCCTCGGCTTCGGCCTCGCCGTGGTCTGCGGCGTCGGCTGGTGGCTGGCGGCCCGCGGACCGGTGCACCTCGCCGACCTCGATCCCGAAGCGCGGCGACAGCTGGGCTGGGAACTCATGAGCGTGAGCCCGGGCGTCTACGCCCCCGCATCCTTCGAGCCCCGAATCGGCTACACCCTCGGGCGGCGGAAGACTATCACCGCTTGGAACGACACCTTCGAGGCCAACGCCCTGGGCTTTCGCACCGGCCCCGTGGCCAAGGAGCGGGGGACGTTCCGCATCCTCTTCGTCGGTGACTCGTGGACCTTCGGCATGGGGGTCCGGCGCCACGAGACCTTCGCCGAGGTGGCCGCCGGAATGGCCGCCGACCACGCCGGCCTGCCCGGCCCGGTGGAGGCCTGGATCCTGGCCCTGCCGGGGTACAACACCCCCGCCCAGGTGGCGGCCCTGCGGTCCCTCTTCGATCGCCTGGAGCCCGACGCCGTGGTCATCTGCCCGACCCCCAACGACAACCACAGCCTGCCGAAGGTGTTGGCCAACGGTTCCCTGGCCTTCGGCGGCATGGAGGGGGACGCCTTCGGCGATCCCCACCCGGTGACCTATCGGATCCACCTTGTGGATTCCCACCGCTATGACGAGCGCTGGCGCGTCGCCCTCGGCCAGCTGGCGGAGGTGGAGGCCTGGCTCGGGGAACGGCGGATTCCCTTGATGTTCTTCTTCACCGGCACGTGGCCGGAGCCCATGGTCCACCGCCTGATGCTCGAGGGGGGCTTGACCTCCCCCTTCGCCATCACGCCTCCGACCTGGACCACCGAGGCGTGGCGCAACCCCCAGCCGGTGGGACATCCGACGGCGGAAGCCCACCGCCGCTACGCTCGGGTGGTTTACCGCTCCCTGGCGGAGCTCCTGGGCTGGGGCGCCCTGCCGGACGTCGGCCCTGGGGAAGACGTTCCCCTGTGGCGCCGGCCCTCGGCGGGGGAGGCGGCCCGCGCCCGGGGTTTCCAAGCCAAACACACCGTCCGGGGGATCGGCACCGGGTTCGACGCCGAGTCCCCCGAGAGCTTTCGCCAGTGCGTGGCCCCGTCCATGGACTGCCCCGGCGGCGGCTTCGGCCGCGGGGCGACGGTCCTGGTCCGGCGGCGGGACGGGGCCACCCGCCTCGCGGTGACCGTCCGGCGGCTGGCGGACATCCCCTCCGTCTACCCCCTCGATCTGATGGTGACCATCCCGTCCCCGGCGGGGGGGAGTCGGCGCAGCGTCACCGTACCGGCGGACGGCGACCCGGACCTTACGTTCGACATCGACATCCCGGGGGACCTGCGTCCGGGGGTCGCCCTGGACGTCACGTTCGAGGTCGACGCCGTGTCCCTGGTGGGGAGCGGTCCGACCGCCCGATCTCTGGCGCTGCGGCGCATCGAGCAGATCTGATGGGGGACGGCGGTTCCGCACGTCCGGCGGCCTCTGAACCGAAGACGAAGGCGGCGGCCCGCCCCAGCGGCGCCCGCTTCGTCGCCCTGGGGATCCTAGGCAGCAAAGTGGTGGGTCTCCTGCGGGAGATGGTGGTCAACCGGCTGCTCGGCCTGGACGCCCACAACGACGTTTGGCGCAGCGCCCTCCGGGCCCCCAACGTGCTCCAGAACATGCTCGGGGAGCAGACCCTCTCGGCGGCCTTCATTCCGGTGTATTCCCGCCTGATCGGCGAGGGCAAGACCCGGGAGGCGGGGCGGCTGGCGGGGGCGGTGCTCGGCCTCCTGACCGTCGTGGTGAGCGTCCTCGTGCTCCTTGGGGTGGCCCTGGCGCCGTGGCTGGTGGCGGTGTTGACCCCCGGCTTCCTGGGGGACGCGGCGCGGGTGGCGAGCGGAGAGCTTTCGGTGGATCGGTACGCCCTCCTGGTGCGGGCGGTGCGGGTGATCTTTCCCATGACCGGTCTGCTGGTGCTCTCGGCGTGGGCCCTGGCGATCCTCAACAGCCACCGTCGATTCCTGCTGCCCTACCTGGCGCCGGTGGTGTGGAACTCCGCCATCCTGACGGCGCTGTTGGCCGCGGCGTGGCGATCCGGCCACCTGTGGCAGCCACGGGCCGCCTCCACCGACGAGCTCACCGCCTGGCTGCTGGCGGCCTGCTTCGGGGCGCTGGTGGGGGGGCTGCTGCAGCTGGCGGTACAGCTTCCCCTGGTGATCCGCCTGGTGCGGGGCTTCCGCTGGTCCGTGTCCCCGTCGATTCCGGGGGTAAAAGACGTGCTTTCGGCCTTCGGGCCGGCCCTGGCTGGCCGGGGCGTCGTCCAGCTATCGCTCTATGTCGACAACCTGCTGGCCAGCTTCTTGGCGCCGGGGGCGGTGGCGGTGATCCCCACGGCGGGGACCCTGATGAACCTTCCGGTGGGGGTGTTCGGCATGTCGGTGGCGGCGGCGGAGCTGCCGGAGCTGTCGCGGGAGGATCCGCGGCGGGCCGCCGAGGCCATCTCCAGCCGAATCGATCGGGCCATCCGGCAATCGGCCTTTGTGATCTGCCCGTCCGTGGTGGGGTACCTGGTGTTCGGATTCCTCGTGGTAGGGCTCTTCTTCCGCGGCGGCAAGTTCACCCTCGCCGCCAACTGGCTCACCTGGGGGGTGTTGGCTTGCTATACCCTCGGGCTCCTCGCGTCGACCGTGTCCCGCCTGCTGCAAAATTCCTTCTTCGCCCTGCGGGACACCAAGACCCCCGCCCGCATCGCCGCGGCGCGGTTGGCGGTACAGGCGTCGGTGGGGGTGCCGGCGATGCTGATCCTCGACAGCTTCACGGTGGCTTCGGTGGTGGGCCTCGGCGGCGGAGACGTCGGCGCCCTCTACTTCGGTGCCTGCGGATTGGCCCTGGGGTCGAGCGCCGGCGCGTGGGCGGAGCTGGCCCTGCTGGTGCGGGGGCTGCGCCGGCGGGTGCCGGGGCTGCGGCTGCCGGTGGCCCACGTCGGCGGCCGACTCGCGTTGGCCCTGGGGACGGCGGTGCCCGCCCTGGCCCTGTGGTACCTCCTTCGGCACCGGGGCCTGCTGTGGCAGGGGGCACTGGTGCTGCCCGCCTACGGCCTGACCTACCTGCTGGCGGCGTGGCGCCTGGGGGCGCCGGAGCTCGATCTGTGGCTGGGCCGTCTCGGTCGTCGCTGACGCTCCGGGCCGTCTCCCCGGTGACGAATCGCCAGCCGGACGGGGCGAACCACCGGGCCCGGCGGCGGTGGGGGCCGTACTAAAATAGGGTAGCGCGGAGGTCTCCTCGCGCCCGGGCGCTGCCGCGGCGCGAAGACGACACGACGGGATCGAAGAGAATCGAGGTCAAGATGCGGCGACTCAGCTCCATACCCCCAGCAACTTCCGGACGTTCCGGTCGAAGGGGAGGGGGTCTCTTGCTCCTGCCGGTTCTATTCGCGGCCTTCGCCTTCGCTGGCTGCTCCGCCCAGGACTCGCCGGACGGCCCCCTGACCCGTGAGCGCCTGGCCAAGATCCTCCGCAACCGCGGCCTGGATCCGAGCCACGTGGTGTTGCCCTACGGGCTGACCCAGGAGATGCGGGAGTGGGCCCACCTGACGGCGCCGGCCACCGTTCGGCCGGAGATGCGCCTCGACCTCCTACGTCGTCGGCTTCTGGACGCCGACGAGATGAGCGTCATCTACACCTGGGGGTATACCGGTACCGCCATCGAGGTGTTCGAGAAGCGGCAGGCCAACTGCCTGGCGTTCACCAACCTCTTCCTCGCCATGGCCCGGGAGGTGGGGGTGCCGGTGTACTTCATGGCGGTGGAGAACGTGGAGACCTACCGCAAAGAGGGGGACCTGGTGGTGATCTCCGATCACATCGCCGTCGGCTACGGGGAGAATCAAGACGTCCAGGTCTTCGATTTCTCCGAGAACCCCCCTGAGGATCCGCGTTTCGTGCGCCGGATTTCCGATCTCACCGCCGTCGCCATGTTCCACTCCAACCGCGGTGCCGAAGCCCTCCAGGCCGGCCACGTTCCCGAGGCGGTGCGCTGGCTGCGGACCTCCGTGGGCATCGATCCCCGCCTGGCCAACGCCTGGGTCAATCTCGGGGTGGCGGAGCGCCGGTCCCGGAACCTGGAAGCGGCGGAGTCGGCCTACAAGAAAGCCCTGGAGCTCGACGCAAGGGTCTACTCGGCCTACCACAATCTTTCTTCGCTGCTGCGGGCCCTCGATCGGGAGGAGGAGGCCGTCGGCTACGAGCAGACCCTGGCGCGGGTGCCGAACCAGAATCCCTACACGTACCTCTCCCTCGGGGACGTATCCCTGCGGGGCGGACGCCTGAAGGAAGCGGAGCGGTTCTACCGCAAAGCCGCCAACCTGGGCCGGGACGACCCGGAGTGTTTCGCCGCGTTGGGGCAGCTGGCGGCCGCAAACGGCGACCTGAAGCTGGCCCGTAGGATGCTGAGAAAGGCCCTAGAGGCCGAATCTGACGCTCGAGCCGAAGCCGAAGCGGCGGACCGGGGCCCCCGCCTGGTCCGACTCGAAGAAGTGCTGACACGGCTCGACTCCGGAGGCGCCTCCGGCCTCGGCACCTGAGACCATCGCCCGGGCGGCGGGGCGATCCGGTCCCCCCCGAAGCGACGGGCATTGTTGATCCGAACCTTGACAAGCCGGGCGACGACGTCCACACTAATGAACCAGATGAAGATCTACACCCACCGACCCGACATGGGCAGCCCTTTGGCTTCAAGCCCCACCTCCGCCGGCCGCGCCGCCGCCGGTCGGATGTGTATGGCCTGTTGTATGTGTCTCCAGCCGCAGAGCGGACTTGGAAGGCCCATGACTCGGCAGGGGGAAACCTGCAAAACGTAGATCCGAGTCGACAGGCCGCAAAGAACCAAGACCCGCTCCGGTGCCGCCGAGCGGGTCTTTTCTTGGTCTGGACCTGGGGCACCGGAAGGGAATCGAAGCCACGCTCTCGAGACCACCGAACCAGGAGCCTTCCACCATGCCCCTCGCAGAAGCCGCCTTCCCCAGTCCGTCCAGCGTCCCCACGGTCGCCGACATACCCTTCGGCGCCGAGCCTCGCCCCATCGCCGTTTACTACGAGCACCCCCAGTGGTTTCGGCCCCTTTTCGCCGAGCTGGACCGTCGGGGGGTGCACTACGAGGCGATCCGGGCCGACCAATTGGTCTTCGACCCCTCGACCCCCTGGAGCGGTAGGTACAGCCTCTTCCTCAACCGCATGAGCCCCTCCGCCTGGGAGCGGGGCCGAGGCGGCTCGGTCTTCTTCACCCAGCACCTGCTGCACCACCTCGAAGCCCAGGGGGTACGGGTGTGGAACGGCAGCGCGGCCTACGGCCTCGACATCTCCAAGGGTTCCCAGCTTTCCCTGCTCCAGCGTCTCGGCGTGCGGGTGCCGAGGACGAAGGTGGTCTACCGGGCGGAGCAGCTTGCGGCGGCGAGCGACGGGCTGGAGTTTCCTCTGGTGGTCAAACCCAACATCGGCGGCAACGGCGCAGGCGTCGTGCGGGTCGGGTCCAGGGCGGAGCTCGAAGACGCCTCAGCGTCTGGGGAGTTGGTGAGCGGGCCCGACGGCGTGTTCCTGCTCCAGGAGTACCACCCCCCCAAGGACGGCGCCATCGTCCGCGCCGAGACCCTCGGGGGACGACTCCTTTACGCCATCCGGCTGCATCTCGGGGACGCCCGTTCCTTCAGCCTGTGCCCGGCGGATGTCGGCTGCACCCTCGACGGCCGGGCGCTGGCGGCCAACGCTCGGGCGGCGGACCACGGCGGCAACGGCGCCCGGGCCGAGCACTTCCAGCCCCCCCCGGCGGCGGTGGCGGAGATCGAGTCGGTGGCCCGGGCCGCCGCCATGGACGTAGGCGGCGTCGAGTACCTGGTGAGCGAGCGGGACGGTGAGCGCTACTACTACGACGTCAACGCCCTGTCGAATTTCATCGCCGACCCCCTAAACGTGGTCGGTTTCGATCCCACGGCGCGGCTGGTGGACGCCCTCGTGGGGCAGCTGGAGGCGACGGCGGCGGCCTGAGGTCACCGCCCCGGGTCGCGTCAGGCCTTCGCCACCTCCACCTTGGCGTCGTTGAAGCAGGCACCGCCGCCGAGGTCGGTGTAGGTATCGGGGGCGAAGAGGCTGGCGGTGGCCCCGCCTTCGGTGTTGTGCAGCCAAAGGCCTTTGGCGAGGCTCACGACCCCGGTGCGGACCTCCTCCGTCACCCTGGCCTTGACCCGGATAGCGCCGAACTCGTTCCAGATCTTCACCGTGTCGCCGCTGTGAATCCCCCGGCGGGCGGCGTCCTCCGGGTGGAGGTCGAGCCGGGCGGGCTTGTTCGAGAGCTGACCGAGGGTCGAGCTGATGGTCTTCGACGTCGCCGGTGAGATCAGGGTCAGCGGGGCGGCGGGCTCTTCGCGGTCGTCTGCGTAGCCGTAGAGGCCGCCGGGGGCCTCTGCGTCGAGGTCCGGGGGCACCAGGTGGACCTTTCGGTCTGGCGTCTTGGGGAAGACGTCGACGAATTGGACCGGGTTGCGGCCGAAGCTCGGGGCCGTATGGCCAGACGCCCGGAGCTCGGACCGCTGGTCGTCATCGAGGGCGTCTTGGGCGAGGAGGGCTTCCGGGATCGCATCCGCCGGGACATCCCCCCCGCGGTCCAACCCCAGTCGATGGACGAGGTCCTCGAAGACCTCGGCGTTCGGGCGGGACTCGCCGGCGGCGTCCGCCACCGGACGCAGGATCTGGAACGCGTAGGCGCCGTAGGAGCCCCTGAGGTCGTGGTGCTCGGGGAAGGCGGTGGCGGGGAGGAGGACGTCGGCGTATTTGGCGGTGTCGGTCATCACCTGCTCGAAGACGACGGTGAAAAGGTCTTCCCGGGCGAGACCCCGCAGCACCAGATCCTGCCGCGGCAGGGTGACGGCGGGATTGGCGTTGTAGACGAAGAGCAGCCGGGTGGTGGGGTCCTCCGCCAGCAGCTCGCGGCCGAGGCGGTTCATGTTGACGATCCGCGTTTCCGCCTCCGGCTCACCGATCACCGCATCTTTGTCGAAGCCTTTCCAGGCGGCGGAGTTGCTGGCGGTATAACCCCCTCCCCGGACCCCGAGCTTGCCCGCCACCGCCGGCAGGGCGAGGATCGCGGCCGTGGCGGAGCCGCCGTTGCGATTGCGCTCCTGGCCCCAGCCGACCCGGATCACCGCCGGGGAGCTCTCGGCGTAGAGGCGCAGGAAGGTTTCGACGTCGGCGAGCTCCAGGCCGCAGGTGGCGGCAGCCCTATCTAGGCCCCACCGCGAGGCGCGGCGGCGCAGCTCGTCGGCCCCGGTGGCGTGCTCGCGGAGGAAGCCTAGATCGGCTTCGCCCCGCTCGAAGAGTTGGTGGATCAGTGCCAGGGCGAGGGGGAGGTCGGTCCCCGGGCGGAGGGGCAGGTGGAGATCGGCCGCCTTGGCCAGTGGGGTGCGGCGCGGGTCCACCACCACCAGCTTCACCCCGGTCTTCTGGGCGTCGCGGATCAGGGGAACCAGGTGGATGCCCGACGCCGAAGGGTTGGCCCCCCAGACCACGATCAGCTCGGCGTGGCGGTAGTCGTCGAAGGCCACCCCCGTCATCTTGCCGTAGAGGCCCTGGACGGCGCGGCTGGTGGCGGCGGCGCACACCGTGCGGGCCAGCCGGGCGGCGCCGAGGCGCCGGAAGAGGCGGGCGTCGGTGGTGTCCTGGCTCACGAGGCCGTTAGAGCCGCCATAGGAGAAGGGAAGGATCGCCTCCCCCCCGTGCTGGTCCCGGACCCGCGCCATCTCCGAGGCCACGCGATCGAGGGCTTCGTCCCACGAGACCCGGCGAAACTCGCCGCTACCCTTTGGACCGACCCGGACCTTTGGGTGGAGGAGCCTGTGCTCGCCGTAGAGGTGACGGTGGAAACCGCGGACCTTGGAGCAGATGAAGCCCGACGTGAGGGGGTTGACATGGTTGCCGTCGAGCTTCACCACCCGCCCGTCGTCGACCGTGACGTCGAGGCTGCAAGAGTCGGGGCAGTCGAGGGGGCAGGCGGTGCTGTGGACGCTGGTCGTCATGGCGGCTCCTCGGTTTTCGGGAACTCTATCGCAGGGATCGGGACGACGTCGCCGATCCCTGGGACGGGACGCAGAACCGCGGTCCGGGGGGACCGTAGAAAACGTAGCCCCTAGCCATGAGGAGACCTACCATGCCTTCGATCTTCGCGATTCCAAACGCCGGGCGACAACTCTTCCTGATCGTCGCGGTTCCGGCCCTCCTGGCCTGCGGCGGTGAGACCCCGGGCTCGAAAGCCACGGCCCCATCGCCGGCCGCGGACGCCGCGCCGTCGGCCCCGGCCGGGTCCGCAGACGGGCTTTCCGTCGAGGCCGCCATCGACCGTTTCCGCGTCGGGGATCCCGGCGGGGCCGAGGAGATCCTAGAGAAGGTGGTGGCGAGATCCCCGGAGGACCCGCGGGCCTGGGAACTGCTGGGGCGAGCCCGGATCGCCCAGCTCGGGGCCGGTCCCGAAGCCGATGCATCCCTGCGAAGCGCTGCCCTTTCGGCCTTCGGCAAGGCCCTGGAGCTCGATGGGGAGCGGGCGAACGCCCTCTACGGAGCCGCCGCCGTCCACGCCGCCGAAGGGCGCGGTGCCGAGGCCCTAGGCCTGCTACTGCGCCTCCGCGACGGCGGCCGGTTCGACCTCAGCGGCCTGGGGGTGGATCCCAGCTTCGAAGGCCTGCGGGAAGAAGAAGGCTTCCGCGACCTGCTGATGAAGTCCGAGGACTTTGCGGATCCCTTCGTCGAAGAGGTCCGCGTGCTCCACGAGTGGCGGGGCGAGGCGGCGGGGGACGAGTTCGGCTGGATCGCCCGCAACCTGGGGGACGTGGACGGGGACGGCGTCGCCGACGTCGTGGCCTCGGCGCCGAGCAAGGCGATCGACGGCCCCCTGGCGGGCCGCGTCTACGTGTATTCGGGCCGCACCGGAGATCGCCTTTGGACCGCCTCCGGCGCCCCCGGAGACGAGCTAGGGCGGGGCGTCGAGGCGGCGGGGGACGTGGACGGCGACGGTCTCCCTGACGTGGCGGCGGGAGCCCCGGGGGGTGACCGGGTGGTGATCTACGGCGGCGCCGACGGGCGGGTGATCCATGAGCTGCGGGGGCAAGGGGGCGAGCGCTTCGGCCAGGCCATCGCGGGGGTCGGGGACCTGGACGGTGACGGCCGCTCCGAAGTGCTGGTGGGGGCGCCCCGCAACGACGCCGGCGGTGAAGACGCCGGCCGCGCGGTGGTGGTGTCGGGCGCCGACGGCTCCGAGCTCCGGGAGTGGCGGGGCAGCGCCCCCGGCGATCGCTTCGGCGCCGCGGTCGCCGGTGCCGTCGTGGGTGACCGATCCTTCGTGCTCGTCGGCTCCCCCGACGCCGACCCTCCTGCGGCGGACGGAGACCGCGGCCGCGTCTACCAGTTCCGGGGAACCGCCGAGTCCCCCGAACGGATCTTCGACTCCGATGAGCAGGGCGGGGAGCTCGGGGGGATGTTCTTGTCGGTGGTGGGGGACGTCGACGGCGACGGCGTTGCGGATGTCTACCTTTCCGATTGGGCCCACGGCGCCCTCGGTCCCCGGACCGGACGCATCCGCGTCCACTCCGGCGCCGACGGCTCCGAGCTACTGAGGATCACCGGCGAGGTGGCGGGGGACGGCTTCGGCATCGGCCCGGCCGACGCTGGGGACGTGGACGGCGACGGTCACGACGACTTGGTGGTGGGAGCGTGGCAGCACGCCGGCGGCGCCCCCTCCGGCGGCAAGGTGTACCTCTATTCGGGCAAGGATGGCACCCCGATCCGCGCCATCACGGGCCGGGTCATGGGTGACACCTTCGGTTTCGACGCCACCGGCATGGGGGACGTGGACGGAGACGGTACGATCGACCTTCTCCTCACCTCGGCGTGGAGCGCGGTCGAAGGACCCCGCTCCGGCCGTATCTTCCTGATCGGCGGAGATTGAACATGGGCAGCACCACAGGAATCGGCCCGATGCTCGCGCTGCTGGCCTCGACCTTGATGGCCGGCGAGGTCGCCGCCGGCCCGTGCCCGTCCCCCGGGCGCATGGCGGAGGCCGCGGACTCCTTCCGCGCCGGACTCTTCGCCACCTTCTTCGAGGAGGTGTCGTCGGACCGCGACCTGCTTTGCTTTTTCCGGGCGGTGGGCGCAAAGGCGGAGGACAGGCCGGCTTTTGCCGCCCTCGGCAGGGCCCTTTCGGAGCGGTCCGCGGAGGCCGAGGGAACCCGGTCGCTGGAACTTTTGGAGGCCGCCGAGCTCGCGTTCAGGCGCGGCCTAGACCGGCGGGGTAGGGGGGCAGCGGAGGAGGATCTGATCGAGAACCTCCTCCTCCAAATCACTGAGTATGATCGCTGGCACCTGTGGGGGGAGGTGGACCGCCGGGCAAAGACCAAGGCCCGCGGGGAGGGCTCCGCCGCGGAGGCGGCGCGGTGGGCCGAGGTTGTCGCCAGCTTAGAGGCCCTGAGGCCGCGGGCGGAGTCGTACCCGGGGGAGAGGCCGCCGCGCCATGACGGTGATGTGAAGAAACCGACGAGGCTCTCCGCGCCGCAGCCGTCTCCGACCTCGCGGGCGCGGGCGGCCGGAGTCGAGGGGTCGGTGGTCGTCCAGGCGGTTATTGACGAGCGAGGTCAGGTGACCCACACCCGGGTGATCCGGGGGCTACCCCTCGGCCTCTCGGAGGCCGCCGTCGAGGCGATCTCCCAATGGCGATTCCAACCGGCGACCTTGGACGGCGAGCCCGTAGCGGTGTACTACAACCTCACCGTCAGCTTCCGCTGAGCGATTCTCGGGGCAACCTACCGGCCCCGGCGTAGGAGAAGGATCACCAGGGCCGCGATGCCGACGACGATGGCGGACGGCCAGAACCAGCTCCACCACGTTTCGGCCACGACCCCCCAGTGGGTTCCACCGTCCCCTTGGAACAGGCCCGAAGGGTTCTTCCGCCAGTCGAGGAAGGTCATCACCGAAGCCAGGGCGGTGGCGATCTGGAGGGCGATGAAGAAGGCGAAACGCAGGCGATTGTTGATCATGGGGGAGGGGGGAGTTGTGTTCTCGGGGAGGATGGCACCATCGGCTTGGCGGTGGGCACGTCCAGTCTTCGGCGAATGGCGAAGTGTACACCGACCGGCACAGCCCCTCGGCCCCCTGGGTTCCCCGCATCTCGACGGCGACCTCAATGACCCTTGATCCCCAAGCTTCACCGTCCCGCCTTGGTATTCCGTGGGCCTCGGTGGCCCTACAGACGACGGCGCTGACCGTGGCGCTGTGGCCGGGGGTGGGGGAATCGACACGCCTCCTCCTGCTGATGGCGGCGCCGGTGGTCGGAGCGGTGCTCTTCCTGACCTGGCTGCTGCTCGCCGCGCCCCTAGGACGGCTTGAACGGATGACGCTGATCGTCGCCTTCGCCGCC
>JBCDIS010000126.1:0-20167 GCA_038748685.1 Acidobacteriota bacterium | reverse complement strand
CTCCGGCAAGACCACCACCCTCTACTCCGCCCTCAAGACCATCGCTAGCCGCGAGCAGAACGTCACCACCATCGAGGACCCCATCGAGCTGGTCTACGAGGCGTTCAACCAAACCGCGGTCAACAACAAGATCGGCATCACCTTCTCCTCCGCCCTGCGGTCGATCCTGCGCCAGGATCCCGACATCATCATGGTGGGCGAGATTCGCGACGCCGAGACCGCCCAATACGCCATCCAGGCCGCCCTCACGGGGCATCTCGTGCTCTCCACCCTACACACCAACGACGCGACCTCCTCTCTCTCGCGACTGGAGGATCTCGGGGTCGAACGCTTCCTCATCACCTCCAGCCTCATCGGCACGATGGCCCAACGGCTGGTGCGCCAGATCTGCTCCCACTGCCGTACCGAGCGCTTCCTCGACACCGAAGAGGCGGAGACCCTCCACCTTTCGGTCCCATCGGGCAAGCGGATCAAGGTCTACGAAGGGGCAGGCTGCTTCGAATGCCGCCAGACCGGCTTCCTCGGCCGGACCGGTATTTTCGAAATCCTGCCGGTGGACGAGAAGATCAAGGAGTTGGTGAACGACGGGGCCGACGCCCAGCTCCTCAAGCGGGAGGCGGTGCGTTCCGGGATGAAGACCCTGCGCCAGGCGGCCCTCCGCAAGCTGGCGGACGGCATCACCACCTTCGAAGAGGTGGTCCGGGTCACTGCCTTCTGATCCCGGACCGCCGCCGGGGTAGGCGAACCGGATCCGGTATAGTGGCGGCCTCCCGCGAACAAGCCCATGAGCGCCTACCTACCCCACCGTGCCCGCGTGCGCACCTTTCTCGTGCTCGCCGACCTGCTGGGCCTCGCCCTCGCTGCGTGGTGCTCCTACCACCTGCGGTTCGACGTCGGCGTCTTCGCTGACAAATGGTCCCAGCTGCTGGCGCTACCGGGGCTCCTGGCGTGGGCTGGGCTCTCGGCGGTCGCCCTTTCCACCGCCGCCGAGCTCTACGAGCCTGAAATCCTCTACCGCCGCTGGGAGACGGTGGTCCGGGTGGCCGTCACCCTCACCGTCTGGGGGGCCGCCATGGCCCTCGCCAGCTTCCTGATCCCGGCCTGGAACGTCGGCCGGGGGGTTCTCTTCCTCACCGCCGGACTGTGGGTCGTCGCCATGGTGGCGACCCGCTGGCTCATGACCTCCTGGATGCGGGGGAGGACCCGCTTCGACGCCATGGTGATCGGCGAACCGGACGCCGTCGCCGACTTCTGCGACGCCCTCGATCAGCGGCCGTCCTCCCCGTGGCGGGCGGTGCCCGCGGCGGGCCTGCGGGCGGAGGACATCGTCGCCGAGATCGAACGTCGCCAGGCCTCCTTCGTGGTGCTCGCCGGCGTCGACGGCCACGCCGACATGGGCCACGACCTGGCGGCCCTGCACTTCTCCGGCGTCCCCGTGGTGGCGGCTTCGGAGATCTGGGCCTGGCTCGAAGAACGCCTGCCCCTGGAGGCCCTCTCCCCGGCCCTCTTTCTACATCAGCCCGGTTTCGGGGCCGTCCATTGGACCCTCTTCAACCGCGCCACCCGCATCGCCGACGTGCTCCTCGCCTGCCTTATGCTGGTGCTTTCGGCCCCCCTCTTCCTCGCCGCGGCACTAGTGGTGGTGGTGGTGGACGGCTTCCCCGTCCTCTACCGCCAGACCCGCCTCGGGCAGTACGGCCGACCCTTCACCATGCTCAAGCTGCGGACCATGCGGCGGGACGCCGAGCGGGACGGCCCCGCCTTCGCCACCGAGCGGGACCCCAGGGTGGTTCCCTTCGGCGGCCTCCTGCGGCACCTGCGGATCGACGAGCTGCCCCAGTTGGTGAACGTCCTCAAGGGGGAGATGTCCCTCGTGGGGCCCCGCCCCGAGCGCCCGGAGTTCGCCGCCGAGCTGGCCGAAGACATCCCTTTTTACGCCTTCCGCATGGCGGTCCCCCCGGGGCTGACGGGCTGGGCCCAGGTCAACACCGCGTACGCCCGCAGCCTCGAAGACCACCAGCGCAAGCTGGAATACGACCTCTACTTCATCCGCGAGCGGTCGGTGCGGCTCTACATCCTCACCCTTCTGAGGACGGCGTCAGCGGCGCTGGTGGGCACCCGTCGGCCGCGTCACGAAGCAGGGCCTCGAAGCGAGCGGTCACCGCTTCCAACCCATGCCGTCGAAGGAGCCAGAGGCGACCGGCGACGGCCTGAGACCGGCCCCGTTCCGGATCCGCGAGCAAGCCGCTAACGGCGGAGGCGAAACCTTCGGGGGTATCCGCCACCGACACCGCCCCCTCCGGCGGCCCGTCCAGACCGTCGGCGCCTGCGGGGGTGGTCACCACCGGCAACCCGTCCGCCAGGGCTTCGAGGATCTTGATCTGGGTGCCGGAACCGGACCGCAGCGGGGCTATGGACACCGCCCCCCGGCGGCGCAGGGCACCGAGGTCCTCGGGATCCGAAACCACCTCCACCCCCGGTAGTCGCGCCAACGACCGAACGGCGGCCGCGGGGCGGGCCCCCGCCAGCAGCCAGCGGGCCGACGGCACCCGTCGCCGAATCGCCGGCCAGATCCCTTCCCCGAACCAGACGGCGCCGTCGACCGTGGGGAAGTAGCCGAGATTCCCCGTCAGCACCACCAGCCCCGGCTCCGCCTCCCGCGGCGGCGGATCTTGCCCCACCTCGAGTCCGAAGGGGAGCACCCCTAGCTTCGGCCCCAGCTCCGGCTCCGACGCCAGGATCGACCTCCGGTCCCGATCCGCTACGACCGTCGACCGCGCGCTGGCGGCGACGGCCCGGGCGTCCCATCGGGCCAGGCGCCGACTCTCCCAGCGCCACAGCCAGCGGAGCAGGGGATCCCGTTCCGCCCGCCGCTCCATGTTGGCCGCCAGCGCGTCCACCAGGTCCAACACCACCGGCACCCCCTGGAGGGCAGGCTTCCGGCCGAGCCCCGGCAGCAGGTCGCCGAGGCGCGACAGCACCACCACCGCCACCTCCGGCTGGAAGGCGTCAACCTCCCGGGCGACGGCGGCCCGAAAGCGAGGATGGTCGAACATCGCCACCTGGAACGGGCGGTCCGAAAGCCCCAGGACCCCGGCCGCGGCGGAGACCAGCAGGCGTCCGTAGACGGAGAATCCTGGGATATCCACCGGCCGCAGCGGGACCCCGACCCCAGGCGGCGGGTCGACGGCGGGAAAGCCGCGCCAACGCTGGGCCACGATGCGCACCTCGTGGCGCCTCGCCAGGTGACGAACCAAACCGGCGGTCCGCGCCTGGTCCCCTCGCCGACCGGGCCACGGCGGGCGGGGGGTCACGAACAGGATGCGCATCCGCGGACTCTAGCAGCTTCAGAGTCTGCGCTATCATCCGCGCCATGGCCCCGCCCGAACATCCCCGCGCCAGCGTCGTCGTATGCACGATGAACCGCTCCAAGGTCCTCGCCGAGGCCTGCGAATCCGCCCTGCGGCTCCAATTCGACGCCCCCTGGGAGCTGCTGATCATCGACAATGGCTCCACCGACGACACCCTCGAAATCGCCCACGGCCTGCGCCGCCGTCACCCGGACCGGGTGCGGGTGGAGCAGGAAGGGGAGCTCGGCCTTTCGGCGGCCCGCAACGCCGGAATCCGCCACGCCCGCGGCGAGATCCTCGCCTTCCTGGACGACGACGCTTTCCCCGAAGCCAGCTGGCTCCAGGATCTCGACGACGCCCTCTCCGGCGACGGAGTGCTGGCGGCCGGGGGGCCGGTGGACCCGCTGTTCCAAGGGGAGCTCCCGGAGTGGTTCGACGACCGCTACCTGCCCTATGTGACCGTCTGGGACCTGGGTCCCGAGCCGGTGGATCTGGCGTACAACGAGTACCCCCGCGGCGCCAACATGGCCTTCCACCGCGACGCCTTCGGCCGCTTCGGCTGGTTCACCACCTACCTCGGCCGCAAGGGTAAATCGCTGCTCTCCTGTGAAGAGACCGAGCTGTGCCTGCGCATCGAGCGTGGGGGCTTCCGGGTGGTCTACGTCCCCGGCGCCCGGGTGCAGCACATGGTCAACGCCGAGCGCATCGACGAAGGCTGGCTGGTGGATCGCTTCGCCGCCCAGGGTGGCTCGGAAGCCATCGTCGACTGGATGCACGGTGGCCTCGCGGGCCTGCGCCGCGGCCGGGCCCGTTTCCGCCGCAACGCCGAGGCCGCCGCCGGCGAGACCGGCCCCGGAGCCGACCTCTACCGCCGGGTCCAGCGGGCTTCCCTAAAGGGCTATACCGCCCAGGCCCTGCGCTGCCCCCTACGGGTACCGCGGTACCGCCCCGTCGCCGACGCCGCCGACTGGCTGCCCTTCGCCTAGCGCTGGGAGAGGGCGGGGCGACCGCCGCCGGAGTCCCGTGCAGCACACCTCCTACAGCTTCCCCAGCCACATCCTGCCTTTGCTGGACCTGGCGCTGGTGTTGCTGGCGGCCCTTGTCCTCTGGGGCTGGCGACGACGCGGGAAGGATCCACACGAGCGAGCCGGAGCCCGGCTTCTGACCTGGGCACCGAAACGACCCGCCGCGCTGGTGGGGATCCTCGGGTTCACCGGCACGCTCCTCGCCTTTCTCGCCTTCGGCACGCCGGTGCCGAAGGTGGTGGACGAACACGCCTATTTGCTCGCCGCCGAGACCTTCGCCTCAGGACGCCTTGCGGCACCCACCCCGGAACATCCACGCCATTTCGAGGCGCCCCACGTGTTCCAGGTGCCGGTCCGCGCTTCGAAGTATCCCCCGGCCCAGGGGCTGCTGCTGGCGCTGGGGCGGGTCATCGGCGGCACCCCCGCCTTCGGTCTCCTCCTCGCCGCGGGCCTGCTGGGGGCCTCCATGGTGTGGTGCCTCCGGGGGTGGATGCCGGCCCCCTGGGCCTTCGTCGGCGGCCTGGTGGTGCTGCTTCGGCTGGGCGTCGGCGGCTATTGGAACCAGACCTATTGGGGCGGCTCCGTGGCGGCCATCGGGGGCGCCCTGGTTTACGGCGCCCTACCCCGGCTACGGCGACGGCCCCATCCCTACCCGGCGGCGGCCTTCGCCCTCGGCCTGGCGATTCTGGCCAACAGCCGTCCGTTCGAAGGGCTGCTGGTGGCCCTGCCGGCGGTGGCGTCCCTCGGGATCTCCGCGCTCTCTGGCCTCAGGAAGCCCCCGACAACGGCGGGATCCGTTGGCCGACGACTGCACCACCTGGCTTGGCGAGGGGCCGTGCCCATGGTGGCGGTGCTCCTTCCCGTGGCCCTGTGGATGGGTCACTACAACCGGACCCTCACCGGGGACCCCTGGCTGCTGCCCCACGTGGGCCACCGGGCGGCCTACGACCTGCCGGCGGAATTCGTCTTTCAGTCCAGCCACCGCCCCACCGCCTACCGCAACCAGCAGCGTCCCCCGGCCTGGCCCTCCGGAGACAACGGACCGGCGGAGCCTTGGCTCGGGACGGCGGTGGCCCAGGGCCTCCACCGCGCCAGCCTCAGCCTTTTCTTCTACCTAGGATTGGCGTCGGCCTTGCCCCTGGCCACCTGGTTCCTAGGCCGACGGGCCGCCGGCGCCGAGCTTCCGGGCCTCAGGGCCCCAGGTCCCTGGATACCGGCGGCGGGGTGCGCCCTCGTGCTCCTGGGGGGCGCCTTGACCCGGGTCTGGTTCCCCCACTACCCGGCGCCGATGGCGGCCCCCCTCCTGGTGCTGGCCCTGGGGGGCCTGCGCCGGCTGAACCATCTTCCGGCAAGGAACAAGCCCCCGAGGGCCGCCCTGGCGGTGGCGATCCTCGCCGTGCAGGCGGTGCTTTTCGGGGTCCAGCTGCCCGCCCATCGGCCGGATCCGGGGTCCACCGCCGCCGAACGGCTGCGCATCCAGAGCACCCTGGAGACCCGGCCGGGGCAGGACCTGGTCTTCGTCGACCGCGCCGGCCATCCATCCGGCCCGTGGATGGCAAATCCCCCGGACCTCGGGGACGCCGGGGTGCTCTGGGCCCACGACCTCGGGCCCGATGCGAACTGCGCGCTCCTCGCCGCCTACCCCGGCCGCGAGCCATGGCTCCTGGACCTCGGCCAGGAAAGCCCCCTGCAGGTCGAACCCTTCGACCCCTGCCGGTAGGCGGGCGGGCTCGGCGGCCCTTCGACTGAGATCTTCGACGGGTCGGGGTAAATCCGTGGGCAGGGGACTCCCCCCCAGTCGAGCACCGATCGGCCCGTTGGCGCGGGCCGATCGATCACCACGATCTGCGATCCCAAGAGGTTCTCGACCATGTTCGATCGATCCCATGACCCCTCGGCGGCCCGGCGGCCGTCTCGCCCCTCCCACCGCACCCGGCGCCCCGTCGCAGCCCTCTGGCTCCGCCGCGCCGCCGTGCTACTCGCTGTCGTCTTCGCCATCCCCCAGGCCCAGGGCCAGCCGACCGCCTCTGGCACAGCCGATAGGGGGCTGGCCGTCCCCTGTTCGTCGGGTATCCCCACCTGGCCCGCCGACGGCGCCCGGGTCGGCCTCAAGGAGCTGGACAACCGGCCGCTGGAATGGTCCTCCTGCGGATTCGGCCGGTTCGAGGTCGAGGTCGAAGAGCCCGACGGCACCCGCCGTTCGACGATCACCTCCGCCAACACCTGGAACTTCAAGCAGGCCAAGCTGTGCGAAGAGAACCCCCTCACCTGCCTCGAAGCGACGGCCTCCGGCCCGGCGCCGGACCCGACGGCGACCATCGACCTCGGCACCGGCGCCTCCAGATCCGAGGAGTCCGGCTGGTACACCTGGCGGGTGCGGGACTGCTCGGGCCGCTGCGGCCCGTGGCGGGAGGCCAGCTTCATCGGCGTCAGCGGCTCTAGGGTCACGGCCCAGGGTAATCAGCTGATGCTCGGGGGCGTGCCTTACAACTTCGTCGGCGCCAACCTGGCCAAGGTCATGTACCTCGACAACGTCCACATCCAGCGGCAGCTGCGATCGGCCCACGGCATGGGGGCCACGGTGGTCCGGGTGTGGCTATTCCGCAACGACACGACGGTGGAGGGGGCCAAGGCCAAGCTCACCGACTTTCTGGACCAAATGTCGGCGATCAGCGGCTCGATGCGGGCGATCGTCTCCTTCGTCGACCTCTACGCCACCGGACACCACCTGCCGGCGGACGTCGACGCCTACAACACCGCCGACGGCTACCTGGCCCACGACTGGTTCGTCCGCGGCCATCCGGACCAGGACTACACCGACGCTTTCGAAGGGGCCGTACAGAGCGTGGTCTTCGATTTCGCCGGCGACTCCCGCATCCTGGCCTGGGCCCTGGGGAACGAGCTTCGCGCCGGTCGTATCCAGGAGATCTCGGAGTTCTCCACCTCCATGGGCGCCTTGATCCGGGCCAACGGATCCCAGCTCGTCACCGGTGGCTACAAGAGCACCAGCCACGCGTCGTCGAGCCTCACCCACGTCCCCGCCGGTCAGCTCTACGGCGGCGGCGCCCTCGACTTCATGACAGTCCACGGCTACGACCTGAGCTGGCGGTTCCCCGGGGCCCCCTACGGCAACGGCGACCACTCCTACCAGGACCTCGACTACACCTGGGCCATGGCCCATGGCCTCCCCTTCGTGCTGGAGGAGTACGGCTTCACCGGGGCCCTCACCAAGAACGCCGGCTGCAACGAGCGGGAGCCCTTCCCCGGAGGGGATTGGAGCGGCACCTGGATCCCCTCCGCCATCGGCGACCGGGCCGACGCCGTCACCGCCGGCATGGATCGTTTCTTCGACGTCCTGGGGGCCGCCGGGGTCATGCAGTGGGGATTGATGGACGGGCCCGACGACACCAACACCGGGGACCGCTGCGCCGGCCTCGACCGCAAGTTCCACACCGACTTCGACAGCGTCTACTGCGCCTACCAGGAACGGGGCAGCAGCTTCGGCGCCAGCTGTCGCCCGCTGCGCCCCAATCTCCTCAGCCCCTCCCCGGGCCAAGAGCTGACGGCGGACACCGTCACCGTCGACTTCGAGTGGCGGGAGAACGGTCCGCCGGCGGACGGGTACCGTCTCGAGGTCTCCGATGTCTTCCCCTTCCCCGGCAGTCCCCTCTACACGCGTTCCGGTCCGATTCAGCAGGACGGTACCGGACCGCGGACGCTCCAGGTGGACGTCACCGGAATCTTTACCTGCGATCAGCAGTACTACTGGCGGGTGACCCACGACAACTGCTGCGGAACAGCCCCGCCGTCCACGTCGGGTACCTTCCGCACCGCCCCCTGCGCCCCCACCGGCGCCGACCTCGGGGTCGCCGTGTCCGTCAACGACGCCTCGCCCTCGGTCGGCGGCCAGGTGACCTACACGATCCAGGTCACCAACCACGGCCCGGAAGCCGCAAACTCCGTGGTGGTGGGTAGCGCCACCGCCAGCACGCCTTCAGGGGGTCTCTCCTACCACTCCCATACCCAGACCGCTGGCTCCTACAGCAACGCCAACGGCAACTGGTCCCTCCCGAGCCTGGGGGTGGGGGTGACGGAGACGCTCAGCCTGGTGGTGGATGTCCTGCAGCCGGCCGGAACCCACGTCACCACCGTGTCCAGGGACCAGTCGAGCCCCGGGGACCCTATCGGGGCCAACGATTCCGCCACCGTCACCGTGGTCTCCCACAGCGGTCCGCCCCCCGCCTGTGACCCGCCGGCCGGCGGCCAGGAGCTGATGGTGAACGGCTTCTTCGACGGCGGCACCAGCTCTTGGCATCTCACCTTCCCCAGCGGTAGCTCCTCGGGTGTCGGCACCGAGGGTTGTTGCTCTTCGCCCCCGAGCGGCTATCCCAACGCCTACGGCCGGGCCAACGGCAACGGCGGCATTCTGGGCCTGTGGCAGGACATCCCCAACGCCCGGCCTGGGGCCTATCGCCTGAGCGCCCGCATGAAGACGGAGAACGGCGCCTCCGGCGGTTGGATCCAGGCCGACAACGGAAGCCCCAACCAGACCTACTGCCAGAGCCAGTCCGCCACCCCCTCCGGCTGGACCGAGGTGGAGTGCTGCTTCCAACTCAGCTCGTCCGAGCCGCTGCACGTGGCCCTGAACGCCACCAACGGCGCCAACGGCTCCCGGGTCCTTTGGGACGACGTATCCCTAATGGGCCCGGCGCCGGGGCTCCCACGCCGTCAGGTGGAGGCGTCCGGCGGCGGAACCTTCTACCTCGACGGCGGCGGCACGGCCCTCGCCTGGGGCCACAACTACAGGGGCCAGTTCGGCAACGGCAACAACAACGGTAGCGTCGTCCCGGTGGCCAGCGGTTTCGCCAACAACCGGGACCTCGCCGCCGGCAATCCTTTCACCTGCAGCGCCCGCACCTCCGGCCAGGTCTGGTGCTCCGGCGACGGCGCCACCACCCCCTACCGCGTCCACGGTTTCGCCGCCGACGCGGTGGAGGTGGCCACCGACGGCGGGCACCACTGCGCCCGCCTGACGGACGGCAGGGTGCAGTGCTGGGGTCTGAACTTCGCCGGCCAGCTCGGCGATGGCACCACGACGTCGAGCACGTCCCCGGTCACGGTGTCGGGCCTGACGGACGCGGTGGCCATCTCGGTCGGCAACTGGCACAGCTGCGCCGTCCGCGCCGGCGGCGGGGTGGTCTGCTGGGGGGACAACGCCAGCGGCCAGCTCGGCGACGGCACCACCCAACAGCGGACGACGCCGGTGACGGTCCAGGGACTGACGGCGGCGGTGGACCTCGACACCGATGACCGCCACACCTGCGCGGCCCAGGCCAACGGCCAGGTCCTTTGTTGGGGCCGCAACGCCAGCGGTCAGCTCGGCGACGGTACCGTCACCCAGAGGACGACGGCGGTGGCCGTGTCCGGCATCGGCGACGCTGTGCAGGTGGGGGTCGGCAACGACCACAGCTGCGCGCGGCTGGCCGACGGGCGGGTCCGGTGCTGGGGAGACAACGAGGACGGCCAGCTCGGCGACGGCACCACCACCTCTCGGACCACTCCGGTGCTGGTGGAAGTCCTCGGCGGCGGCCTCCTGAGGAGCGCCGAGGACCTTTCCGTCGGCGGTATCCACGCCTGCGTGGTGGGCTCCGGTGGCACCCTGCCGGGAACGGTGTCCTGCTGGGGTAACAACGACGTCGGGCAGCTCGGCGACGGCGGCGTGGAGGCAAGCCCCTACGCCGTGGCCGTCTCCGGCATCCCCTGAGCCGCGTAGGCTCGCTCCGCAACTTCGGCCGCGGTCCTCCCCCAGTGGTGAGGGCCCGCGGCCCTTTTGACGTTTCGCGTCACCGATCGCGGCGACGGCGCGCCCGCAGGCCGCCCCAGAAGATCCCTAGGGGTCTGAGCCAGGGGAACAGGCGCTCGGCGCGGGAAGCCACCGGCCGTCGGCGCAGCTCCCGAAGGTCCAGGGGCGGATCGAAGGCCCGGCCGGGGTGGCGCAGGTCGTCCCAAAGGTCCCCGGTTCCGTACCGTTCCCCCAGCCGCCGCCAGCCCTCCCCTTCGGCGACGCAGGCCCGCCAGTAGCCGCCGAAGGTCAGGGGCCGATCCAGCCATGCCACCGCCGACAGCAGGGGAAGGATCAACAGCTCCCCTTCCGTGGCCATCCGCTGCCAGGCGCGATCGGTGGGACCGACGTCCACGGGGAAGGGCCAGGCGCCCCAGGTGTCCCGGCGCACGGCGGCGCAGCGGAACGTGAGGTCCGTCTCGAAGCGGGAACGCCAGCGCTCCGACTCGCGGGTGAATCCAGACCGATGCTGGGGGGACCCCAGGTGGAACCGCTCCTGGATCCGCCCCGCCACCGCCGCGGGTGGCCGCTCGGAGAACAGGGGCGCCGTGATCTCGTCGAGCCAGGTGTCGAAGATGGGCTCCGCATCCTCGTCGAGCAGCACCAGGACCCGGCCCCGGGCCGCCGACGCCGCCCGGTTGAGGCACCTCCCGAGGTCCTCCACCAGCTCCACCGGCAGGGCCAGGGTGGACACGCCGCGGCGGCGCAGGACTTCGAGTCGATCCTCCGGCACCCCGGGGGCGGCGCACAGAATATCCCTGGATCTGCCGCAGGCCTGGCGGTCGAGGGCCGCCAGACAGCGATCGAGGCGATCGTCAGCCCGGCGGGCGACGACGATCACCGTCACGTCGAGGTCCTGCTCTCCCCCCTCCGCCGACATACCACCCACCGCTGGCGGAGCCTCTACCGGCGGAATCGGCCCTGGATCCTCACGGGGTGCCGGAAGGATCTCCTCGAAGGATTCCTTCAGGCCCCTATAGATGGCGTCCCACGAATAGTGGCGCTCCACCAGATCCCGCCCCCGGCGGGCTAGGTTCCGGGCCAGCTGGTCGTCATCCCAGAGCCGTTCCAGGGCCGCCGCCAGGGTCTCCGGATCGTCCCCCAGGAGCAGATCGGTCCCGTCCACGACGTCCAGCCCTTCGGCGCCGAGGGAGGTCGAGACCACTGGCAGCTCGGCGGCGAAGGCTTCGAGGATCTTGAGCCGGGTGCCGGAGCCCGCCCGCACCGGTACCACCAGGGCGCGGTGGCCGTGGTAGAAGGGCCGCAGGTCCGGCACCTCGCCGGCCACCGTGACGCCGTCGGCTCCGTCGAGATCGAGGACCCGCTGCGGCGGATCCGCCCCCGCCACGGTGAGGCGCATGTCGGGCCGACGCCGCCGCAGGAGGGGCCAGACCTCCGCCAGGAACCAGTCCAAGGCGTCGAGGTTGGGTAGGTGGGGGAAACTGCCGACAAACAGTAAGTCCCGCCGGGGGGTGCCCTTCGGAGCCCGGTACTGTTGGAGATCGACGCCGTTGGGCACCGCCCGGAGCTTCCCGGCGAGCCCGGGGGACTGCTCCCCGAGGACCCGCCGGTCCTCCTCCGACATCAGGTGGACCCGGGTCGACCGGCGGCAGGCCGCCAGCTCGTAGGCCCGCACCACCGCCTCCCCTTCCGGATCACCGGTCCCCTTCTGCTCGGCGTAGCGATCGCCGAAACCGAGTCGCCGGCGTCGACGCAGGGTGCGGAAAGCTAGATCCTGCTCCTCCAGGACCGACGCCGCCCGCGGCCAGGGTCCGGCGTACTGCCCCATCTCCGTGCATTCCAGGAGCAGCACGTCGACGCCGTGGGCGTCCAGGAGGGCGCCGAGGCGCTCGACGATCCGGGGGGACGAAAGGCGCAGCGTGTCCGGCGGCAGGGCGGGCCATCCCGAGTGCAGCACGCCGTCCTCCTCGGGGATCTTCTGGTAGACGACCCGGTAGCCCTCCGCCTCGAGGGCGGCCCGCTGCTCGGGGTCGTCGCTACCGCCGACAAAGCCGAAGAGGATCACATCGAAGTCCGCCAACATCCGCCGCATCAGATTGCGTATCCGCACGGCGCCGCCGTGGTTCATCGGATGCAAGGAATACGGATAGGCCACCAGCACCCGCCGCCTCGACTGCCCCCCCGTCACCTCAAAGCTCCACGCCCCGACTCCAGCGGTTGCCGACCCACAGCATGAGGGGTCGCAGCCACGGGAATGCCAGCTCGGCGGGACGGCGGGCCTCCCCCCGCACGAACCCGCGCAGGGCTTCGCGCCAGACCTTCCACTGGGCCATGTCACGGACCATGTCGCCGAAGGTGTAAGGCTCGTCCAACAGGCGCCACCCGAAACCCTCGCTCTTGCAGCGCCGCTTCAGGGACCGCCAGTCGTAGTCGTGGGTATGGTGGACAGCGGCCTCCGCCACCGTCACGATCTGAAGCCCCCGTTCCATGGCCTCCCGCTGCCACTTCTTGTCTTCCATGATCGGCGCCCGGCCGAAGGGGATCCGCTCCCAGACGTCGCGGCGCAGAGCCGCGTTGACGGTGGAAAAGCCGACCCCGTCGAACCGCTCGATCCAGCCCTGGGACTCCCGGGTGAAGTAGAACCGCTCACCGCAGGAGTCCCAGAAAAATCGACGTACCAGGTCGTTGCCGGGGGGCAGCTCGAGAATTCCCCCCTGGACCGCCGCCGGGCCGTCGTCGGCGAAGAGGGGGTCCGTGAGGCGGTCGAGCCAGCTGACGTCCACCGGCATGGCGTCCTGGTTGAGGAAGACCACCACCCTGCCCCGGGCCAGCTCGGCGCCGAGATCCCGGGTGAGGCCGTGGTCGAAGTGGCGACGGTCGATGCCGTGGACCCGGGCACCGGCCCTGGACATTACCTCCAGGTCCTCCGTCCGGGACCCGGAGTCGATGCACAGGATCTCGAAAGAGCGGGGGGTCTCCTGGCGCCCCACCAGCTCCAAGGTCCGCGCAAGCAGGGCGCCGCCGTTGTAGGTGGGTAGCACCACGGAAACGTCCACCGGACCGGCGGCGCGGGCGGCGTCCCGCTCCCGGCGCCACTCGGGCAGCATGCGGTCGAGCTTGGGGAGGCGGGGTTCGAGTGGCTTCTCCCCTGGGGGGGCCAAAAGCTCACGGTAGCCGGCGAGGTTGCGGACCGCCGCGACGCTCCAATCGTAGCGTTCGGTCACCAGGTCCAGGGCCGCCGTCGCCAGCCGGGAGCCGAGGGTCGAATCCTCCAGCAGGCGGACGACGCCGTCGGCGAAAGCCTCGGGGTCGTCCGCCACCAGGAGGTGGACCTCGTGGCGGCAATCGATGCCCTCCGCCCCAAGGGCCGTCGAGACCACCGGAATGCCGGCGGCGAAGGCCTCGAAGAGCTTGAGCCGGGTGCCGGACCCCGCCCGCAGGGGCACCACCAACGCCCGCGGCCGGTGGTAGGACGGGCGCATGTCCTCCACCCGGCCCACCACCCGCACGCCGTCGCGGCCGTCCAGCTCCCGCAGGCGGTCGGGCATCTTGGCCCCCACCAGGGAAAGCTCGGCATCGCCGCGGGCGGAACGTACCCGGGGCCAGATCTCCGCCAGGAAGTATTCGAGGGCGTCGAGGTTCGGCAGATTCTCGTAGTTGCCGACAAAGACGACGCCGCGGCGTTCCTCGATGGCCCCCTCCCCCGTCCCCGCCGACGGACGGTAGTACTCGACATCGACGGCGTTGGGGACCACCCACATGCGCCGATCACCGTCCCCCAGGTAGCGGGCCAGGTAGGCACCGTCTTCGCTCGACATGGTGTGGATCTGGTCGACCCGCCGGCAAGCGTCGATCTCGTAGCGCTGGAGCCGCAGCCAGTCGCCGAAGCTGGCGCCGTAGGCCTTGGCACCGGGGAACCGCTTGCCAAATCCGAGACGACGACGGCGCCAAAACGACCGGAAGGCCACGTCGTGCTCCACCAACACCACCCGCGCCGGCGCCGCGAGGTCGATGTACTGGGCCAGCTCGGTGTACTCCAACTGGACGACGTCGATGCCCTCGGTCTCCACCACGTCCCGCAGGGTGGCGGCCAGTCGCTGGGACTCGAAGAGCAGGGCGTTGGGGGGGCCGAGGCGCCACAGGGGCTGATGGAAATCGGGCCGCCAGGGGTGGAAACGCACGCTGGCGCAGTGGGGTTCGAGGGCCTCCCGCTGCTCCGAATCGTCCTCCCCGGGGCGGGAGAAGACGAGGAGATGCAGGTCCACCTCCTTGCCGAGATGGCGTACCAGGTTCCACAGGCGCACCGCTCCGCCGTGGTTCGGCGGAAAGATCGAGTAGGGCATGACGATCAGCACCCGCGGCCGGAACGGCAGGGCGGGGACGGCGTCCTCCAACCCGGTGCCGTCATCCTGAAGATCGAGGCGCGGCACGGGCTTCCTGCGCCGGGACAGGGCCCCAAGCTCCCGCACAGCGGCCCCCGCCGCCTGCCAGGGCCACAGCAACGTCCGCACCCCCCAGCCCGCCGTCAGTAGGAGGCCGCGGCCCAGCCGACGTAGCTGGAGCTTCGCCGCGTCCCTGGTGCGATAGCGGGCCACCCGCAGACCGTGGACCCCGGCCCGCCAGGGGCGTAGCACCAAGGCCTCCAAGACGCCCCAGCCCCAGCGCCAAAGCCGATAGGCGGCGGTGCCCTGGAGAAACTCGAGCTCGGCCTCGAGCTGCCGCTTGTGCCCCCCCAGCTCCTGTTCCCGGTGACGCCAACGGGCCCGCCAGTCCTCCTCCGGCGGCGGCGAAGGTGGTCCTTCAGAAACACCCTCATCGCCATCCGGTAAGGCGGGGGTCGTCCCCGCGAGCCCCAGGCGCCGAAGGGCCGCCGTCACCGGCCGCGAACCGCGGTACGCCCAGGAGCCCTTGAACTGTTGGATCTGATGGAAGAGGACGCCCATGTCGTGGGCCATGGCGGCCTCGCGACGGGCGTACTCCGCTTCGTTCCAGGGGGTGGCTTCGGGCATCGTGGGCGGCTGGGACGGGGCGAGGCCGCGGGTGGGAGGGCGGCGGCCGGGGCGACGTTAATGTAGCAGAACCGTACCGCCCGTTCGCCGGACCCGGACGGTGGATTCCATGGGTTGACAGCCTAGGGGGCAACTGCGACGATGAGGCCACCGTCGCCCCTCCCCCCGGGGTTCCACCGGGAAAGGAAAAAAGCTATGGATTCGACCCGATCCTACCCCGCAGCTCTGATCCCCCTAGCCCTGGCCATGGCGTGCTTCGCCCTGCCGGCCTTCGCCTATTTCGACCCCGGTACCGGCAGCCTCCTGCTGCAGATGATCCTGGGGGGCGTCGCCGGCATCGCGGTGGTGGTCAAGCTCTACTGGCACAAGCTCCTAGCCCTCTTCGGCAAGAAGCCGAAGGACGACGGCGCCGAGCCGCGCCCCGAGGCCTGAAGGCCCGCTCCCCGGCGGCACTAGCCCATGGCTGAAGGCGCTGCAACGGCTCGGCTGGAGGCCGGCTCGTTCCGGGATCGCGACGGTCGGGTGTTCTACCGCGACGGCCGGGTCTACCGAGCCCTTTCGGAGGAAGGGCTGGAGGATTGGAAGCGCCTGGCGGCGACCCGCTTCTTCCCCCGTATGGTAGAGGCCGGCAAGATCGTGCCCACCGAGACGGCGGACCTCCCACCGTCGAGCCTCGAAAGCCTGCCGGGACCCTGGGTGGCGGCCCTAGAGCACGAGCGAATCCCGTTCGTCACCTATCCCTACGAATGGTGCTTCTCCATGCTTCGGGACGCCGCCCTGCTCCAGCTCGAGCTGGTGGCGGCGGCGCTGGACGAAGACCTGATTCCCAAGGACGCCACCTCCTACAACGTGCAGTGGCGGGGGTGCCGGCCGGTCTTCATCGACACCGCGTCCTTCGAGAACCTCGCCCCGGGGGATCCGTGGGTCGGCTATCTCCAATTCTGCCGGCTCTTCCTCTACCCACTGCTGCTCACCGCCCACCTGGACATACCGTTCCACCCCTGGATGCGGGGGGACCTCGAAGGCCCCACCCCCGCAGCCATGTCGGCGGTCTTCGGGTCATGGCGACGGCGCCTCAAGCCCGGCGTGCTGCGGGACGTCTACCTCCAGGCGAAGCTCCAGGCCGGGGCCGCGGAGGGTGACGCCGCGGTGCGGGGGGAGCTGCGGGAGGCGGGTTTCCCGAAGGAGCTGATCGTCGCCAACGTCAAGCGGCTCCAAGGGCTGGTGGATCGCCTTCGGTGGCGCCGTGAGCACTCCGAATGGGCGGCCTACGACGGTGACAACACCTACGACTCCGAGGCGCGGGGGGTCAAGGAACAGTTCGTCGCCGACGTCGCCGCAGAGCGGCACAGGAAGCTCGTGTGGGACCTCGGCGCGAACACCGGTCGCTACAGCCTCCTGGCGGCCGCCCACGCCGACCGGGTCGTGGCCTTCGACGCCGACCACCTCGCCATCGAGCGCCTCTACCGGCGGCTGCGGAAGGAAGGGCCCGACAACGTCCTCCCCTTGGTGATGAACCTCGCCGCCCCTTCCCCCGGCCTCGGCTGGCGCCACGGCGAGCGCGCCTCCCTCGGGGAACGGCCGTCCCCCGACCTCGTGCTGGCGCTGGCGCTGATCCACCACGTGGTGATCGGCGCCCACGTTCCCCTACCGGACTTCGTCGCCTGGCTGGGGGATCTGGGGGCGGACCTCGTGATCGAGTTCGTCACCAAGGACGACCCCATGGTGAAGCGCCTGCTCCGCAACAAGGCGGACCGATACCACGATTACGAGCCGGAGGTCTTCGAAGCCTGCCTGGCCGAGCGCTTCGAGATCGTCCGCCGCGAAGGCCTTCCGTCCGGGACCCGCACCCTTTACCATGCCCGCCCCCGCTCCCTACCCACATCCCCTTAGGTACTGGCGCCGCCGCACCGGGCCGCCCACTGCCAGTCCCCAAAGGTCCCTCCCCATGTCGCCGTCCACTCCGCGCACCCCGCCGCAGGCCCCTTACACCGTGCCCCTGACCCTGCTCGCCGCGGTCACTGCTTTGGTGATCGGCTGCTCACCGGGGCCGTCCCCCGTCGACGGGGGGGGTACGTACCTGCGGGTGGCCGAGCGGCTCCTCGACCCGCCGCAGGCCCCCCTGCGACTGCGGCAGGTCACGGAGCGCAGCATCGCCGTCCGCAACCGCCTCGACTCCGACGCCAAGCCCCACGGATGGACCGTGATCGGCAGCCCGAGGCGGGACGGCGAGGGTTTGCACGTCGACGCCTCCGGCGGCGGCGCCAGCCTGACCCTAGAAAGGTCCGGGCTCGCCACCCTCGGCGAGATGACCTCGGTGGCGGTACGGGTCCGCACAACCGGGCCGGGGGCGGTCCGCGTGCTGTGGGCCGAAGCCGGCCAGGACTTCGACGAGCTCCGCTCGGTACGCCGCCCGGTACCGGCCTCCAAGGGCAAGTGGCGGGAGGTGGAGCTGGATCTCCGCAGCCATCCCCAGTGGAGCGGTCGGATCGACCGTGTGCGGGTGATCGCCAAGTCCTTTTCCGGCTCCGCTTCCCTCCGTCGGGTGGAGCTACAGAGGAATGACCTGAATCCCGAGCTGCTCGCCCCCAAGCTGCTCCAGCCGTGGAGCGTCGAGCTGGACGACGAGCAGCGCGCCGCGATCCCCTCCCTCCCGGGGCTCTCCTACTCCCGCCGGGTCGGTCCCCTGCCGGAGGCCGCCCGGCTTCGACTTTCCTACGGTCTGCTCCACGGTGGCCCCGAGGTCGTCCCCTTCGAGATCGCCGTTCGCCATGACGGCCAGGAGGCGGTGGTCCTTCAAGAACAGCTGAGCCGAACCCAGGGGACCCCGCCCCAGTGGCAGCGGGCAGAAGTGGATCTCTCAGCCTACGTCGGCGCCGAGGTGGAAATCGAGCTGCGCAATCCCCTAGACGCAGAGATCGAAGGGATCCCCGGCATCGCCCTTTGGGGGGAGCCGGAGATCGTCGCGCCGGTGGCCGGCCCTCCCCCCGCCAACGTGGTGCTGATCTCCTACGACACCATGCGGGCGGACCGCTCGTCCCTCTACGGCAACCCCCGCCCCACGACCCCGAACCTCGACCGCTGGGCCGGGCAGCGCGGGGTCGTCTTCGACAATGTGGTGGCGGCCGCACCGTGGACCCTGCCGTCCCACTCCTCGATGCTCACCGGGCTCGAGGCTTTCCGCCACGGCGTGAACTTGGACCACGCCGCCCCCGACGCTCTGCAGCTGCTGCCGGAGGTGCTGCGGGACCAGGGCTACCGCACCCTGGCGGTCACCGGCGGCGGCTACCTGAGCCCGGACTACGGCCTTGCCCAGGGATTCGACCGCTTCCGTTACTGGCCCGGAACGCCGGTGGCGGTCAAGCCCGGAGACCTCCGAAACCAGGATGTCGCCGCCCACGAGCTCGATTCCGGTATGGGCCATGCCCTCGATTGGATCGACGAGCACGCGGACGAGCCCTTCTTCCTCTTCTTCCACACCTACGAGCTCCACAACCGATCCCGGGCCCGGCAGCCGTGGTTCGACCAGTGGAGCGAACACGCCGGCACCGACGCGCGGATCCAAATCGTCAAGCCGGAGGACCGCCTCGAAGAGGGCTTCGAGCGGCGGCGGGAGCTGAGGATCAAGGGAAAAGACGGCCCGCGTCCGGTGCCGCCGGAGCTCGCCCAGCTGCCCTACGACCTGTACGACAGCGGCCTCGCCTACGCCGACGTCTACCTCGGCCGCCTGCTGGACCGGCTTGTGGACCTCGGCCTCGACGAACGGACCCTGGTGGTCTTTACCTCCGACCACGGCGAGATGCTCGGCGAGCACGGCCTCGCGGGGCACCTCTACCTTTTCGAAGACAATGTGCTCGTCCCGCTAGTGATTTCCGGCCCCGGGGTCCCCTCCGGCGCCCGCATCGAGCGCCAGGTCCGCTCCATCGATATCGTGCCGACGGTCCTCGACCTCCTCGGCCTTCGGCCCCCGGCGGGCCTCGACGGCCAGAGCCTGAAACCGCTGCTGGAGGACTCTTCGGCCCCGTTCCCCGGTGAGGCCTGGACCTATGTCGCCACCAGCAACTACGGCGCTTCCCTGAGGCTGAGGAACCGCTTCAAGTACACCTTCCGCGACGCCATCTTCGAACCGATCCATGGCCAGGAGGCGTTCTACGACCTCGAACAGCTTCCCCTCGAGTCGACGGGGCTGGAGCCGCCGCCGCCCCAGGCGGACGAGTGGCGACGCCACTTGAGGCAGGTGCTGACGGACGAAATGTCGGGCATCCACGTCCGCTTCGTCGCCGGGGACGCTCCCCTGACCGCGCGCCTGGCTGGGGCATCCATCCGCAAGTCCGCCCTCAAGTCGGTGGACATGGGGGGCCCCTGGGTACGCTGGTCGGACAAGGCTTCCATCGAGGTGGAGGTGCCGCCCGGAGAGGACTTCGTGCTCAAAATCCTGAGCCTGGGGGGCGGTCGATCGCCGTTCTGGATAGAAGAGGGCGGCGGACGCCCCTTCAGCCTCGACCCCGAGCGGGTGGTGGACCTGGTGGAAGAGCCCCTTTGGGTCGATTGGAACGGGGGCTCGTGGGCCCCCGTCGACGGTCCACCGACGGCCGAGGAGGGCTTCGTGGGTATGGAGATCCGCCGACTCGGCATTGCCGATCAGGGCGGCGCCCTCGCCCCCGAGGACACCAACGACGAGCTTCGCCGTCAGCTGGAGGCCCTCGGCTACCTGTGACCCCTCCACCCGGCGGCGGAGTTGCGGGCTACGGCCTCAGCCGGCGTCGGGCTCGCGGCGGGTCACGAAAACCCAGGCCGACTCCGTGCTCTCGCTGTAGAACAGGCGGACCCACACCTGGGTGGGATCCATCTCGAAGCTGAAGATGTAGGGGAAGACGTGGTTGAGGTCCCCTTTGGCGACCCCTTCCCGGAACCTGCCGGCGAATTCCTGAACGTTGGTGCAGGGTGCCACTTCGGTGAAAAAGTTGCGGCCGATGACCT
>JBCDIS010000125.1:0-20250 GCA_038748685.1 Acidobacteriota bacterium | reverse complement strand
GGGCGGCCTCCAGGAGCTCCCGCCAGCGGTCGAGGTCGAGGCCCTCCGGGTCGAGGGCGAGGTGGCGGCGCCCCCCGAGGGCCACCACCCGCAGGTCGAGGCCCTCTTCGGCGAGGGCCCCCCGGCGGTCCCGCAGCTGTTCCACCAGCGTCGAGCCCACCCGGCCGACCCCCACCAGCGCCACGTCGAGCCGGCGGCCGCCCTGGGCGAAGAAGGCGTCGTGGATGGCGCGCACGGCGGTGACCTCGTCCCGCTCCTCCACCACGAACGAAATGTTGAGCTCCGAGGAGCCCTGGGCGATGGCCCGGACGTTGACCCGGTGGTCCCCGAGGACGCCGAAGATCTTGCCGGAAATCCCGGGCCGGTGGGCCATGCGGGCGCCCACCGCCGCCACCACCGTATGCCCCGGCTCCATCACCAGCTCCTCCACCATCCCCAGCCGCAGCTCGAGGACGAACTCCTCCCCCACCGCCCGGGCCGCCCCCTCGGCGTCCTCGGCGGCGACGGCGAAGCAGATGGTGTGCTCCGAGGAGCTCTGGCTGATGAGGATGACCGAGACGCCGCTGCGGGCGAGGGAGCCGAAGAGCCGATGGGCGATGCCGGGGACCCCCACCATGCCGTCCCCCTCGAGGCGCGCCAGCACCACCCGGTGGATCGACGTGATGCCGCGCACCGGGCCGTGCCCCGCCGAGTCCACCGTCTTCGGGCCGCGGACGGTCACCCGGGTGCCGGCGTCTTCGGGGGCGAAGGTGTTCTTGATCAGCAGCGGGATGCCGCGGCTGCGGGTGGGGTGGACGCTTGGCGGGTGGACCACCTTGGCGCCGAAGTGGGACAGCTCCATCAGCTCTTCGTAGGACAGCTGGGGCTGGACCCGGGCGTCCGGCACGACCCTCGGATCCGCCGTCATCACCCCCGAGACGTCGGTCCACAGCTCCACCGCCTCGGCGTCGACGGCGGCCCCCAGGAGGGCGGCGGTGTAGTCGGAACCGCCGCGGCCGAGGGTGGTGGTCTGCCCGTCGGGACCCGAGCCGACGAAGCCGGTGATCACCGGCACGGGCCCTTCCCCGCCGAAGCGGCTTCGGAGGTTGGCGTAGGTGGTTTCGAAATCCACCCGGGCGCGGCCGTGGGCGTCGTCGGTGATCACCAGGCCCCGGGTGTCGAAGGCCTCGGCGTCGACCCCGGCGGCCCGCAGCGCCGCCGCCACCACCAGGGACGACAGCCGCTCGCCGTAGGACACGATGCCGTCGTGGGCACGGGGGGAGACCTCCCGTAGCAGGAAGACCCCGCGCAGGAGGTCCCGGAGATCCGCCAGCAGCGCGTCCAGCCGTTGCCGGAGGTCTTCACCGTCCTGCGTCGCTAGCTCCCGGGCCGCTCCGCGGTGGCGCCGGCATAGGGCTTCGAAGTGCTCGGCCCAGTCCGGATCCCGGCGGGCCGCAGCGCCTTCCAACTCGATCAGGGCGTTGGTGACGCCGCCGAAGGCGGAGACCACCACCGCCACGGGACCGGCGCCGCGGGCGGTGCGGACGATGTCGACGACCCGCCGGATGGCGTCGGGGCTGGCGACCGAGGTGCCGCCGAATTTGAGCACGCGCATGGGGTGACCTCCCTAGCAAATGGGAAGTCAGCAGATCATCGCGACGTCCCGAAATCAACCCCGAAACCCCCACCCTTCTGGAGACGTAAGGGGGGACGGTTGGGCCCCGGCGGCCGTGTGCTAGGGTCCGGTCATCGTTTTCAATTTGCGTCCGATCCGGCCCGACCCACGAGGATACCCATGTCCACCGGCGAGCTGATCCCCTACGTCCCCGAGCCCGTCGCCCCCGCCGGGGCGGCGAAGAAGATTCTCGTCGTCGACGACAGCGAGATCGTGCGCCAGCTGGTGGCGGATCGCCTGGAGGACGCCGGGTATTCGGTGGTGACCCTGGGCAGCGCGTTCCAGCTCAACGTCGCCATCCAGAAGGACCGGCCGGACCTGATCCTCCTCGACGTGCGGATGCCGGCCCTGCGGGGGGATCGGGCGGCCGAGATCCTCCGCCGCCACCGCTTCTCCCGGGGCATCCCCATCGTCCTCTTCTCCGACACCGACGAGGAGGAGCTGGGGACGCTGGTGGCCACCACCGGCGCCGACGGCTTCGTGCGCAAGTCCCCCGGCTTCGTCGATCTCCCCGCCGCCCTCCGGCGCTGGATCTGAGCCCGGCCCCAAGGGGTGCCCAATCCCTCACGGGTGCCCAATCCCCAATTGGTGAAATCCCGGCGCCGAGGCTCTACAATCCGCCCCATGCAACGTTTCGGTGTCTCCGAGGTGCGGGCCGTGGCGCTCGTGGTGTTTTTGGCCGTCGCCGCCGTGGCGGGGTTCCGCGCCCTGGCGGACTACCACTTCGAAGACTCGTACATCACCTACCGCTACGCCGCCAACCTGGCGGAGGGCCACGGCTTCGTCTTCCAGCCGGGGGAGCGGGTCCTCGGCACCTCGACCCCGTTCTACACCCTTCTCCTGGCCTTCCTCGGCCTGCTGGGGCTCGATGTCGCCGTCGCCGGCGGCTGGATCTACATGCTGGCCCTGGTGACCACCGGCGGCCTCGGGGCACGGCTCCTGTCCCGCCGTGGGGTCCCCAACGCCGGGGTGTGGTTCGCCATCTGCGCCGCCCTCGGCTTCGGCGGATCGGTGCGTTTCTTCGGCATGGAGACCACCCTCTACGCCGCCCTCATTTTCGCCACCGTGGCGCTGGCGGCCCAGGGGAGACCGTGGGCGACGGGGGTGGCCCTAGGCCTCGTCTGCACCACCCGCTACGACGGCGTGGTGGTGGCGGCGGCCGTGCTCCTGTGCCGCCTTCTGGCCACCCGCCGGCTACCCTGGCGGGAGGCGGCGGTGTCGGGGACGATGCTGGGGTCCTGGCTGCTGTTCGCCCAGCTCTACTTCGGCAGCCCGCTCCCCAACACCCTGGGGGCCAAGTCCGCCGACATCGGTTTCGTCGACTACCTCGCGGGGTCCCTGGAGCGGCAGTACCTCCTCCTCTTCGACCCCCTGATGCGCCTCGGGCCGTGGCGGTGGGTGTCGGCCCACGTCGACCTCCACGGGGTCCTCGTCTTCCTCCTGGTGCTGGGGCTCCTCGCCGCCCTGGTCCGCGGCGCCATGGCCGTCCCCCGGATCCTCCGCGGCTCCGCGGACGGAGCGGAGGGGGACGCTTCCGCCGACGGGGTGTCCCCCGGCGGCGAGCTGACCCTGGCCCCCCTGGGTCTGTTCGCCGTGCTCCTCTGGCTGGGCTACGCCGTCATCGGCCCCCCCGTGGTCCACACCTGGTACCAGGTGCCGCCGGTGCTCGCCCTGCTGGCCCTCTCCCTCGCCACCTGGGGACGGTGGCTCGGCCGGGTGGTGCCGGGGACGGTGGCCGCCGTCGCCGCCATCGCCGGCCTGGGGCTCGCCGCCGTCCTCGTCCCCACCACCATGGCGCGGCAGGCGGAGCCCCTGGTGACCGGCGCCGGGTACTGGCGGATCCACGCCTACGACCAGTTCGCCGACTGGATCGAAGACCACGGCATGGAGGACACCACCCTCTTCACCCGCGAGCCCGGTTACCTCACCTACCGGACCCGTCAGTCGGTGATCGACGGCGCCGGCCTGGTGACCCCGGGGATCTTCTTCCACGGCCCCGAGGACCGGCGCACCGACCTGCCGGAGCTCTTCGACGAGCGCCGCCCGGAGCTGGCGATCCTCTCCTCCCGGGTGGCGCGGCAGCCGGGGTACATCACCTCCGATCATCTGCCGGTGGTCCACGCCCAGCCGATCCGCACCCTGTGGATGCGCCGCGACGCTTTCTCCGAGCGCTTCGACGGGCTGTACGAAAGCTGGCTAGGCCGCACCTACCTGGCGGACGATGACGTCTCCCCCCTCGCCGACGTCGACTTCGAGCCGGGGCCCCCGCCCCCGGGCTGGGCGTGGCTGGGGGGCTGGCGTGGGGGGCGGCCCCTCGAGAATCTGGTGTTCGAAGGGCGGCCGGTGGAGGGCGGCTACCTGCAGACCTACGGCGAGGACACCACCGAGACGATCTGGAGCCATCCCTTCCCGATCGATTTCGACCAGCTGCACTTCCGCTTCGCCGCCAACCACCCGACCCTCACCGTGGCTCAGCTCTTCGTCGACGGCCAGCTCGTGTTCGAGATCGGCGGCCGCCCCGGCGAGCTGACGACGCTCTACCGCATCGAGCTGCCCATGTTCGCCTGGCGCGGCCGCACCGGGGTGCTGCGGTTCGTCGACGAAGATCGGGGGGACGGCTTCCTCGTGGCGGACCGGGTGGGCACCCGGCGGTTCCCCCGCAGCACGCCCTTCGAAGACTTCGAGTCCGCGGCGGATGGGGACGGCGGATGGGGGTCGACGTGGCGCAAGACCTTCGACGGCGGACCCGCCCCCAGCGCCCCCCTCGCCATGGAGCACGGCCTGCACATGGCCCAGGGTCGGTTCCTGGCGTCGAGCCTGGGCCAGCCGGGGCCCCAGCTCCTCGAAAGCGAGCCCTTCGTGGTCGACCACGACCGCCTCAGCTTCACCGTCTACGATTTCGGCAGTTCCGACACGCGGGTGGAGCTGCGGGTCGCCGGCCACCGCAAGCACCTCTTCCAGGGGGGAACGCGGCGGGGCCTGGGGCTGGTGACCTGGGACCTGTCCCCGCTGCGGGGGCGGCAGGCGGTGCTGATCGTCCGTGACGACGACGCCGACCCGAAGGTGGGGATCGGCGTTGACTCGATCCAGCTCTACGACCTCGCCCCCCGCTGACGCCCCGACACGGCGCCCCTGAGCCGCCCCCCGAACCGAAGGGCCCCCACCGGGCCGCGGTACCGGTCCGTCGACCGGCGGCCCTGCCTTTCGGTTCCCCTGTCCCGGAGCGGGATCCAAGGATCCGTCGCCGCCGATCCCTAAGGTGTCGGCCGCGCGGAGCGGCCGCGGAATGTTGGCCGCAAAACGGCCGCGGAATCTGCCGGCCGCACAGCGGCCGCGACCCGAAAGGAGGCACTTCCCCGAAGCGACCCATGGGCGTCGCCGCAAGGCACGCCGGAAACGCCGAAAACCACACCGAGGATTTTCCATGCATCCAAGATTCGGCCTTCGTCCCCCCTCGTCCGGTCCTTCCCCTCGTCCCTTCCCTCGCCCTTCGTCCCGAGCCCTCGCCCTCTGCGTCCCCCTCCTGGCCCTTCTCGCGGCGGCGCCGGCCCCCGCCGCGACGCCGGGGACGGTGTCGGTGATCGACTACGAAGAGAGCTCCACGTCGGCGGTGCTCAACCCCATGGCGGTGCCCACCTCCGCCTGGGCCTGCTCCCCGTACATGCAGAGCAACGGCCGCTGCTTCACCAACTCCGGCACCGGCGATTCCTACGTGCTCAACGGCGCCATCGCCGTCGACCCGAAGCTGCCGGACGGCCTCATCTACTACTACGTCCACCTGTGGACCAAGGGCAACAGCGGACCGGCCCATCAATTCGACGACGCGTCCTTCGTGGTGATGACCGCGCCGCGGACCTGGGGCGGCATGCGCGGGGCCGGCATCACCTTGGAGCGGGACGACATTCGCCCCGAGGACTTCCGGGAGTGGACCATGCACCACGCCATTTATGACCCGGTCCCGGGGAAGTTCTTTGTCAACACCACCACGCCCCAGAACGGCAGCAACGATTCCGTCACCGGCTACGTGGACGGCTTCGTGGTGATCGGGGTCTCTTCCGACGGCATCACCAACTTCGACTGGCGCCACGTGCTGAAGTTTCAGCGGGTCCACAATTACCGCATGTTGGGCATGTTCTTCGAGCCGGACGCGGGCACCTGTACGGGCTCGAACTGCCAGTACAGCGGCGTTTTGACCTGGCTGAAGCACCTCCAGCCGACGGGCAACGGACAGTTCGGCACCACGCCGATCCGCTACCGGCCCTGCTTCGGCGTTTGCGCCGACCAGGGGGAGATCGACATCCGAATCGAAGGCCAGGGTTGGCGGACCTTCACCATCCCCGCCGGCAACAGCGGCGTCGACCTCGGGGCCCAGGGGCTCGCCCCGGAGCGCACGCTGGACGGCCGGACCATGGGCTACACCAAGGCCACCTTCGGCGGCGTGACCCAATACGAGCTGTGGCGCAACGTCAAAGGGGTGACCCACGGCGTCAACCCGTGGGCTCCGTGCGCGGTCACCGATCCGACCTTCGCCGCCAACCGCACCGCCTGGCCCGCGGGCCGCGGGGCGAAGCTGCAGTATCGCCGTTACGATCCCGCGTCGGGGACGGCGGTGGACTCGACGTGGATCGACTTCACCTCCCCCCACCGGGACATCGCGCCGGCCCACTACAACATGTGGGCGACCTGGATCATCGGCCGCCTCGACTACGGCCAGCAGAACCTGCTGTACGTCTCGAACCGGGACCGGCACATCTGCATCGACGGGAACGCCTGGGACCTGGGCACCGGAAAGAACATCGAGTGGATCCAGCTCGGCGAGTCCCTGGGGACCAACCAGTAGGGGTCCTTAGACCCTGCGGACCCCGTCTTCAGTCCAGCGGGACTTCGATGTAATGGGGGTCGGCCAGCCGTTCCAGGAACGGCAGGTCGACCCAGGTGAGGACCCCCAGGGTCACCACCAGGAGCGCCACCACCGCCATCAGGGCCTTCTCCTCGAAGAGCCGCTCGGGGGCCTGGGCCACCGACTCCCGCTTGAGGCCGATCCGCAGGTAGACGGCGAAGAGCAGGGCGAAGAGGGGCATTGAGAGCAGGTACTCGACCCGATACTTGATCAGGAAGACGGCGAGGAAGAAGGCCGCCATCTGGGCGTAGAGGAAGGCCGAGACCAGCAGCCGATTCTCGGTGTAGTGGCCGAAGGAACGCCGGTAGAGGTGGAGCTCGGCTCCTGCCCCCGCCGCCACCACGGCGCGGAATTCGGCGAAGCGCTTGATGGCCATGAGGAACGCGCCCCCCATCCAGTAGGCGAGTAGGAGGCTGCTGGGGGGGAGGGTGGTGGGGGAGACCATGGCCCAGCCCAGGGTGAGGCGGATCGGGTTGTTGACGGCTTCGCTCACCACGTCGAGGTAGGGGCGGTCCTTGGTGCGCACGGGCCTCACGTTGTAGAGCAGCCCGCTCAGCAGGAAGGCGCCGGTGGTGAGGGCGAAGAGGTCCGAAATCGCCAGGGCCGTGCCCACCGCCAGGGCCGTCAGCAGGGTGTACTCCGTCAGCACCGCCGCCGGCGACAGCCGCCTCGCGACCCCGGGCCGCTTGGATTTGGGGGGGTGGAAGCGGTCGAAGTCGGCGTCGAGCCACTCGTTGATGACGTAGTTGGCGGAGGCGGCGGCGCAGGCGGAGAGGAGCCCGAGCGCCAGGGTCAGCACCAAACCCGCGGGGTCGGTGGGGTGCAGGATGTAGGCGAGCACGATCCCCGGCACGATGAAGACGTGCTTCATCCAGTGGCTGGGGCGGGCGATCGAAACGTAATCCGCGAAAGTCGCGGGCGTGGCCGGGGGGGGCGCCGCGGAAGCGTCGTTGGGGGACTTCATGGTGGATTCGGGGTCGGATAGGGGCGTTCTCGGGGGGAACGCGGAAAAGGAGGGTCGGGCGGGCCGCGCCGCGTTGAAGATCTTCTCGACGTCTTTCGCCTCGACGGAGGTAGATGCGGCGACGACATTGACAGTCTATAGTCAGCGGTCTATGGCGGTCGCGCATTTTTCGGCCGCCGAGTCGACGTCCTCCAGGAGATTTTTCCCCCTTGATCCGACTCCCCGAGCCCCGACCCAGCGTCCGTCCCCAGAAAGCCTGGCTCCTGCTCGCCCTGCTGCTCGTCGCCGCCGGCGCCCTGCGCTGTTGGTACGGCGGGTCGAACCTCTTCTTGACCCGCTTCGAGGACGAGCGCTACAGCCTGCAGAACGTCCGCAAGATCTACTTCACCGGCGACCTCGAGCCCGCCAGCGGCTACTACCCGTCGCCGGTGTTCAACCTGCCCCAGGTGGCGCTGCTGAAGGCGGCGGACGCGGTCCACCGGCACACCGGCGACCCGGCCTGGCGGGTGGTGGACGACCGGGGGAAGTTCTACCCCCGAGCCTTTCTCCTCACCCGCGCCCTGTCCACCTTCTGGGGTCTGGTGGCCCTGGTGGCGATCTTCCTGTGCGGGCGGCGGCTCTTTTCGGCCCGGGTGGGCCTCTTGGCGGCGCTGCTGCTGGCGTTCCTACCCTGGATGATCCACGCGTCGGGCTACAACAAGCCCGACGCCCTCCTCGTGGCGGCGGTGCTCCTGGCGATCCACGGCTCCCTCGCCGCCGCCGACGGCCTGCGGGCCCGCTGGTACGTGTGGACGGGGGCCGCCATCGCCCTGGCGATGAGCGCCAAGCTGACGGGGGGGCTGGTGGCGGTGCCGCTGATGGTGCTCACCGCCCTCACCGCCCGGCGGGAGCCGAAGCGCCTCGCCTACCTGGCCCTGGCGGGGGCCACCAGCGCCGCCCTCTTCGTGCTCGCCAACCCCTACTGGCGGGCCTACCTCCACTTCATCCAGGGCCTTAAGCGGGACTACGCCGGCCGCACCGAGAGCGGCCCGTGGCACATCCCCCTGGAGGCCCTGGGCTTCCACCTCGACGGCTATCTCTTCGGCGGCGTCCTCGGCGCCCTGGCCCTCTTGGCCTGGGGGCTTTGGGGTCTGAGCCTGGTCCGCCCGTCCGTCGAGCCAGGGTCCGCCACCGAGGGCCTGGGGCTGCGCCGCGTCCAGGGGATCCTGCTGGTGTCGTTCCCCGTCGTCTATACCGCCGCGTACGCCCTGCAGACCAGCTACTACAAGGCCAACAACTTCCTGCCGGTGGCGGTCCTCGCCGCCCTGCCCCTGGCCTGGTTCCTGGACGCCCTCTGGCGCCGTGCCTCCCCCAAGATCCCGGCTGGCCTGCGCCGCCCGGCGGCGGCCCTGGCGGTCCTGGCCCTGGTGGCGGCCACCGCCCCCCGGGGGTGGTCGTACGTCTACCGCAGCCTGGTGGTGACCACCCAGGACGCCGCGCTGCTGTACCTCGACCACCAGCTGGAGCCGGCGTCGGGGCGCCTGGTGTACCTCGAAGCCTGGGACGGGCCGCTGCCGCCGTGGGAGGGGGTGCGGCGCTTCCAAAAGGGGCTCTCGGCGGTGAAGAGGGTGGAGGACGTGGGGTCGCTAGATGCCGAGACCCGGGCCCTGGCGGACGCCCTGGTGGTCCGCGCCGACCTCCCCGGGCGGGATGCCGCAGCGCTAGACGCCTGGGCCGCGGAACCCGGCACCGAGGTGCGCCGATTCGCCGCCGAGCCCTTCGCCATGCGGGGGCCCGAATTCATCGCCATCGACCGGCGCTGGCGCCGGGCGGGCCCGCCGGATCTGCTGGGCGTCTCGGGCTGCGGCGCCGGCTGCCTGTCCGCCGAGCTGCCGGAGACCGCCCAGCCGGGGGACCGGTTCACCGTCTTCCTGCGCCTGCCGAGCTCCCTCTTGGACGGCGCCGACCCGCCGCGGCTGCTGGCGGGGGATGAGGACGTCGAGCTGGTATGGCTCTCCCACAGCCGCCGGGGGCATCTGCTGGTGTCCCGCCGCGCCGAGCTGGGGCCCGACGTCGGGGCCCTCCGCCTCGTACGGGGACCGGCCTTCGGCCCCGGTGAGGACGACGTGGTCTTCCAGCTCGAACGCTGGCGGAGCCCCCAGCAGGGCTCAGTCGCCCCGGCGCAGGAGCGGTAGGCGCAGGGCGAAGGTGCTGCCCTCGCCGGGGGTGCTGCGGAGCGATACGGTGCCCCCGTGTGCGAGGGCGATGTGCTTGACGATGGCCAGGCCCAGGCCGGTACCGCCGACGGCGCTGGAGCGGGCCTTGTCGACCCGGTAGAAGCGCTCGAAGATGCGATCCCGGTGGTCGGCTTCGATGCCGATCCCTTGGTCTTCCACCTCCACCACCGCCTCTCCCGGCTTCCACCGCAGGCGGACGGTGACGGCCTCCGCCTGGGAGTACTTGACGGCGTTGTCCAAGAGGTTCGACACCGCCTGCCGCAGCCCCTCTTCGTCGCCCTCCACCAGGACCGGGCGGTCCGGCAGGTCGCAGTCGATGCGGACGCCGCGGCCCTCCGCCAGGGTCAGGAGGCTCCGCACCGCCTCCTCGATGGGCTCCCGCAGGTCGAGGGGCTGGATCTCCAGCACGCTGGCCCCCGACTCCAGCCGGGAGAGGGAGAGGAGGTCCGAGACCAGGTTCTTCATCCGGTCCGACTGCGCCAGGACCCGCTGCAGAAAGCGCTGCCGCACCCCGGGGTCGGCGTCGGGGTCGTCGAGGAGGGTCTCCACCAGGCCGCGGATGACGGTGATCGGCGTCTTCAGCTCGTGGGACGCGTTGCCGATGAAATCCCGGCGCATGGTTTCGAGGTGCCGCAGCTGGGTGACGTCCTTCACCACGAGCACCGCCCCGGCGACGCCGGCGTCGGTGAGCAGGGGCGACGCGTAGAGCTGGAGCACCCGGTCCGGGGAGCCCGGCTGGCGGACGGTCTGCTGCACGAGGCGCCCTTCCTCCAGGGTCTCCCCCAGGGCCTCGGACACCTCCAGGATCCGGGTCACCTCCCAGATCGGGTGGCTCAGAACGGCGTTCGGGTCGGCCTCCAGCAGCCGTCCCGCGACGCCGTTCATGTGGACGATGCGCTCGTCCCGGTCCACCGCCACCACCCCCTCGGTCATGCTGGAGAGGATGGCGGTCAGGCGCTTGCGGTCCGAGGCCATGGCGGACATGGAGCCCCGGAGCTGGCGGCTCATGGTGTTGAAGGCCTTCGCCAGCTTGCCCAGCTCGTCGCGGCCGGAGGCTTCGATGCGCTGGTCGTAGGCGCCGTCGGCGATCTCCTCCGCCGCCTCCGCCATGCTCAGGAGGGGCCGGGTGATGGTGCGGGCGTAGAGGAACCCCAGCCCCAGGGCGAAGAGGATGCCGGCCACCGCGCCGAGGCCCACCGCCCGCCGCAGGTCGGCGAGTCGATTTTCGAGGACGTCCAGGGGAAGGGACGTGCGGGCCATCGCCACCGGCCGTCCGTCCACGTAGAGGGGCAGGGCGTGGTAGCGCATCTGCTGCTTGAGGGTGGTGCTGTAGCGGGACGAGGCCCCGACCCCCTCGGCCCACGCCTGGAGGATCTCGGGGCGGTCGCTGTGGTCGTCCATACGCCTCGGATCGTGCTCCGAGTCCGCCACCACCCGTCCCTCCGGGGTGATCACCGTCAGCCGGGTGGCGGCCTCCGCCCCGAGGACCTGGATCCTCCCCTGGAGGTGCTCCACGCCGCCGTTTTTCTGGGCTGCGGCGACGGTGTCCCGCAGCAGGGCGGCGACGGCGTGGAGGCGCAGGTCCGTCTCGGCGAGGGTCTCCGTTTCGACCCTGCGGGCCACCAGGCCGCCGATCAGCGCGCTCGACAGCAGGATGAGAAACGCATAGCCGGCGAACAGCTTCCAGAGGACCCGGGATCGCAGCATGGGACGGCGGGGTGGCTAAGGCGCGTTGGCACTAGTTGGCGTATCGAGGATGGGTCGTGTGTTCACGAACCCCGGTGGGTTTTCGGAATCCTGGGTGGGACTTACCTCGCCTCTGGAGTAGGGGCGGGGCTTGCCCCCGCCCGTCTTGGCAGGGCTGCCGATGGTTCGCATCTGCGGATGGGCTTTGCCCGTTGACGTGGTCAGGCTCTGCTCTGCGTATGGGGCCCAGGATCGCGCCCTTTGGGTTTGGTGATGTGTTGGGCGGGATGTCGACCTTGCGGGGATCGGGTCTCCACAGAGTGTCTTCGGACTGTCGTCTTGAGTTTCGCCCCGCCTCCGCAGGTTCCAGTCAGCGCGTCGACTGCGCGGGCGGGGGCAAGCCCCGCCCCTACTCTGGAGGTGCTGCCACGCGGAAGGGGTTTGCGTTGACACGCCAGCGATTCGACTGCGCGGGCGGGGGCAAGCCCCGCCCCTACTCCGGAGGTGCTTCGGCGGGAGGTCGGTCCACGCGGAAGGGGTTCGCGTTGACACAACCTAGTCGCCGTCGTGGGGGTCGTCCTGGAAGCGGTAGCCGACGCCGCGGATGGTGCCGATGAGGTGCCGCTGCTCCCCCAGCTTCTTGCGGATCGAGCGGACGTGGACATCGATGTTGCGATCGATCACCGCGGCGCCGCCGCCGATCACCCGGGACACCAGCTGGTCGCGGGTGAAGACCCGCCCCGGATGGGACGCCAGCAGGTGGAGCAGGCGGAACTCCGTCGCCGTCAGGCTGACGATCTCGCCCTCCACCCGCACCTCGTGGCGCATCGAGTCGATCACCAGGCCCTGGCGTACGAGCCGATCCCCCTTGGCCTCTTCGTCCTTGAGGGCACCCCGGCGCAGGACCGCGCGGACCCTGGCGATCAGCTCCTTCGGGCGGAAGGGCTTGGACACGTAGTCGTCCGCCCCGACCCCGAGGCCGAGGACGATGTCGCTCTCCTCCCCCTTGGCGCTGACCATGATGATCGGGATCTTCTGGGTCACCGGATCCATCTTCAGCTTCCGGCACACTTCGATGCCGTCGATGCCCGGCAGCAGCAGATCCAGCAGCACCAGATCCGGCGCCTCGCGGACGATCAGATCGACGCCTTCGTCCCCGCTGGTGGCGGTGAGGACGTTGAAACCCTCGCGGGTCAGGTTGTACTGGACGAGCTCGAGGATGTCGGGCTCGTCTTCGATGGCGACGATCTTGCGGCGTGACACGGTGGCGACGACCCCCCGGGGTGCTTCCTTAGGACCTCGGTCCAGCTTACCAGGCGCGGTGCCGTACGACATCGCCGTCCACCAGGAACACCACGTCTTCGGCGATGTTCGTCGCCAGGTCGGCGATGCGCTCCAGATAGCGCGACACCGACAGCAGCTGTACCAGCTCCTTGATCCGATCCGGCTCCTCCCCCATGCGGTCTTCGAGGTGCTGGTAGAGATCCTTGTGGAGCTGGTCGACCACCTCGTCGTCCTCCAGGATGGAGCGGGCGAGGTCGGTGTCCAGCTTGATCAGGGAGTCGAGGCTTCGGCGCAGCATACCGGGGACGGAGTCGGCCATCTGGCGGAGCTTCTCGGGGATGGAGATGGGCTCCTGACCGGCGAGGAACGCGGCCCGTCCCGCCAGGTTGCCCGCCAGGTCCCCGACCCGTTCGAGGTCGTTGTTGACCTTCATCACCGCCACCACGAAGCGCAGGTCGTGGGCCACGGGCTGGTGCAGGGCGAGGATCTTGAGGCACTCCTCCTCCACCCGGATCTCGCGGTCGTCGACGTCTTTGTCGCCGTCCTTGACCTCCTGGGCGAGGTCGGGGCGCCGGTCGACGAGGGCCAGGATCGACTTGTCGGTGGCCTCGATCACCATCGATCCGAGGAGCAGGACCTCCTTCTTCAGCTTGTCGAGGTCCCGAAGCAGATGTACGGCCATGGGGTTCCTTTCAGCAGGGGGGTGCCGGCGTCGGGCGCCGGAGCGGAATACCCGCCGTGGCGGGTGGATCGGGTCGGCTATTCGGTGCGGAGATGTCGCGGAGCGAGCCCTTGGGGTGGTTGCCGAATGGCCAGCATTCTCGGCAAGGTCTGTGAAGACAGGAAGAATGCTCCGTGAAGATGGTCCGGGGGATCTACCCCCCGGCCCGGCCGGCGCCGCGGAACAGTCGGCGGTACCGGGCCTGGTCCTCCTCGCCGGCGAAGCGCTCGAAGCGGCGGTGGAAATCCCGCCGCTCCCGCTCCTGGCCTTCCTCCAGGTGGGCCACCAGGCGGCCCATGGCGAGGAGGGTGGCGGCGGGGACGTCGTCCCGCCCAGCCATCTCCTCGGCGAAGCCCCCCAGGGCCCCCTGCTGGACCTCGTAGTCGTTGAAGTCCCCGAGGTTGTCCTGGAGACGCTTCAGGGCCTTGATGGCCCGGGTCACCTCGTCCTTCGGGTAGAGGCCGCGGAAGAACTCCATCAGGTAGCGCAGCTTCTTCGCCTCGATGCGCACCTCGTGCAGGCGCTCGGCGGGGCTTGTGTCGTCGATGGCGTGGCCCCACTTGAGGATCCGCCGGTAGATCTTCCAGATCCGCGACGACGCTACCCCGAGCACCGGCGCGGCGGCGTTGGGGGCGTCCTCCCCGGACACCTCCGGGGGGGATTCGAGGAAGGAGCGCCAGTCCGCCACCAGGCGGCGGTAGCGGTTCCCCCCGAGCACCCGGGCGAGGGCCCGCTGGGCCTTCCGCTGGCGGTCGGCGAGGAAACGTTCGAGGGGCTCCAGGTCGCGGCGGACGGTCTCCGGCAGCTGATCCCGGTAGGCCGGCATCTTGAGGAGGTAGACGTCGAGGTCCCGGGTGGGGCCGGTGACCTTGCCGAGCCACGAGAACTCTGTTTTGAAGCGGGCGACATCCTCGACGGCGAAGACCCCCTTCACCTGGCTGAGGGCGGAGCGGGTCCGCCGCACCGCCACCCGGAAATCGTGGAGGTACTCCGAGTCGATGTCCCGCCGGGTGCCGTCTTCGTTGAGCTCCAGGATGTGGAGCAGCGCCAGGTGGATGGACCGGGCGGCGTCGGCGGCGGGGAGCTGCGGGTCGAAGCTCAGGGTCAGCTTGCCGGGGTGGTCTTCGGGGCGCAGGCCAACGGCCCGCAGGGCCTCGTCGACCTGCCGTCCTTCGGCGAGCTCGCAGCCGAGGTCCCGCAGCAGGGCCGTGACCTTCTCGGCGGGCTTGGGGTAGCCCCGGACCGGCGCCACCTCCAGCCTCGGGGCCAGGTCTTTGGGCCCGTCGCCGTCCGCCGTCACCGTGGTTTCGACGAGGCGGATCCGCACGGTGGTCTTCTCCTCGTCGTCCAGGACCCGCAGGGTGGTCCCCCGGCGGTCGAGGCGCAGCCGCGGCAAGAGCCGCCGCATCTCGATGACCGCCTCCAGATCCCGGCGCAGGGGTCCTTCCGGATAGTCCCAGGCGAAGGGCGGCGCCGCCGCGTTTCTTTTGGGGAGCTCAAGGCGGTGCCGCACCGCTCCCCCAAGGTGGCTCCAGAGGAGCTCGGAGGCGGGCCCGCGGTGTTGCACTTCGAGGGTCCCGCCGTCGGCGCGGAGGCGCCAGTCGAAGGTGTCGTAGACCGTGGAGCCGACGGGGGGAGCGGGTTCCTCCAAGAGGGAAAACCGCTCCCGCAGACCCTCCAGGACCTGGGGGACCTGGCCGGGTTCGAGGAGAAAGTCGAGGGTTCGGAGAGGTTTCATCGCGCCTGTCGGGTGGGCTAATTCTTGCCCTTCTTGGCTTTCTTGGCCTTGCTCTTCTTGTCGTCCTTCTTGGCCTTGCTCTTCTTGTCGTCCTTCTTGGACTTGCCCTTCTTGTCGTCCTTCTTGGACTTGCCCTTCTTGTCGTCCTTCTTGGACTGGGGCTTCTTCTTGTCGTCTTTCTTAGACTTGCCCTTCTTGGGCTTGTCCTGCTTGGGCTTGGACGTCTTCTTGTCGTCCTTTTTGGCTTTCTTGGACTTGCCCTTCTTGTCATCCTTCTTGGGCGTCTTGGCCTTGCCCTTCTTGGACTTCGGCTTGTCCGACTTCGGCTCGGGGGCGTCCTCCGGGCTCTCGGCGGGGGCGTCCTCGACGGTCGCCGCGGCTGGGGCCGGAGGCTCCTCGGCCGGGGCCGCCGGCGGGGCCGGTTCGGCCGGGGTCACCGCCTCGGCGGCGGCGGAGAGGATGTCGGCGGCGGAGCGACGCACGGCGGCGGCGCGGAGGGCGCCGAAGCCGCGGATTTGAGCGATGCGTTCCAGGGTCGCCTCGGCGACGGCGTTGACGCTGGTGAGGCCCGCGGCCCGCAGCAGCTGCGCGGCGCTCGGCCCGATTCCACGGATGTCGGTCAGCTGATCGCTCAAGGGTCTCTCCTCAGGGTTGGGAATGGATGCCGGCCCGCGCGGCGGGTCCCAGCGGATTCACGGATTCTTTACAATGGGGAGTCGGAGGTCCCTTAAGATGCTGAGAAGAAACGATCTTGGTCCCTCGACGTGGAGAAAATAGCACACAGGCCCCACATGCTGGCGGCGGTCGACCTCGGGTCGAACAGCTTCCGGATGGTGATCGCCCGGGTGGTGGGGGACGAGCTCCAGCTGGTGGATCGGCTGCGGGAGGGGGTGCGGCTGGCGGCCTACCTGAACCGCCGCCAGAAGCTGTCGGTGGAGGGGCAGCACCGGGCCCTGGAGTGCCTGCGCAAGTTCGGCCAGCGGCTGCGGGAATTTCCCCCCGGCAGCGTCCGCGCCGTCGGCACCAACACCCTGCGCAAGGCCCGCAACACCCCGGGCATGCTGCAGGAGGCCCACAGGGCCCTCGGGCACCCCATCGAGATCGTGTCGGGCCGCGAGGAGGCCCGCCTGATCTTCCTCGGCGTGTGCCACAGCCTGGCGGGGGGGCCCGAGCCGGAGCGGCGGCTGGTGGTGGACATCGGCGGCGGCAGCACCGAGTGCATCGTCGGCAAGGGCTTCGAGCCGAAGCGCATCGAAAGCCTCTACATGGGGTGCGTCAGCTACACCCTCGCCCACTTCCCCAAGGGGCGCATTCGAGCGAAGTACATGCGGGCGGCGGAGACCGCCGCCCGGCTGGAGCTGCGGTCGCCGAAGGCGGATTTCAAGCGCCTGGGCTGGGACCGCTGCGTCGGCGCCTCCGGCACGATCCAGGCGGTGGTGGAGATCCTGCGCCAGAACGGCTGGAGTGACCAGGGCATCACCCCCGACGGCCTCGCTCGGCTGCGCCAGACCCTCCTTGAGCACGACCACGTCGACGAGATCGACCTGGCGGGGCTGCGGCGGGACCGGGCCCGGGTGCTCCCGGGGGGCGTGGCGATCCTCTCGGCGATCTTCGACAGCCTGCGGATCGAGCGCATGCTGGTGGCCTCCGGCGCCATGCGGGAGGGGGTCCTCTACGACCTCCTCGGCCGGCTGCGGCACGAGGACACCCGGGACCGCACCATCCAGCGGTTCGTGGAGCAGTTCCGCGTCGACGTCGAGCAGGCGAAGCGGGTCGAAGCCATCGCCCTCGACTGCCTGGAGCAGGTGGCGGGGGACTGGAAGATCGACCGCAAGGTGGGGGGCGCGTTCCTCGCCTGGGCCGCCGGGCTGCACGAGATCGGCCTGACGGTGGCCCACGCCGCCTACCACAAGCACGGCGCCTACCTGGTGGAGCACTCCGACATGCCGGGGTTCTCGTACCAAAACCAGCGCATGCTGGCCCTGCTGATCCGGGGCCATCGGCGCAAGCTGCCGAAGGCGCTGTTCGGGGAGGTCTTGACCGAGCGCCAGGCGAAGAAGGCCATGCGGCTGTGTATGCTCCTGCGCCTCGCGTGCGTGCTCACCCGCAGCCGCAGCCCGCGGCAGCTCCCCGACATCCGCCTGCGGGCCCGGGGCAAGAGCCTCCGGGTGGCGTTCCCGGAGGGCTGGCTGGACCAGCACCCCCTGACCCTCGCCGACCTGCGGCAGGAGGCGAGCTACCTGAAGCCCGCTGGCCTCAAGCTCCGCGTGTCTAACCTGGATCCATGACGGCCCCCAGCAGCCTCGGCGGGAGCAGGAAGCGCAGGCGTCCGCGGTTGGGCTCCAGGTCCCCCCAGCTGCGCACCCCGAGCTCGATGCCGACGGCGGCGGCGGTGACCACCGCCAGGTCGCTGCCGCCGGTCAAGGCGCCTCCGAGGCCGGACCAGGTGGGCTCGTGGCCGACCAGCAGCAGGCGCTCCGGATCCCCGGGGACCCGGCGCAGGACGTCGAGGGTGCTGGACACCGAGGCGGCGTACAGGGCCCGGTCGAGGTCCAGGGGGCAGTCCCAGCCGCCGGCGGCGTGGGCCAGCTCGGCGGTGGTGCGGGCGCGCACCGCGGTGGAGGACAGGACCCGCTCCGGCGCCAGGCCGGCGGCGGTGAGGAACCTGCCCATCAGGCGGGCGGCCTTGACGCCGCGGGGGGTCAGGGGACGATCGTGGTCGACGCCGGAATCACTTTGCCAGTCTGACTTTCCATGGCGCACGAGGATCAAGCTTTTCATGCGAGGAGTTGTACCACGATGAGCAGTAGCAAGACATCGACCGCCGCGGCCTCCAAAGCGCCCCGCGGCAAGGGGGCCGCGGCGAAGGCCGTCACCGACCTGGGCAGGGCGGACCTCTACTTCAACCGCGAGCTGAGCTGGCTGGAGTTCAATCGCCGGGTCTTGGAGGAGGCCCTGGACCCGGCGAACCCCCTCCTCGAAAGGGTGAAGTTCCTGTCGATCTTCTCCAGCAACCTCGACGAGTTCTTCATGATCCGGGTCTCGGGCCTGCGGCGTCAGCTGCAGACCGGCGTGGTCAACCCACCGCCGGACGGCATGACCGCGGCGGAGCAGCTGGCGGCCCTCCACGAGCAGCTCGATCCGATGCTCACCCGCGCCGCGGAGTGCTGGCGGGAGGACTTGAAACCCAAGCTGGCGGAGCAGGACATCCACATCCTCAGCTACGGGCAGCTGAAGAACAAGCAGCGCAAGCTGCTGCGCCGCCACTTCCGGCGGGAGATCTTCCCGGCCCTCACCCCCCTCGCCTCCGACACCAGCCACCCCTTCCCCCACATCTCCAACCTGTCGGTGAACCTGGCGGTCCTGGTGGGGCACCCGGAGCACGGGGAGCGGTTCGCCCGCCTCAAGGTGCCCCAGGCGTTCCCGCGGCTCCTGCGGATTCCGACGGAGGAGAGGGCGGAGGCCCACGTCGACCTGGGGCTCGGGCTGGAGGACGCCTCGTCCTCGAACTTCGTGTGGCTCGAAGAGGTGGTGGCGGCGAACCTCGACATGCTCTTCCCCGGCCGCGAGGTGGTGGCGTCGTATCCGTTCCGGGTCACCCGGGACGCCGACTTCGAGATCGAGGAGGACGAGGCCTCCGACCTCCTGGAGGCCATGGAGGAGGTCGTCGGCCAGCGCCACTTCGGCTTCGCCGTCCGCCTGGAGGTCGCCGACGGGACGCCGGAGCCGATCCGCGAGGTGCTGACCCGCAACCTCGGCCTGGTGCGTTCCCAGAGCGTCGCCCTCGACGGCCCCATCGGCATGTCCGACATCATGGAGCTGACGAAGCTGGACCGTCCGGATCTGAAGGACGCCCCCTTCCTCCCCTACACCCCGAAGGCCCTCTCTTCGCGGGAGGACATCTTCGCCGAGATCCGCCGCCGGCCCCGGCTGGTCTACCATCCGTTCGACAGCTTCAATCCGGTGGTGGACTTCATCCGCGCAGCCGCCAGCGACCCGAAGGTGCTGACCATCAAGCAGACCCTCTACCGGGTGGGCCCCGACTCCCCCATCGTGCGGGCGCTGATGGAGGCGCGGGAGAACGGCATCCAGGTGGCGGCCCTGGTGGAGCTGAAGGCGCGATTCGACGAGTCCAACAACATCGTCTGGGCCCGGGCCCTGGAGCGGGCCGGGGTCCACGTGGTCTACGGGGTTCTCGGCCTCAAGACCCACGCCAAGATGGCGCTGGTGGTGCGCCGGGAGTCCGGCGGCATCAAGCGCTACGTCCACCTCGGCACCGGCAACTACAACCCGGTGACCGCCCGCATCTACACCGACCTCGGGTACTTCACCTGCGACGAGCAGGTGGCGGAGGACGTCTCGGACCTGTTCAACGGCCTCACCGGCTACTCCGACAAGTCGGATTTCCGCAAGCTGCTGGTGGCTCCGCGGACCATGCGGTCCGAGATCCTGAAGCGGATCGATCGGGAGGTCCTGAGCCACCGGGCGAAGGGCGGCGGCCACCTGGCCTTCAAGCTCAACTCCCTGGTGGACAAGGCCTGCATCCAGGCCCTCTACCGCGCCTCCCAGGAGGGGGTGAAGGTGGAGCTACAGATCCGCGGCATCTGCTGCCTGCGGCCCGGCGTGCCGGGGGTGAGCGAGAACATCACCGTCACGTCGCTGGTGGGCCGCTTCCTGGAGCACAGCCGGATCCTCTACTTCCGCAACGGCGGTGAGGAGGAGATCCTCATTGGCAGCGCCGACCTGATGCCGAGGAACCTCGACGGCCGGGTGGAGACCCTGGCGCCGATCGAGGAGCCAGAGGCCCTCCGCGCCCTGCGGGACGAGATCCTCTTCCCCCACCTGCGGGACACCCGCGGCGCCCGGAAACTGTTGGCGGACGGCTCCTATCAGCGGGTGGAGCCCGGCGACGGGGAGGCCCCCTTCAACTCCCAGGCGGCGATGCTGGAGCACCAGAGCGCCTGGCGGGTGGCGGAGTAGGGCGCTGCAACACAAGCCCTTCCGTGGGGACTAACCTTCCCCGAACCAACTCCGGAGTAGGGGCGGGGCTTGTCCCCGCCCGCTTCCGGGGCGGGGCTTGTCCCCGC
>JBCDIS010000124.1:0-20410 GCA_038748685.1 Acidobacteriota bacterium | reverse complement strand
CGCCGCCCTCCTGATCCTGCTGGCCGCGGCCCCTTCCCAGGCCGACGACAGGGCCCGCTGGATGCGCTACCCCGCCATCTCCCCCGACGGCCAATGGATCGCCTTCGCCTACCGCGGCGACCTCTGGCGGGTGGCTGCCGGCGGCGGTGACGCCGTTCCCCTGACCGGCCACGTCGATTGGGAAGGCGTCCCCGTCTGGTCGCCGGACTCGCGGCACATCGCCTTCGCCTCCGACCGCCACGGCAACCTCGACGTCTTCGTCGTCGGCGTCTCGGGGGGCGACCCCCGTCGCCTCACCTACCACTCCAGCGACGACACCCCAACCTCCTTCAGCCCCGACGGCTCCCGGATTCTGTTCTCCAGCCTGCGCCTCGACGCCCCGGGGGCCCTCCTCGGCGACACCCGCATGCCGGAGCTCTACTCCGTCGCCGCCGACGGGGGACGGCCGCGCCAGGAGCTGACCACCCCCGCCGAGGCGGTGCGCTACGCCCCCGACGGCCGGCGCGCGGCCTACCAGGACCTCAAGGGCTACGAGGACCCCTGGCGCAAGCACCACACCTCCGCCGTAACCCGGGACCTGTGGCTGTGGGAACCCGCCTCCGGGCGCCATATCCAGCTCACCGACCGCCCCGGAGAGGACCGCGATCCCGTTTGGTCCCCCGCCGGCGATGCCCTCTTCTACCTCAGCGAGGCCGACGGCACTTCCAACGTCTGGCGACTCCCCTTGGAAGGCGATCGCCCCGGCACCCCGGAGCAGGTGACCCAGCACGGCCCCCACCCGGTCCGCTTTCTGTCGATCGCCGGTGACGGCACCCTCGCCTACGGCTACCACGGCCGCATTTACACGCTGTCCCCCGGCGGCTCCCCCAGCCCCGTCGATATCAATGTCTACGCCGGCCCCCGGGTGGACGACGTCGACCTCCAGAGGCTGCGGGACGGAGCCACCGAGATGGCCCTCTCCCCCCACGGCGACGAAGTCGCTTTCGTCATCCGGGGTGAGATCTTCGCCGCTTCGGTGGACCACGGCACCACGCGCCGGCTCACCTCCACCCCGGAGCAGGAGCGCTCCCTGAGCTTCGCCCCCGACGGCCGGAGCCTGTACTTCGCCGGCGAGCGCGACGGTTCATGGAACCTCTACCGGCTCAGCCTCGCACGGGACGAGGAGGACCGCTTCTTCGAAGCCACCGCCCTCGACGAGGAGGTCATCCTGGCGAACGGCGAAGAGACCTTCCAGCCCGCGGTGTCCCCCGACGGCACCCGCCTGGCCTACCTCGAGAACCGCGACACCCTCACCGTCCTCGACCTCGCCTCCGGGACGTCGACCCCACTGATCCCGGCGGACCGCAACTACTCCTACGCCGACGGCGACATCGACTTCCGCTGGTCCCCCGACGCCCGCCACCTGGCTGCGACCTACTACGGATCCAAGCGCTGGATCCAGGAAATCGCCCTGGTGGATACCGAAACCGGCAACATCGTCAACGCCAGCGTCAGCGGCTACGCCGAGCGGGCCCCCCGATGGAGCTTCGACGGCCGCGCCCTGCTCTTCCTCTCCGATCGCGAAGGGCGCCGCAGCCACGGTAGCTGGGGCAGTGACGACGACATCTACGCCCTCCACCTCGACCGGGATTCCTTCGACCGCTCCCGGCTACCGCTGGAGGACTACGAACGCTGGCAAGACCGGCAGAAAGAGGCGAAGGGGGACAAGGGCAAGAAGGACGGCGGGAAGACCGAGGTGCCGCGGAAACCCGCCGATCCGGTGACGGTGGAACGGAAGGGACTCGAGGATCGGCTCCGCCGCCTGACCCTGCACTCGGCGCCGATGGCGGACTACGTGCCGTCGAACGACGGTGAGACCCTCTTCTTCCTCGCCCAGGTGGAAGACGCCTGGGACCTCTGGATCTCAAAACCCCGCCAGCGGGAGGCCCGGCGCCTGGTGGCCCTCGGCGATCGACGACCCGGCCAGCTCGCCCTCAGCTTGGACGGCGAGACCCTGGTGGTTCGCCGGGGCGACGGACGTCTCATGAGCCTCGACGTGGCGGGGATCGTGAAGAGGAAAAAGAACGGCAACGGCAATGGCAACGGCGGCGGCGCCAAGAAGCCCGAGGCGATCCCGTACCGAGCCGAGATGACCGTCGACCGGCGGGGGGAACGGCGCTACCTCTTCGAGCACGCCTGGCGCCAGGTGCGCGAGAAGTTCTACACCGCCGACCTCCACGGCGTGGACTGGCCGTTCCTCAAAGCGGAATACGAGCCGTTCCTCGACGACCTGGCGAACGGCCGTGATTTCGCCGAGCTGCTGTCGGAGATCCTTGGGGAGCTCAACGCGTCCCACACCGGTGCTCGCTACCGCCACCGGGATCCCGAGGGGGACGTCACCGCGGCCCTCGGCCTGGTGTACGACACGACCCACGACGGCTCGGGGCTGAAGATCGCCGAGGTCCTTCCCCGGGGGCCGGTGGACCTGGCGAGCAGCCGGGTCGAGGCCGGTGACCTGCTGACCCACATCGACGGCGAGGCGATCCTCGCCGACGCCAGCCCCTGGCCGCTGCTCAATCGCAAGGTCGACCAGCGGGTTCGGCTGACCTTCGAGTCCGGCACGGGGGAGCCGTGGGAAGAGGTCGTACGCCCGATTCGGATCCGGGCCGAGCAGGCTCTGCTCTATGAACGCTGGATCGAGCGCATGAACGTCAAGACCGCGGAGCTCTCCGACGGCCGGGTGGGCTTTGTCCACGTCCCGAGCATGAACGACCGCAGCTTCCGGCGCTTCTACCGTGAGGTCCTGGGGCGCCACAGCGACAAGGAGGCCCTGGTCCTCGATACCCGCTGGAACGGCGGCGGTTGGCTCCACGACGACCTCGTGGCCTTCCTCCAGGGCCAGGGTTATGCCACCTTCGCCCCACGGGGCAAGGAGCCCGGCAGCTTCGGCGGCGAGCCCCTAGGCCGCTGGGCAAGGCCCTCCGCGGTGCTGATGAACGAGGACAACTACTCCGACGGTCACATCTTCCCCTACGCCTTCAAAGCCGTTGGCCTGGGGCCGCTGGTGGGAACCCCGGTGGCGGGGACCGGCACCGCCGTCTGGTGGGAGCAGCAGATCGACGGCGCGACGGTCTTCGGCATCCCCCAGGTTGGCATGCTCACCCCGGAGGGGGACTACCTGGAGAACCTGGAGCTCCAGCCCGACCACCTGGTCTACAACCACCCGGAGAAGGTGGCGGCCGGAGAGGACCAACAGCTGGAGAAGGCGGTGGCCCTCCTCCTCGAGACCCTCGACGCCGGCGGCAACTAGGGACTCGTCTCGGCCCGCCCGCCGTCCTTCGAGCGGCCCGCGGGTTCGGCCGGGGGTCGGGGGCGGCGGGTTTCTTGACACCCGCCGTTCCCTGTGCTCGACTCCTGGGCGTTCCACCGCCGGCAAGCCTTTCCCGACCCGAGGAAGTACCGATGAGATTGCGCCCAACGAACGTCGAGCAGCACGGACCCACGTCCCCCTTCACCTGGCTGCTCGCCGCCCTGGCATGCACCGCCCTCGCCTGCACCCAGCCCGGCCCCGCTCCGAGCACCGAACCGTCCCCCGGCGACGGTGACGCCCCAGCGCAGACCGCCGCCGAGGAGGCACAGGCCCCCGAGATGGCGGCGGCGCCGGCTCCCGGGTGCGGAGACGGCGTGGTCAAGGACGACGGCGACGCCGACACCGGCTACGGCTTCGTCCCCAGCGCCAACTGGGGCCTCTATCTCCAGTCCTTCACCTCGGAGGAGCTCGGGGGCACCCAGATGGATCGGGTCTGCCTCTGCTGGCTGCGCACCCGCGCCGACGATGAGATCGATTTCGAGGTGGTGTTCTACGCCAAGAAGCAGGGGCAGCCCGCTCCGGAGCCCTACGCCACGGTGGCCGCCAGCGCCTCCGGGGTCCCCACCAGCAGCCGGGACGGCAAGGGCGCCCTGGTGCTGGACGAGCGTTTCTACGACGTCGACGTCTCGGAGGTCACCATCCCCGAAGGCGAGTCGTACATCGGGGTCCGCTGGAACCCGAACGCCGACAAATTCTTCTTCGTCTGCGCCGACCACAGCGACGCCACCGAAAAGGTGAACGTCTTCCAGATGGAGGACCGGGCTCCGGGCTGGCAGAGCGTGCTCGTCTCGTCGGATCCGATGTTCGCCAAGCACAAGGCGATGATGCTGCGGGCGTCCGCCGCCACCCCCGAGGTCGAGGCTCCCGGGGTCGAGGCCCCCGAGGCCCAGAACCCCTGATCCGAGGGACGAAGGCCGGTCAGCGTCCCGGGGCCGGAGCGACGCCTCCGACCCCGTCCCCCGAGGTCACCGGGCCCGCCGCCTCCGCGAGGGCGCCGCGGCGACCCTCCGCCGCCCTTTCGAGTCGCTGGCGGCGGACCTCGACCTCCGCCGACGGCCATCGGTTGTAGCGGGTTCGGTCCGCCTCGACTCCCGGGGCGCCGGTCGCCACGCTTCTTCCGGCGGCGACGCTCAGCTCCCGCCGCGCGGCGTCGAGATCGCCGGCCTGTTCGAGGAGGCGGGCCAGGGCGTAGCGTAGGGGACGGTCGGCGGGCCACCGTTCGAGCCCCGCGCGGACGATCCCTTGGGCCCGGTCGCCCCGCCCCCGCCCCACCTCGATCCGGGCCAGCTCCTGGTGGGCGAGGCGAGCCTCCCATCCTTCGCCCGGAAGCAGGGCGGTCAGATGTGGCTCGGCATCGTCGACGCGCCCGAGCCGCGCCAGGTCCACCCCCAACCTTAGCCGACCCTCGGCGTGGTCCGGATACCGGGCGACGAGGCGGGCCAGGGGCTTCACCGCCTCCCCGGGACGCCCCGTCTTCCCCAGCACCGCCCCCAATCCCAGGAGCGCCGCCCCGTCGTCGGCGTCGAGGTCCACCGCCTTGCGGAAGAGGGTCTCCGCCGTCGCCGTGTCCCCCCGGCGCTGGAGGAGATCCGCCATCACCACCAGGGCCCAGGCCGCTTCCCGGGCCTCCGCCTCACCGCCCCCGGAGCCGTAGCGCGCCGCGAGACCGGCGCCGATGGAGGCGGCACGGTCCGCCAGCAGCCGACGTCCCCCCGCGAGGTGCTCGAGCGCCAGGTCCACCTGGAGCAGTAGCGTCCCCAGCAGATCCCCGGGGGCGGAGGCGCCCTCCGCGAGGCGGTCGAAGGCGTCGCCCCGCTGGCGCTCCAGGGGAACCAAGAGCGCGCCGCCGACCTGGGAGTAGATCTCCCCCTCCCGCCGCACCAGGGCGCCGAAGGCGTCGGCGGCGACGGGGCTCCCCAGGGCACGCAGGGCATCGAAGTAGGCCCGGTCGATCTCCGCGATCCCCTCGGCCACCTCCTCCGGTACGAGATCCTGGGGCGGACGACGGGGGGGAAGACTCGGGGAAGGGAACTTCGACGACGACGGCGCGACCGCAGCCGGCGGCAGCCGAACCGCAGCCCGAAGCCAGTCCCCCTCCGGCGGGCGTTCCCGGGGGACGACGAGCCACGTCCCGGCCGCCACCGCCGCGGGGGTCGACTCCGACGCGGGGGCGGAGGACTCGGCGACACCACCCACCCCGAAACGCCGGCCCTGGCGCACCAGGATCCGCAGGTCGGCGCCGTCCGCCGACTTCACAGGGGCGAGGATCCGGAGCCTCTCGAAGCTCGGGGGGCCCCCTGAGCGGGCTTCGAACGCGGAGGACGGGATCGATAGGGTGACCGCGTCGAGGACCTCCAGCCGCTGGCCCAGGGCGTAGACGAAGACCTCCAGGTCCACGGGAGCCGCACCATCGTCGGCCGGAGTCCGTTCGACGACTTCGGGCGGCACCTCGATCACCACCGGTCCGCCCCCCGGGAGCCTTAGGGCTACGAAATCCAGATCCCCCCCCTCCTGGCCGCTGGTCAGCAGCGCGGCGGCGCGCACGTCCACCACCGCCGACTCTGCCATCGCCGGCTCCGCCACCGCCGGATCCGCCACCGCCGGATCCGCCAGCGCGGGGGATAGCTCGGCCGCCGCTTCCGACGGAGCCGTTGGGCCGGCCGCCGAGAGCAAGGCCGCGAGGCCGAAGGCCCCGAGCCGAAGGGCCCGCCGAGCTCCCATGACTAAGTGGAACCCGCCAGCACTTCGACCACCGTGGCATCGAGGGGTCGGTAGTCGTCCCGGACGGTGACCGCGATGCGGCCCGCCCCCGGCGGCACGTCGATCTCGGTGCGATAGTCCACCCGGCGGCCGAGGGCGGTGAGTAGCTCCTGGTTGGCGATTCTCACCGGCACCAGATCCTTCCGCACCGGTCCGATGCCGCGGCCGAGGCCGCCGGCGGCGAAGAAGACCGAAAGGCGCCCGCCGTGGGCGTGCCGATCGGGCACCAGGGCCAGCCGCGACAGGGGTACCCGGACCCGCAGCGGCAGCCGGAGCGCCCCGTCCTCCCCGGCCTGCGCCTCCCCCACCTCGATCTCCACTTCCAGGGGATTCGACGTGGGCGCCGCCGGCAGCAGGGCCGACGACGTTCGCTCCGCCATTTCCTGATCGAGGCTCTTGATCACCACGTGGCGACGGTGCCGAATCTCGGCGCCGCGGCGGCGCTGCGCCAGACGCACTTCGACTCGATGGGCGGCGACCTTCGCCCCGACGGGCGGCGGCAGGAAGGAGAGGACGTAGGAGCGTCCAAAGTCCCCCTTCAGGGTACCTAGCCGCTCCGCGAAGCCGCGGTCCCGGACCAGCGTACGGCCGCCGGTCCCCAGGGCCAGGAGCCCCGCCCCGGGTCCGGACCGCAGGGAGCGCTGCATCTCCAGCTGCGCCAGACCGCCGGCTCCAGAGCCGGCGCTGCGGACCGAAACGTCGCCGGGGGAGGCGGACCCGGAGCGCCGGCCGGAGCCCGAGAGGTCGACCACGTGGAGCACCACCCCCGCCACGCTCGCCTCCGTCGCCACGGCCTCGAACATGCGGGTCGGAGCGAGGAAACGGGAGCCGTCCGCCAAGGCGTTGAACAGATTCCCGTCCCGGCTCTCCCGCTCGACATCCGTGGAGCCGGAGACATCTTCCGTTTCCCGCAGGCGCCCGAAGGCCGTTCTCCAAGCTTCGAACAGACCGTGGGCATCGCGGACCGGCAGTCGACCGCCGAGGTAGAGCACGGCCTTTCGCCCCGGCAGCCCGGACAGGCTCCGGACGAGGTCCACCATCTGGTCGGCGGTGATCTGAAGGTCCGCCATGGCCCGGGCGTGGAAGGCGTCGATCTGACCCCGGTAGCTCCTGGGACCGGACTTCGCGGAGGTGCGCCGGTTGGTGGCCGGATCCACCTGCCGGAACTCGTTCTCGGCGGCGCGACGGCGCTGGATCTCCGACCGCAGGCGGCCCACTTGCCGACGCAGCCTGCCGCCCCCTCCGGAGGGCCGCACCTCCCCGAGGCGATCGATCACCAGTTGGGGCAGCGTGGTGAAGGGCTGGAGAACCTCCAGCCCTTCACCAGCGGTCACCAGCATTGCCCGATCGCGGGCCCCGAGACCCTGCGCCAAGAACCGCGCCAGCGGCTCCCGGGCGGCCTCCAGCTCCGAGGGTTCGAGGTAGCGCTGGTCGATCAGCACCACCAGGTTGAGGGGCTGACCCCGGAGGGCGCGGCGCGGTTCCAAAGCCCCATCCAACCGCGGGGGCGCCACCGTACTCCTGGCGTCGGACTCCGACAGCGCTGGAGGACCCACCGGAGACGGTATCCCGGGGTCCGGGCTCCCCCAGAGCTCGAAGTCCAGCGGCACCCCGTCCACCTCCAGCTCGAGGTCGTCGGCCCCGAGGCCGGAGATCGGTTGCCCCCTCCGATCGGTAATCCAAACGTCGAGCTCCACCGAGCGGACCTCCAGCGAGTCGACGATGGGTTCGTTCCCCCAGACGGAGGCGGGAAGGATGGCGGTCAGGAGCAGGGCGAGGAGCCACGAGGCCGACGGCGGCGAAGCCGGCGACGTCCAGCGGAGAGGGGGGCACATCCTTCGGTTCCTTTCGGGCGCTTCGGGTGACACGTCCACGGAGCAGTCTCCCACCTTATACTCCGGTTCCACCCCGGCGGTTCGAACGGAATCCCAACTCGTGAGACCGGATCCACGACGACGGCGGCCCCCACCCCGGGTCCGCCGCGGTGGGGGCCGACCGGGCAGACCAGCGAAAGGAGCGGCGATGCGCGAAGGAACGAAGCGAACCCTTGGATGGTCGGCCTGGGTCGGCATGACGTGGATGCTGCTGGCGGGCCTCGGGCAGGGCCCCGCCCTCGCCGAGGGCGGCTGGGACCAGGGGCGGGTCATCCCCGGCGCCGGAGCGGTGCTTCCGGAGCGGCAGCGGGTGGCGCCGGTGAACAAGATGCTAGAGCAGCGCCTTGACGACCTGCTCCCCGGGCTCATGCGGGAGACCGGCATCGACATGTGGCTCGTGATCAACCGCGAGTACGCCGAGGACCCGGTCTACTTCACCCTCGTCCCCGAGCCCGTTTTCGCCGCCCGCCGCACCACCATGCTGATGTTCCACGACCGGGGAGAGGAAGCAGGAGTCGATCGACTGACGGTCAACCGCTACCCCCTCGGCGGGCCCTACGAGTCGGCCTGGGAAGGCGGCGACCTCGAATCCCAGTGGCGGGCCCTCGGCGAGCTGATCGCCGAGCGGAACCCCAAGCGGATCGGTATCAACGTCAGCCGCCACTGGCCGGTGGCGGACGGGCTGACGGCGGCCCTGCGGGAGCGGCTCGAAGAAGTGCTGCCCGCCGGCTACGGGGATCGCCTGGTCAGCGCCGAAGATCTAGTGGTGCGATGGATCGAGACCCGCGGCGAGCTGGAGCTGGCGGCCTATCCCCAGGTGGTCGCCCTCGCCCGCGGCGTCATCGCCGAGGGCTTCTCCGCCAAGGTGGTGACCCCCGGCGCCACCACCACCGACGACATCGCCTGGTACCTCCGAGAGCGTTTCACCGAGCTCGATCTGCCGATCTGGTTCATGCCCTACGTGAACATCCAGCGGCCCGGGTTTCCCTGCACCGAAGACCAGCCCTTCTGCGGCGAGTCGGGGGGCGTGGTGATGCCCGGCGACGTCCTGCATACGGACGTCGGAATCTGCTATCTGCGTCTCTGCACCGACACCCAGGAGATGGCGTACGTGCCCAAGCCCGGGGAGGAGGGGGTTCCGGCGGGGCTGGTTCGGGCCCTCGAGATCGGCAACCGCTGGCAGGATCACCTCACGAACGCCTTCGAGACCGGACGCACCGGCAACGAGATTCTCGCCGCGGCGAGGGCCGCCGCGGGGGAGGAAGGGATCGTGTCGAGCGTCTACACCCACCCACTCGGATTCTTCGGCCACGCGCCGGGGCCCACCATCGGCATGTGGGACAACCAGGGGGAAACGCCGGTCCGGGGTGACTGGCCCCTCCATCCGTCGACGGGCTACGCCATCGAGGGCAACATCAAGGCCCCGGTGCCGGAGTGGGACGGCCAGTGGGTCCAGATCAAGTTGGAGCAAAGCGCAGTGTACGACGGCGAACGGGTGATCTACCTCGCAGGCCGCCAGACCACCTGGCACGTGGTGAGGTAACGGCGTGGCCCGCGAAGAACGATTCGCCGAGGTCGCCGACGAGGCCGCCTGGGGGGCGGTGGTGGCGATCCGGCAGCGGGTGTTCGTCGAAGAGCAGGACTGCCCCCCGGAGGAGGAGTTCGACGTCTACGACGAGAGCGCCACCCACGTGCTGGCCTACGTCGACGACACCCCCGTCGCCACCGCCCGCTGGCGGGCGACGCAGCACGGCGGGACCCAGGTGGCCAAGCTCGAACGCTTCGCGGTGCTGCCGGAGCACCGCGGCGGCGGCCTCGGCCGACGCCTGGTCGCCCACGTGATGTCCGAGGCGCGACGGGCGGGGCACCGCCGCTACCTGCTCCACGCCCAGGCCCACCTGGAGGACTTCTACGGCTCCCTCGGGTTCCACGCCGAGGGGGACGAGTTCGAAGAGGCTGGGATCCCCCACCTGCGGATGGTCGCCAAAGCATGATCGGAGAGGCGGCGTGCCTCAGCGCCGCGCTGTGCTGGGCCTTCGCGGTCATCTGGTTCCGCCGTCCGATCGCGGAACACGGCCCGTGGTCGGTCAACCTCGCCAAGATCACGCTGGCGACGGTCTTCCTCGGGGCGACGGCCCTGGCCCTCGGACAGGGATCATCCCTCGGCGGGGCGTCCAACCGGGATCTCCTGCTCATCGCCGGGTCGGGGATCCTGGGGCTGACCTTGGGGGACACCGCCCTCTTCGCCGCCGTCGACCGCCTCGGTGCCCACCGCACCCTCCTATTCCAGACCTTCGGCCCGGTCTTCGCCGCCGCCCTGGCCTTCGCCGTCTACGACGAGCGGCTCCGGGCCGGCCAATGGCTCGGCGCCGCCCTCGTGCTCGTCGGCGTTGCGGTGGCGGTGTGGACGCCGGACTCGGGCCCCGGGGGCGCCTTCTCACCGGCGGGGGCGGGGCTTGCGCTACTGGCGGCCTTTGGCCAGGGCTCCGGCGTCGTCCTCGTGAAGGACGGCATGGCCGAGCTACCGGTGGTGGCGGCATCCTTCCTCCGCCTCGGCGCCGCGGCCCTGGGGCTCGCCCTGGTGATGGCGGTCACCGGGCGACTGGGACGGGCGCTGCGACTGGCTCGCCCGGGCCCCGCCCTGGGGCGGATCCTCGGACCGACCCTGCTGGGGACCTACGTCGCTTTTCTGCTCATGATGGCGGGCATCGCCCTCGCCCCAGCCTCGGTTGCGGCGGTGCTCCTGGCAACGTCTCCGATCTTCAGCCTGTTCGTCGAAGCGAAGGTCCTGGGGACCCCGATCACCCGCAACGGACTCGTCGGGACAGTCCTCGCGATCGCCGGGGTCGGCCTCCTTTCGACGCTTTAGGCCCGAAAATCCGCCGTTTCTGTGCTACCATGCCGGCCACGAAGCGCCCGTAACCAAGATTTTCGGACCGTCCGACTTCGCAGAGCCTCCGGACCGATGGGTGTTCACGCGGTCAGATCCGAGCCCCTCGGTTGCCCAAGCTTCGGCACGAAGAGGCTTGCCGGCGGCCAAACCGCGGGCGCAAGCTAGCAAGAAGTCCGGCCGGCGGGCCACCGCCGATGGACGAAGCCGAAAGGCCGAGCCACCGGACCGCAGTCCATGGACCCCAGTCAGGAGAGTCTCGAAAGATGAGCAAGAGGATCTACGTCGGCAACCTGCCCTTCAGCTCCACCGAAGATGAAGTCAAGCAGCTTTTCGAGGAGTACGGCAGCGTGACCTCCGTCAGCCTGATCGAAGATCGGGAGACGGGCCGCCCGCGGGGCTTCGGCTTCGTGGAGATGGAAGACGACGACGCGGCCGACAACGCAATTTCCGCCCTCGACGGCACCAGCCTGGGCGGTCGTAACCTGAAGATCAACGAAGCGCGGCCCCGTGGCGGCGGCGGCGGTGGCGGCGGCTACCGCGGCGGCGGCGGTGGCGGCGGCTACGGTGGCGGCGGTCGCGGCGGCTGGTAAGCAGCACCCGTCCGCAATATCGAACCCCGTGGGGACCGGCAGCGCCGGACTCCGCGGGGTTTTTCAATGGATTGAAACGGCTCAAAGGCCACGGAACGGGAGCTAGGGCAATGGACGCCAGGGGAACGGAAGCCGAGGGAATAGAAGCCCGGGGATCGAGTCAGGGTCATCGCGACGGCACGGGGGCAGAGCCCCCTACGAGTCCGACCTTCGCCGACGCCCTCACCCTTCGCATCCGGGCCCTCGGCCACCCCCTTTGCGTCGGCCTGGACCCGCACCTCCACCTGCTGCCGCCCCTGTTCCGCCGCGGCTCCATGGAGCCCGGGGACCCTGAAACCGCAGCCGCCGTCGGCGAGTTTCTGACGGCGATCCTCGATCGGCTCGAAGGTCGCGTGGCGGTCATCAAGCCGCAGATCGCCTTCTTCGAACAGCTGGGCTGGCGCGGCCTCGAAGTGCTCGAGACCCTCGTGGCTTCCGCCCGTCGACGTGGCCTCCTGGTGTTGATGGACGCCAAGCGGGGCGACATCGGGTCCACCGCCGCCGCCTATGCCGACGCGTTCTTCGGAGAGCGGGCCCCCCTCCAGGTCGACGCCCTCACCCTGAACCCGTACCTTGGACTCGACTCCCTCGCCCCCTTCCTCGAAAGGGCCCAGGATCACCGAGGCGGCCTCTTCGTGCTGGTCAAGACCAGCAACGCCGGCGCCGGCGACTTCCAGGACCTGCGGGTCGAGGGGGGCGATGCGGTCCACCTCGCCCTGGCGGACGCCCTGGCGCCGCTGGCGGCGTCGAGCCGCGGCCCTGTCACCGGCTGGTCGGCGGTGGGGGCGGTGGTGGGGGCCACCTGGCCGGCCCAGGCGGAAGCGATCCGAGAGCGCCTGCCCCACTCCCTTTTCCTGGTCCCGGGCTACGGCGCCCAGGGGGGTGCCGCCAAAGACGCGGTCCGAGCCTTCATCGACGGCCCCGGAGGTCGCCGGGAGGGGGGCATCGTCAACTCCTCCCGGGGGATCCTCTTCCCCGAAGGCTCCGTCACCGACGACGCAGGGGCCTGGGGGCGGGCCATCGAAGCGGCTCTGGATCGGGCCACCTCCGAGCTCGGCGAAGCCACCACCTGAGCCTGAGGGTCCAAGGCCCAGGGCCGTGCAGCTAGGCCGACCTCCGGGCCCAAAGCAGCAGGATCAACGAGAGGGCCAAGGCCACGAACCCGCCCAGGGTCCGCGGGTCGATCGGCGGCCGGCCGGGGACGGCGCCCTCTGGAAACGGGACCCGCGCCGCGTCTCCGAGGGGAACGACCCCCGCCCAGGCGGCGGCGGGGGCCCCCGCCATCCGACGCTGGCGCTGGGCCGACTCCAGGGCTTCGGCCACCGAAGCCCCTTCCCCGAGGCGCCGGTAGAACAGATCGAAAAGGGCCGAGGCCTCCTCATCCCCCAGGCGCCACAGGCTCCCCACCACCGCCGGAGCGCCGGCCTGGAAGAACGCCCGCGCCAGGCTCAGCACCCCTTCCCCTTCGAGGACCCGCCCCCCCGCGCTGTGGCAGGTGGACAGCACCACCAGTCGCCCGTCGATCGGTAGGCGGACGATCTCCCGGGGTTGCAGCAGCCCGTCGCCGGACCCTTCGGCGGCGAGCATCACCGCCGAACGGCGGGGCCGGAGGTCGTCGACCACCGCATGGGCGGCGAAGTGCACCACCCCGAACGGCGTCGGCTCGCCGGCGGACGGCGGCGCCAGGGCCGACGCCAGGGCCGACTCGGAGGCGTCCGCCCCCGCCAGAAGCCTCGTCCCCGGACCGAGCTGCCGTCGAATCGCCGCCGCCTCCCGGCGGGCCGCCGGCAGCGGCCCCAGATCCATGGGATCCGCCGAGGCCCAGGCTCTTTGCACGCCGACCCCGGCGCCCTCCGAAGCCCTAGCCGAACCGTGGGAGGCGAGCCGCGGATCGGCGAGGACGAGGGCGGCCTCCGCCGTCGCCGCGGCCGCCTCGCTTCGCCACCGCCGCCAGAGGGTGGCGGAGGGCACCACCGACAGCCTGTATCGATCCACCAGCATCGATCCGGTCGCGTCCGCGAGGGCGGCGAACGGTAGCCGGTGCAGCACGCCGTCGGGCACCAGGACCAGGTGCTCCACCGACTCCGGAAGCTGCCCCAGGGCATCGGCCAGCAACCAGTCGTGGAGGGCCTTCGAGGGCGAGGCCCCCTCCCCTCCGGAGGACAGCAGGTCCAAAAGGAGGGCCACCGCCGGCCTCAGCCGCGCCGCCCCCGGGAGCGGGTGGAGGGTGACCCCGCTCCGCGTCACCAGTACCAGCCATCCGCCTCCTCCGAAGCGGCCATAGAGATCCTGCCAGTCGCCGACCTGGAACGACAGTAGCGCCTCGTCCTCCGCGAGGTTCCCCTGCACGTCCAGGAGGGCCGCGAACCCGTCCGCCGGTCGCCCCCTCTCCGGGGAGGGGCCTCCGGCGCCGTACAGCAGCTCGTCCTCCCGCTGTTCCAACTCCGAGAGTCGCTCGATGCCTCGCCTCCGCTCCTCCTCCGGCGTGCCGGGGGTGAGGAGGAGGCGGTTGATCCGCACCATCGCTTCGAGCACCCGCCGATGCTCCTCGCGGTCCGGGCCGGCGAGCCCCCCGTGGTCGTCGGCACCGTCCAGGGCTTCGAGGAGGACCCGCGCCCGCATCCGCTCGACCACGGTGAAGGCCCTCTCGAGGTGCGGCCATCCCGCGGACCCCGGTTGGAGCTCCGGTGCACCTTCCGGCGATGGACCGCCAGCGGCCGTCACCGCCGCGGGATTGCCGGTGGCCTCCGCCAGCAGGCGCCCCCCGAGCCATCGATAGGCGTCGATCCGAGAGGCGAACTGTTCGGCCCGGCCCCCTTCGGCGCGCTGGAGGTCCCGCAGCCGCTCGATGAGGTCGAGGGTCGCCAGGGAGTCCCGGTGGGCCTCCTCCGGCGGCGCCGTCACCCAGCGGACCCGGAGACGCTGACTCCACCCATAGCTGTCCCAGGTGTCGAGGCTCGAGGGGTCGAGGGCCTCGATGGCCTCCTCCAGCAGGCGACGCGCCCGCTCCGGCTTCTCTTCCGCAACCGCCACCGCCAGGCTGCCCAGGCTCTCGGCGAGGAGCGGACGATCCAGGTCCCCGGCCAGGGCGACGCTCGCCTCCAGCTCGCGGCGCCCTTCGGCGCCCCCGAGAAGCTTGCCCAGCTCCTGCCGCGCCTTGGCCTCCGATCGCTTCGCCCCCGCCGCGAGGGAGGTCTCCAGCGCCCGCCGCCAGAGCTCCAGGGACTCGCTCCGCAGGCCCGGGCGGGGGGCCGTGAGCATGTGGGCCTGCGCCAGGCCCGTTCGCGCGCTGGCCTCGGCGAAGCCGTTACCCGCCTCTCGATTCAGCTCGGCGACGTCCCGATAGGTCTCCAGGGCTTCGCGGTAGCGGGCGAGCTCGTAGCGCACGGTCCCGAGGGTGAAGAGGGCACGCCGTTCCAGGTCGGCGTCCCGGCTGACCCGGGCCCGCTCGACGACCCGGAAAAGGCGCCTCTCGAGGTCGTAGAGATCGTGGCCGAGGTGGAGGCCCGCCCGCAGCCGGAGCAGCTCCGCGCGCCCCAGGTCGGGGGGCTCCGGCGCCCGCTTGGCCGCCGCCAGAGCCGCCTCCGCCTGTTCGAGGGCACGGGCCGGCTCGGCTTCGAACAGCGTCGCCAGGCTCAGATGGGCCCAGTACTCCCCCAGGGGCTGGCGCCGCTCGGCGAAGCCGTCGGCGGCGGCGCTGTAGTGCTCAAGGCTGTCCGGGTAGGTCAAGAAACCCAGGTACAGGTGCTGACAAGGGGAAGCCCCCCCCGCGGCCACCTTCGATTCGAGATGCTTCCGTACTTCCCCGCCGCGGCCGGAGGTGGACGCCAAAATGCCGTAGCACTCGCAGGCGTTCCAGGGCTCCGGAGCGACGGCGGCGGCATCGCAAGCGGCCAGCTCCGAGGCGAGGGGTCCCGACGCGAGAGGTCCCGAGGCGAGGGCATCCTCCGCGAGGAAACCGCAGGCGACGGTGGCGACGAGCACGAAGGCAGCAAAGCGCCGCGGCGGGCCATCCCACCTCGGCGCCGGTCTCCCGAACCGGGATCGAAGTCTCGTCAGCATGGGACCTCCTCTTCGCGAAACGACGGACGGCGTCCCGGGAAGGTCCCGGAACGCCGCCCCGACCCTACCCCGTCTCCGGACGGGTGGGCCCCGTCAAGGAACGACGGGGGGAATCATCGGACCGTCGTTGTGGAGCACTCCACCTTCGATCGGCGGCCAGGTCTGGTACTGCACGGCGAAGCCCTCGATCTCGATGAGCGCCGGTGGGGGGCCGACAGCGATACCGCCGCCGGGATCGCCTCCTCCGTCGCCGGGCCTGGGGTTGTCCACCAGCCGCTCCAAAAAGGCCCAGGGCGCCGCTCCCCCTAGCAGGAGGTGGTCGTTGCCGAGGCGCTGCTTCCAAATCCCGAAGTAGCGAGCCCCGTCATCATCCAATCCGTCGCGAATCTCCATGTCGAGCAGCCGATATCCAGCATTTCCCATGAACAGCAGCGCATCGTAGTAGGTCTCCCAATCCAGACCCCCGAGGAAGGAGACCACCACCATCCCCGGATCTTGCCGCCAGAGACCCGCGTACTTGTTCCGCTGGTTCGTCCCCGGCCAGGTCTCGAAGTCGACGAGCTTGAGGTCGCCGGGCTGCACGTTGGGGTGGTCCGGGGCTACCGGCTGCGAAGGGTTGAGGCCCAGTTGGAGAACGTGGACGGGACTATCTGGATGCCAGATGGCGGCGAAGCGAATCTCGCCGTCGAAGGGATAGATCTCGATGTCCACCATCTCGTAGCCCTCGGCGCGCTGGGTCGCGATTTCCCCATGCACCAACGCCAGGGGCAGATCGACGGTGACCCGCTGCCGCTGGACCATGGGCATGCCCAACAGGGAGCCCGGCGCCGTCCTCCAGAGGCCGAGGAACTCGCGGGACCGGTTGTCGCCGATGTCGACGATTTCGATGTCCGTCAGCTGAAGGGCCCCGCAATCGACGCAGGCGGCGACGAAGTCCGGAGCGAGGAGGTTCTGGACCCGGCTTACCCCTGGGCCTTCGAGCCAGTAGGCGCCATAGCCGGCCTTGGTGACATACGTCGTATCTCCGGTAAGGACTCCGCTGCCGAGGGGAAAGTCAGCGAACGCCGCGAAGGGGGCGAGCAAGGCCAGCAGCAGGGCGGCCAGGAAATGGACGGTGGGAGCAATATGGGAAATGGGTCTTTTCATGGTGATCTCCTTTGTCAGCCCCGTGATCTCGGGGACACTGCCCCAACGCACTGGCATCGCGAATCCCCTCACCCACTTCGGATCGGCAATTTCAGGGCCACGGCGTTACCGTCCGCGGCCGAACGGTCATTCGAGCTGCGACTCGAAGCTCGACGACACCTCCGTACCGTCCTCCAGGCGGGCGACGACCCGCCAGAAGACAGGCGCTCCGGAGGGGAGCCCCGCCAAGGCCTCCGCCGGCACGGCGTACTCGGGGACGGTCAGCCCGGTGGCGACGGCGAGGTCCGACAGGTCCCCCGAAGAGACCCACAGGTCCCAGGACACGGCCCCTTCGGGTCCGCGCCACCGCAGCACCGCGGCGTCCCGCGGGACGGCCCCTTCCACCAGGGATTCCACCGCTGCGGCTTCGGCCTGGCGGAAGGTGGCCGACACTCCGTCGCCGGCACCAGGGCGACCAGCGTCGCCGGGACCGACACCGGGCCCCCCGGGACCCAGCAGCAGATGGGCTCCGAGGGCAGCGCTCATGATCGAGGCGGCGAGGGCCATCCACATCCGCCCCCGGCGCGGGCCAGGTGCCGCCGCCGGCGCCGGCTCGAGCTCCGACTCGGGATCCAACTCGGCGGCCTCGTCCAGCTGCCTCGACACCTCCGCCGCGAGCCGCCACTCCTGGGCGAGCTCCGGGTCCATCGCCATCCGGTCCACCAGCGCCCGGGCTTCGGCGGCCGGTAGCTCGCCGCGTACCGCGCTCCAGATTCTTTCCGGATCCACCGGCCGGCGACCCGGGGGCGCCGCCGCCGGGCGCTCCCCGAAGGCACGTTGGAGACGATCTTGGTCCTGTCCCCCTAGATCCTTCATGGCGACCACCCCTTGCCGCCGAGACATCGACGCAGGTCCGCCAAGCCCCGGTAGATCAAGTTCTCGGTCTTCTTGACGCTCCACCCCAGAACCCCCGAAGCGTCCGGGGTGCCGTGCCCCTGTAGATACAAGGTCACCGCCAAGCGCCGGGGCCGCACCAGGGTTCCGAGGCATTCCGTGATCGCCTGCCCGGCTTCCCGGCTAGCCGTATGGCGCTCCGGATCCGGAAGCTCCGCTTCGAGGGGCATCGGCGTGCCGTCTTCGTCTTCCATTCCTACCTCCTGCCGGCGGCGAAGCCGGCGAATCTCGTCGATCAGGGCGCTATACGCCGCGCGATACAGGTAGGACGAAGTGAAAACGCGTACACCCTCACTTTTTCGGGCCACATCCATCACCCGAAGCATCGCCACCTGGACGAGATCGTCGCTGCGGTCGGCGAGGTGAGGGGGGCAGACCTTGCGTACCGAAGCCTCCAAACGACGTCTCATGTCGTTCCAGACGTCCTCGGACACCCCCTCCCCGCCGGCGTCTAGGGACCGGCCCGGGAAGGTCAGGACATTGGGGCTCGGGGTGGTGGGCAACTGGCGATTCCTCCGAGGGGGTTGGGTGCGGATGCTAGCACCGGGGGCCAGAGGTTTCGGACCCCATTGGGACGATGGGCCCCGTACCGTTACGCGAAATCCTCCCCCCATGGGGCCATCTCCCCGGCCCCGGGGCGCCGCAGCCCGCCGCGGCCCATGCCCCGTCGTCGGGCTGCTAGGATCGGCCCCGAGCCCCCACAGCGCCCGCCGTGACGCCGGCGCCACGAACACCTCCCCCTGCATAGGAAGACCCTGCACCATGCCCGAGATGCTCTCCGCACGCATCCTCCGCCTCCTCGTCGTCGGCTGCGTCCTCACCTCGATCCTCCCCGCGGCGTCCCTCGCCCAAGGGGTGGAGGCGTGCCCACCGGACCAGCCCAAGCCGCAGCGCTCCCATCCAGAGGTGGTGGATCCGTATTGGGTCCCCCTACGCCAGGCGGCCCAGCAGCTGGTGGCCCGCCAGTATGAGACCTTCCACGGCTTCCGCTTCACCGACCGCATCGCCGAGAGCGGCATCACCTTCGAGCATCAGATCGTCGAGGATGCCGGCATCCGCTACAAGGCGGTCCACTACGACCACGGCAACGGCCTCGCGGTGGCGGACGTCGACGGCGATGGTCGGCTGGACGTCTACTTCACCAGCCAGATCGGGCCCAACGAGCTGTGGCGCAACCTCGGTAACGGCAAATTCGAGAACCTCACGGAGAAGGCGGGGGTCGCGGTGGCGGACCGCATCGGCGTCACCGCCTCCTTCGCCGACACCGACAACGACGGCGACCCGGATCTCTTCGTCACCACCGTGCGCCAGGGCAATCTGATGTTCGAGAACCTCGGCGGCGGCAAGTTCCGCGACATCACCGCCAAGGCGGGCCTCGGCCATGTCGGGCATTCGTCCGGGGCGGTCTTCTTCGACTACGACCGCGACGGTCTCCTCGACCTCTTCTTGACCAACGTCGGTAAGTACACCGGCGAAAAGAAAGGCGCCGGGGGCTACTGGATCGGCTACGAGGACGCCTTTTCGGGGCACCTCTTCCCCGAGCGCACCGAGACCAGCATCCTCTACCGCAACCTCGGCGGCAACCGCTTCGAGGACGTCTCCAAAGCCACCGGCCTCGTGGACCCGGGCTGGAGCGGCGACGCCAGCGCCCTGGATCTCAACGAAGACGGCTGGCTCGATCTGTTCGTCCTCAGCATGCAGGGGCACGACGAATACTGGCAGAACGACGGCGGCAAGCGCTTCGTGAAACGTAGCCGGGAGGTCTTCCCCTCCACCCCGTGGGGCTCCATGGGCATCCGGGTCTTCGACTACGACAACGATGGGCTCATGGACATCTACCTCACCGACATGCACACCGACATGATCGAAGTGCTCCCAGTGCCCAAGGAAAAGAGCAAGATGCCGAAGAACCGTCCCAAGGAGGCCCTCGCCACCGACGGTCACCACGTGCTCGGCAACGCCCTGTTCCACAACGAAGGGAACGGCAAGTTCACCGAGGTGTCCACCGCCAAGGGGGCGGAGAATTTCTGGCCCTGGGGCCTGTCGTCGGGGGACCTCAACGCCGATGGCTGGGAGGATGTCTTCATCACCTCCAGCATGAACTACCCCTGGCGCTACGGCGTCAATTCCCTGCTGCTCAACGAGAACGGCAAGCGCTTCGTCGACGCCGAGTACCTGGTGGGGGTGGAGCCCCGCAAGAACGGAGAAACCGCCCAGCCCTGGTTCGAGCTCAACTGCGCCGGCGACGACAAGGACCACAACGACTGCAAAGGGGCCGAGGGCTGCATCACCGTCATGGGGGCCCTGGGGACCCGGTCCTCGGTGCTCTTCGACCTCGAAGGGGACGGCGACGTCGACATCGTGACCAACGAGTTCAACGCCGAGCCGATGGTGCTGGTGAGCAACCTCTCCGACGTCAAGAAGGTCCGCTGGCTTGAGGTGGACCTCGAGGGGACGACGTCGAACCGCTCCGGCATCGGCGCCATGGTCACCGTCAAGGCCGGTGGCAGGACCTTCGTCAAACCCAACGACGGCAAGAGCGGCTACCTCGCCCAGAGCGACATGCCGGTCTACTTCGGCCTCGGGGAGGCCACCAAAGTCGACTCGGTGGAGATCCTGTGGCCCTCCGGGATCCGGCAAACCGTCGACGCCCCCGGCATCGACCGCCGCATCCAGATCCGCGAGCCTGAGAAGAAGAAGGCCCCCGCCGCCCCGGCGGAGTGACGGATCCTAGGGTCCCTCGGGCCGCGAGACCGTGCAAAAT
>JBCDIS010000123.1:0-20455 GCA_038748685.1 Acidobacteriota bacterium | reverse complement strand
GACGTTGCCCGGCCAGGGGTGCCGGACCAGCCGCGCGACGATCTCCGCGCTGGGATACGGAGTCTGTGGAACAGAGACGGACCCGTTAGCGCCAACCGCCTCTTCACGGAAGGCGGCGATCTCCCGTTCGAGGAAGACCTGGAGCAGTTGGCCCAGATCGTCGAGCCGTTCCCGCAGCGGAGGCAGGTGCAGGGTATAGCCAGCAAGGCGGTGGTAGAGGGGGGCCCGGAACCGTCCGCCCTCCATGGCCTCCTCCAGGCGGAGGTCTGTCGCCGCGATCACGCGAACTTCGATGCCCTCGGGCTCGATACCCCCCACCGGCAGGATCTCCTCACTTTCCAGGGCCCGGAGCAGCATGGCCTGGACCTCCACCGGCGTCTCGCCGATCTCGTCGAGAAACAGCGTACCGTGGCGGGCAGCCTGAAACAGCCCGGGCCTTTTTCGGTCGGCACCGGTGAAGGCTCCACGTACCGCCCCGAAGAGCTCGGCGGCCGCGAGGGTGGGGTTGAGGGTCGCCATGTTGACAACCACAAAGGGCTGATTGCTACGGGGGCTCTGGTCGTGCAGGGCTCGGGCCGCCAACTCTTTTCCGGTCCCGCTTTCACCCCGCAGCAGCACCGGCACTTTCAAAGGAGCCAGACGAAGGATCTCGTGCCGGAGGCCCATCATGGAATCGCTATCCCCCACCAGCCCACACTTGGGGGTGTCCGCGCCTGGGGGCGTGAGCATCGGATGTAGCAGAAGGGCAACCCGGCGACCCAGCACGAGCCCGACGCCCCGCTGAATCTCCTCCGGCCCGAAGGTTCGCCGCCCCTGCACTGGAGTCCCATCGACGACGACCCCGGTGGATGTGTCCTGCACATCAACGGTCACCGCACCGGACGTCTCCCCGACCAATCGGAGTGGCTTGCGGCTGAGGGTCCGCACCGCCAGCGGAAGGGCCGCCTTGGCATCGCCCTGTCCCCGCCTTCGGAAGGCCGGTTCTAACCGGGAAAGGGACACCGAGCGGCCGAGGGCCAGCACTGGGAGCGGCAAGCGCTCGCCGATACGCTGCGGATCGGGGTGGGCGAGGATTGTCAACCCCGGCACCGGGACCGCGGCCATCGGTTCTCCACCGTTCGCCGTGGTGCCCTGGCAAGTTTCATCGTATCGCCAGTCCATCATATCCCCCTCCATGTCGATGGCATCCTAGCAAGGAGCGAAGCCCCGATCCGATTCAGCGCCCGAGACCGTAACCCATGTATGGACGCTACCCCTCAGAGACCCCCTTCCCCTGACGTCTTCGCCCCGCCCCGGGTCAATCCCGTGGGCCTCGTCGAGTATGCCGACGGCTCTACCCACGGCCCCCGCCCGGCCCGCGGATCCCGCCGCCTGGTGGTCTGGTTGTTCCTGGTGTTCTTCGCCGTCGCCGCCCTCGGCAGCTCCATCCTCAGCGTCGGCGCCTACTGCCTCACCAGCCACGGCGCCGACACCCGAACCCTCCACTCCGCCTTCGAGGACCGGGCCGTCGATTGACGAGTGACCCGGTTGAAAAGAACCTTCCAGAAATCTGATCGAACGAGCCACCGGCGCCGCGGTAGGGCGGCGCCGGCAGGGAGAGTCACCCGGCAGGTCAGATCGCCATCAGGCGCAGGTCAGCGGTGGCGGACCCCACGCAGAGAAGCAGGCGGCCCAGGTGCGCCGGGCGCAGGTGACGCTGTACGTCGAGGTCGATACGAGCTGTTCGGTCACGGTTCCGTTGCAGAACTCGGTCACCCGAATCGTTTCCTTGCGGTAGGAGTACGACGTATAGTCGTAGTAGCGATCCCAGGCGAAGGGGTCACCCGGATACCAATGGTCGAAATGGCACCAGGAACCGGTGACGACCGACCCCGTGGGAATGGTGTCGACCCTCGTAGTGACACGCTTCGGGTCCTGGCAGGGGGGAGTGGAGCTTTCGCAAACCCCGTACTCACCGCAGGTGGAGAAGAAAATTCCGTCACCGTCGTCGAAACAGACCTGATCGCAGGGACTCGACGACGAGCATATCGACCAACACATGTCTAGGTTTACTTGGGCGCTCGAAGGGGCGGCCCAAAGACCGAAGAGTAACATCAGCGCCGAAAACCGGAGGAACAAGCTTCGCGTCATTCTGGAATCCTTTCGAAAGGCTGTAGGGGTAGAGACGACTGACCCGGCCCCTCCGAGCAGGGAGCCACCCGCAGGCCTGAGCCCGGTCAGACGATGGATTTCCACTGACACCGTTATACAGGCCCACGTCACCTCCCACCCGGTTCCTTGACGATTGCGCTTCGAGGACCTGTCGGCCCTTGGGCGACCTGGAAGCTAGACCCGGTGCCGCAGCGGGCAGCACCGGTGGGGTGACTCAGCGTGCAGAACCGGGCGCCGAGGGCCGCAGCTCTTGGTGCTACTGCGCGCAGGTCAGGCCCGGCAGCCCAAAAGGAAAGGAACACGTGGCCAAGGTCCGGCGGGCGCAGGAAATGCTGCCTGGAGTACTGGAGAGCAGCTGCTCGCTCACCGTTCCGTCGCAGGCTCTGGTCACTAGGTACTCATCAATACTGTAAGAGTTGGAGACGTGTTCATAGACCTTCGGCCAGACATTGGGGTCCCAGGGATACCAATGGTCGTTGAAGCAGGAATAGCCCGTGACGGTCGAGGCGCCGGGGACCCTCTCGGCCCGAATCCAGCGCGTCGACCCGGTGCAGGGCGGAGGGCCACTGCAAACCCCGTAGTCACCGCAGGTGGAGAAGAAGACAGGACCGCCAGTGTCGTAGCAGTCCTTGTCACAGGGGCTAGACGACGAACAGGTCGACGAGCACAGGCCCGTTTGGGCGCTCGAAGGAGCGGCCCATAGTCCAAAGAGCAGGATCAGCATCAAGAGTTGAAAGATGAATCTGCGCGTCATTCCGAGGTCCTTTCGAAGGGCTGCATGGATAGAAACGACTGACCCGGGCGTCCCCCCATGGAGAGTCGCCCGCAATCCCGAAACTGGCCAGACGATAGGTTGCCACTTCCACCGTTATACAAGCCCGCGCCGCTTCCCATGGGGTCCTTTGACGATTGCGCTTCGAGGAGCCGGCGGCACTTGGCGGCCGAGGGGGTCGCACCCGCGCTACAGGAGGGCCGGTTCGGGCTAAGATCCCGGTGTGAAGCAACTCCTCCAGGCGCTCCGTGCCCGGCGCCTCAGCCACCTCGCCGTCGTCAACCTCCGGATCCTGCTGGGCTTCGCCTTCGTGCCCGCCGGGCTCAAGAAGGTGCTCCGGCAGCCCTTCACCGACCCGCAGAACACCGGGCCGTTCCACGATTTCCTCCACGCCTTCTTCGCCACCGGCGTCTTCTACCCCTTCGTCGGGGCCGTTCAGCTGGTCATCGCCGTCTTGCTGATGACCCAGACCTTTGCCCCCCTCGGGGCCGCCCTGGCGCTGCCGGTGATGGTCTGCATCACGGCGTTCTGTTGGAGCACGGGGGTGGTCCCCACGGCCGTCGTGACCACCCTCATGCTCTGCGGCACCCTGGCGCTGCTGGTTTGGGACGTCGAACGCTTTGGACCCCTGCTCCGTCCTGAAGGTTCGGGCCCGCCCGAAGTCGCGACGGCAACCGCTGCCGTCAAGGAACCTCCCGCCGTCGACACCGCCCTCTGGCGGGCCTGCGGTACCGCGATCCTCGGCTTCTACGGCCTCACCTGCCTGCTCCACGGCGGCGTCTATCGACCCAAGGGGGTCGACTACGGAGCCCCGGCCTTCTACGTCCTCCTGCTCCTGCCCCTCTTCCCCCTGGTCACCTTGTTCCTAGAGCAACGGCGCCGTTCCTAGAGCAGCGGCGCCGAGGTCGATGCTGGGATCGACGAGCAGGGCCCAAGGCATCCGGCGCCGGGCGGGGCTGACGGCCTCCCAGTCGTCGCCGGGCGCGGGACGCCGTGGGCCCTCAGATCTGCGGCGACCAGGCGGTGAGGTCCCCGGATTCGAAGCCGTCGGCGAAGATCAGGGCCCCCAGCGGGGCGACGAACTGGCCGTAGCCCACCGGTAGCCCACCTAAACCTACGGTTCCCAGGGACACCGGCGGCGTCACGGAGACGTTGAAGACTTCGAGCTGCGTATCGTCGAGGCTGACGGTGTAGAGCCGACTTCCATCGTCGCTGGTGTCGAGGCCGATGACGTTCAGGACCCCGGGGATCGTACCGATGGCGACGGGGGGCTCTACCGTCATGTCGACGATGGTGACGGTGCCGACCTCCGGGTTCGAGGTGTAGGCCCGGGTGCCGTCGGGGGAGATGGCGAGGCCGTAGGGCCGGTCCCCCGCCGCCACCGTGTGCTGCACCGTGTTGGTGCCGGTGTCGATCACGGCGAGGTTGCTGCTGTCCGACGTCGCCACCCAAAGGCGCCCGTCGGGGGCCACCAGGATGCCGTGGGTCTCCGGCTCGGTGTCGATGGTGTCCACCACCGCCGGGGTCACCCCCGTGAGATCGATCACCGAGACCGTGCTCCCGGTGGCACCGAAGTCTTCGGAGTTGCCGACATAGAGTCTGTTTCCGGCGGCGTCGACGGCGACGCCCTCCGGCTGCTCGCCGACGGGCACCGTGGCGACCACCGCGGGGACCGCCGGGGAGACGTCGATCACCGAGACCGTGTTCCCGGAGTAGTTGGCGACGTAGACCGTATCGCCGTCGGGGCTCACCACCACCCCGTTGGGCTCGTCCCCCACCGTAACGGTATGGATCACTTGGGGCGGATTCTGAGCGATGTCGATCACCGAAACAGTGCCGTCGCCGCTGTTGGTGACGTACACCCGATCCCCCGCGGGGGCGACGGCGACGCCGATGGGAAGGGAGCCCACCGTCAGCCGGGTGGCGACCGCCGGCGGGGTCTGCCCGAGGTCCACCACCGCCACCGTGCCGTCCAGGGCTTCGGTGATGTAGGCGAACGGTTGGGCGACGACGCCAGCGGCGCCGAACCAGAGGATGAGGACCGCCGCCGATATGCAGGCGACGGGGGGCGAGGACAGGGTGTCCAATCGCGGCATGGGGAGCCTCCTTGGCAAACTTGGGATGATCTGTTCGCCGCTCCAAAGAGCAAGGCCGGTGCCAGCGAATCCCTCCGGTTCACCCCACCGAGGAGCCGTCTCGCCCCTGGCACCGCCCACCCGTCGTCAGCTTCCACCGACGCCTGTCTGCTCCCCCATGCGCCCTGCTCCCGGGACGTCGAAAGTCAGCACCGACGCCACCCGCAGCCACGCCACACCGTGCCGTCACCCCCTCGCAATACGCCTGACATGGCCTCTTTCTCTTTCACGTTTTTGGTGAGAGGAAACCGACGAGCTTGGCGCCCTGGCTTTCGAAGACGTCGTGTCGGCGTCTCGTCCAACAGATTTTGCTTCAAGGAGAAGCTAATGCGCTCTGTCGCTACTCGCAAGTTGTTCTACTCGACCCTTCTCTTCGCCGTTCTGCTCAGCTTCGCCGCTACGGCACAGGCCCAGCCCTACGTCAGCACCGTCGTCGTGTCGCCGGTCATCGGCTCCCCCGCCGCCAGCGGCACCGCGCTGCTCAACGCCATCGCTGGTATCACCGGCGCCAACGCCAACAACCCGTACCTACTCAAGCTGGAGCCCGGCATCTACGACATCGGCACCACGCCTTTTCAGATGAAGCCCTACGTCGATGTCGAGGGTTCGGGACGCACCGTCACCGTAATCCGCGGCCTCGGCCAGGAGCCTGCGACCTTCAACCGCGGCATCGGCATCGTGATGGGCGCCAGCCCCGCTGAGATGCGCCAGCTGACGGTTCGCTGCAACAGCAACGCCACCAACTCACTGTGCATCAGCATTGCCAACGTCAACACCTCCCCCAGGTTCGTAGACATGACGGTGACCGCCACCGACGACTTTGCCAGCCATTGGGGCTTCCGCAACACCGCCTCGTCGCCGTACATCGACAACGTTGATGTCGTGGTGACCCAGGGTGAGCAGAACTACGGCATCGTCAACGCCGGCTTCACGTCGCGTCCGACCATCGTGGGGTCCCGGATCGTCGCCAACCATGGTTCCTTCACCAACGACGGCATCCTCAACCGCGAGGACTCGGCCCCGGTGCTCGTCGAGGACGTCGACATCAAGGTCCGCGGCGGCAGCGGCACCAACACCGGCATGCAGACCCAGCAGCCCCAGTACTCCACCAACTACACCACGCTGCGCCGGGTGAGCATCCTGGCGGACGGCGCCGCTACCCAGTACGGCATCCTGCGGTCCAACGGCATCCTGACCGTCCTACACAGCCAGATCGTCACCTACGGCGCCAACGGTAACGGCGTGCTGATGGAGCAGAACCCCGTCACGATCACCCACTCGGAAGTGGTCGGGTCGGCGATCCGCGTGGTCGGTCCGACGATCAACATCGGCACCTCCTGGCTGCGCGGCGCCGGATCCGTGGATGGCTTCATCAGCGAGAAGTGCGCGGCGGTGTACGAGAACAACTTCAACTTCTTCGCCAACACCTGCCCGTGACCTCCAGGGGCGCCTGACCTTGAGGGGAATCACCCTGATCGACCCCACCCGGTGAGGCGCCCCGGGGGTCTCCGTTCGCCCGGCCTCGGCCCTCGTCTGCGGCCGAGGCCGTTGCGTCTCGGGTCAACGGCTGGCCACGGCCCCTAAGGAATCGCCGACGCCTGGGAACCTCGGAAGACCTTCCTGGCCTCCGAGCCCTCCACCGGTTCGAGGCGGGCGGCGCAGACCTTGTACTCGCCGGTGCCGGTGACCTGGTCGCCGGCGTCGGTGGTGAGGTAGTTGGTGCGAGCCTCGGGGAAGTGGAAGGGCATCCAGATCGACCCGCGGCGCACCTGCCGACTGACCATGGTCCGGCAGCGGACCCGGCCCCGCCGGGTGACCACGTCCACCATCTGGCCGTCGTCGATCCCCAGGCGCCGGGCATCCCTAGGGTGGACCTCCACGAAAGCCTCCGGCTGTTTGGAGGTGAGACCCTCGGAGCGCCGGGTCTGGGTGGCGGCGTTGTAGTGGTAAAGGGTGCGGCCGGTGGACAGGACGAGGGGATACTCGATGTCCTCCTGCTCGAAGGGGGGTCGGAACTCCACCGGCTGGAAAAGGCCCTTGCCCCGCAGCACGCCGCCCCTGTGGAGGTATTCGGTGGAGGTGTCCTCCGCCGACACCACCGGCCATTGCAGCCCCCCCTCGCGGTCGAGGCGGGGATGGTCGATGCCGCCGAACTTCGGCGCCAGGGACGCCATCTCGGCGTAGATCTCACCGGGATTCTGGTAGTCCGGCTGCTTCAAACCGGCCCGGCGCATGACGTCCACCAGGATCTCCCAATCGGCCCGGGCCTGCCCCGGCGGCTCGACGGCCTTGCGGACCCTTTGGACGCGGCGGTCGGAGTTGGTGAACACGCCGTCCTTCTCGGCGAAGCATCCGGCGGGGAGGATGACGTCGGCCCAGCGGGCGCTCTCGTTGAGGAAGATGTCCTGCACCACCAGGAAATCGAGGTGGTTCATCCCCTCCTCCACCTTTGAGACGTTGGGTTCGGAGACGACGATGTCTTCCCCCACGAGGTACATGCCGCGGATCTCCCCCCGCTGCATGGCCTTCATCATCTCGTTGAGGTTGAGACCCCGGTTGTCGCTCTGGGGCACCCCCCAGGCTTCGGCGAATTTTCTGCGGACGGCGGGGTCGTCGGCCTTCTGGTAGCCGGGGTAGAACACCGGCGTTGCGCCGGCGTCGTTGGCCCCCTGGACGTTGTTCTGCCCCCGCAGGGGGTTCATCCCCGCCGACCGGACCCCGAGATGGCCGGTCATCAACACGAGATTCGACAGGGCGTAGACGTTGTCGGTACCTGTGGTGTGCTCGGTGATGCCGAGGGTGTAGTAAATGCCCGCCTTGGGGGTGGAGGCGTAGGCCCGGGCCACCTCGCGGATGGTGTCCGCCGGTACGCCGGTGACCTTTTCCGCCTCCTCCGGCGGATATCGCAGCACCGTCTCCCGCACGGCGTCGAAGTTCTCGGTGTTCTCCTCGATCCAGTCCCGCCGCTCCAGACCCTCGGTGACGATCACGTGGGCCATGGCGTTGAGCAGCCAGACGTCGGTCCCGGGCTTGAGCTGCATGTGCCAGTCGGCGATGCCCGTGAGCCAGATCTTGCGGGGATCCGCCACCGCCAGCTTCGCCCCCCGCTGCACCGCCGCCTTCATCTCCATCGCGATGATGGGGTGGGCCTCGGTGGTGTTGGACCCGGTGACGAAGAGGAACTCCGCATCACGGATCTCCGGGATCGAGTTGGTCATGGCGCCGGCGCCGTACGTGGTCACCAGACCGGCGACCGTTGGGGCGTGTCACGTTGCCGCGCATTGATGCACGTTGTGCGTGCCGTACGCCGCCCTCGCGAGTTTTTGGACCAGGTAGTTTTCTTCGCCGGTGCATCGGCTGGAGCTGACGAAGGCCAGGGCGTCGGCGCCGTGTTCGTCCCGCACCGCACCGAGGCCCTGCACCACGCGGTCCAGGGCTTCGTCCCAGGTGGCTTCGTGGAGCCCGCCGTCCTCCCCGCGGACCAGGGGCACGGTGAGGCGATCCCCGTGGTGGACGAAGTCGTTGGCGAAGCGCCCCTTGACGCACAGGTTGCCGTCGTTGACGGTGGTGCCCGGCGGCGGGCTGGTGACCTTCACGAGGCGGTTGGCGTCGCGGTCGACGTTGAGGTCCACCTGGCAGCCGACGCCGCAGAAGTTGCAGGTGGAACGAACCTTCTCCAGCTGCGCCTCCGGCTTGCCCCAGGCCAGCCCCGCCTTCTCCGTCATGGCGCCGGTGGGGCACACGTCCACGCAGCCGCCGCACAGCTCACAGGTGGTGTCGGTGAGGGGCAGGCGATCGGGGGTGGAGATGGTGGTGGTGGGTCCGCGACCGGCGAGGGTGATGGCGGAGACCGCCTCCACCTGGTCGCAGTAGCGGGTGCACAGGGAGCACAGGATGCAGTGCTCCGCGCGGTAGGCGATGAAGGCGTTGTCGTCGTGCTCCCGGGCCGCCCGCTGCTGCTCCACGGCGGGCCACCGCCCTGCGGTTCCGTAGCGGTCGGCGTGCTCGAAAACCCGCGACGGCTTGGCGTCCTCGGCGACGGCGCGGTCGTCTAGGGTGTCCGCCATGTGTAGGGAAACGATGAAGCGTCGGTTGCGCTCCACCTTTTCGCTCTGGGTGCGCACCACCATGCCCGGGTTCGCCTTGGCGGAGCACGCCGGCTGCATCAGCCGCGCCCCCTCCACCTCCACCAGGCACATGCGGCAGGCGCCGGCGGGGCTCAGGCGGGGGTCGTGGCAGAGGGTGGGAATCTCGATGTCGGCGCGGGCCGCCACCTCGAGGAGGGTCTCCCCGGGCTCGAAGGACAGCTCGTTGCCGTCGATGACGACGAAACTCTGCTTGGCGGGGCGGTCTTGCATCGGGTGTACCTCGAGTCCGCGGTCAAGGAGAGGCGGTGGGGGGGGAAGAGCCGTTCGCCTTCCTGGCGAAGGCCTCGGGGAAATATTGCATGGCGGAGCGCAGGGGTAGGGCGGCGGCCTGGCCGAGGCCGCAAATCGACGCCTCCCCCATGCCCCAGGCGACGTCCTGGAGGTGGCTCAGCACCGAGGGATCACGGTGCTCCAAGTACCGTTCCAAAGACTGCCTCACCATCTGGGTTCCGATCCGGCAGGGGGCGCACTGGCCGCAGGATTCGTCTTCGAAGAAGACCGCCTGCACAAGCGCCGCCTCCGCCATGTCCACCGTGTCGTTCAAGACGACGACGCCGGCGGAGCCGAGCATGGAGCCCGCGTTCTGTAGGGACTTGAAGTCCATGGCCACGTCCACCTTCGACACCGGCAGGAAACCGCTCGACGCGCCGCCGGGGGAGAAGGCCCGGAGCGTGCCGACGGGGCCACCGGCCATCCCCAGCAGCTCGGCGAAGGGCAGGCCCATGGGGGCCTCGTAGACCCCCGGGCGGGCCACGTGGCCCGAAACGCAATAGAGCTTGGTGCCGGCCTCGGTGCGTCCGAGGCCGCGGAACCACTCGCCCCCCCGCTCCAGGATCGCCGGCAGGCAGGCGATGGTCTCGACGTTCTGAATCAGCGTGGGGCGCCCGCGGAATCCCTTCTCCACAGGGAACGGCGGCTTCATCCGCGGCATGCCCCGCTTACCTTCGAGGGATTCCAGGAGGGCGGTCTCTTCGCCGCAAATGTAGGCGCCGTGCCCCTCCACCACGTGCCACCGGGGCAACTCCCCGAGCACGCCGCGGGCTTTGCCGTCGGCGATGGCGTCTTCGACGGCGTGGCGCGGGCGGCGGAACTCACCCCGCACGTAGAGGTAGACGTCGTCCGCCTCCAGCACCTTTGCGGCGATGGCCAGCCCCTCCACGACGAGGTGGGGGCGGCGCAGCATGATCTCCCGATCCTTGAAGGTCCCGGGCTCCCCCTCGTCGGCGTTCAGGACCACGTAGCGCTCCGTCACCGCCTGGCTCCGCACCCCCCGCCACTTGATGTGGGCCGGGAAGCCGGCGCCGCCGCGTCCGGTGATGGCGGAAGCTTCGAGCTGATCGAGGACCCATTCGGCCCCCTTCTCCGTCGCCAGCTCCAGGCCGCGGTAGGGGACCGACTCCCCCTCCCCCGCCGCCAGATCGATGGCGAGGTCGTCGCCGCTCGGCGTCAGGCCGGTGTCGATCAAGGCCTCCTGACCGTCGGGGTCCCACGACGCCGGCGCCTGATCGCATCGCCCCAGACACGAGGCGTAGGTGGCGGAAACGCCTAGAACCTCGCACTCCCGGTGGAGGCTACGGCAGTCCGCCAGATGACAGCTGAGCCCCTGGCAGACCCGCATGCCGGCATCGGGCTTGGCCAGCAAGCTGTAGAAGGTGGCGACACCGTAGACGTCGGCGGCGGGGACGCCGGTGCGTCGCCGAACGTCATTGGAGACACTCTCACCGAGCCCCCCGAGCTCATCGAGCACGGGGAGCACAGATTCGCGATTGGCGCCTTTTGGAAGCATCGGATGATCCTATCAGCCCGTCCCGAAAGGCAGATTGCCGGTCGCCGGGTTCAGAATCCAAATCCGTTATCAGTGCATACCAGCTGCCCGAAGTGGCCTGGGCAGAAAGTCACGTTGTTGTTGCAGCTGACGAAGCAGAGGTCGTCGCCTCCGATGCAGCGGAACCCCCATCCCGAGCACCATACGGAGCCACCATCCGGGCAGAAGCTCTCAGCAAAACAGGGGATGCACTCACCGCAGTTCTTGCGGGTGCTGGGCTGCCCGTTGCACTCCACGTAGCCCCGCTGACTGGGGCAGTCCTGGTCGACCGCGGTGCAGCTCCCGGAGCAGCTGATGGACACGGAACCACCGGTGTCTCCGCAGGTGGCCTGGCAGGTGGCCCGGGTAGTGCCAGAGGACGCAACGTCGTCAGAGGGCGCCTCCAGGTCAGCTGCCGCGTCCGGCGACGACGCGATCTCGGACGCCTCAGCGGGGGATTCGGCGGCGAAGGTCAGCGAGGCGGGGAGGGCCAGAAGACCGACGAGGATGACCATGGAAACGGGAAGTCGACGCATGGGGGGCTCCTTTCGGATCGTGCTGTTGAGCCTCTCTCCGAGGCCTTCGGCAGGTTAATTGATTCATCATACCAGCGCAGGTTTCGAAAAAATCATCATTGACCAGATTTTTGAACCCCACAATTCTAAGTCTCGATTGGCCAATTTGCCTTTCAGACAAACCTGCGCGCCCTCTCAGAAGTTTCTAGGGAACGAAGCAACCTCCCATCTATCCTGGGCCCCAGCCCTTGGGCCCCCGGCCGAACACCCCCCGACGCGAGAGAGGACCCCAATGGCGCAAACCTGGACCCAGGACCTTCGACACGCCTTCCGCTCCCTGACACGGACCCCGGGATTCGCCCTTCTGGCAATCGCCACCCTCGGGCTCGCCATCGGCGTCAACGTGGGGATCTTCAGCGTCGTCGAGACGGTCCTGATCGATCCCCTCCCCTTCCGCGATCCGGATCGCCTCGTCTACCTGGGGGCATCGGCGCCGGGTTCGGACTTTCCGGACGAGTTCCCCGCGGCGACGGAGTTCTACGTCCACTACCGCGATCAGTCCGAGAACCTCGAAGGGATCGCCACCTACAACGGCTTTACCAGCACCCTTCGCGTGGGGGATCGGATCGAGCGCATCTCCATGTCGGCACCGACGGCCTCCCTCTTCGACACCCTCGGGGTGCGCCCCCTCCACGGCCGACTGCCGGCCCCGGAGGACGAGGGTAGGGTGGCGGTGATCAGCCACACCCTGTGGCAGACCTGGTTCGGGGGCGACCTTTCGGTCCTCGGGCAGACCCACTACGTGTCCGGTGAGGACCGGGAGATCATCGGCATCATGGGTCCCGACTTCTGGTTCCCCAGCGACGAGACCCTGCTGTGGTTTCCCCGGGTGGTGCCGGAGGAGTTCGAAGTCGGCCGCTTCGGACAGCGCATGGTGGCCCGCATGGCCCCCGGCGCCGAGCCCCAGGGCGTCGCCGCGGAGCTCGAGGTCCTGGCCCGGCAGCTTCCGGAGACCTTCGGCGGCACCGGAGCCTACGTGGAGCTGATCCAGCAGCACCGGCCGGTGGTGCGGTCGATCCGCGACGAGCTCCTCGGCAACATCTCGGCTCCCCTGTGGATCCTCCTCGGCTCCATGGGCCTTGTGCTCCTGATCGCCTGCGCCAACGTCGCCAACCTCTTCATGGTGCGGGCGGAGGGCCGACTCCCGGACCTGGCGGTGCGCCGCGCCCTCGGCGCCGCCCGCGGGCGGCTGGTGCTCTCCCAACTGGCGGAGTCCGGTATCGTGGCCGCCTTCGCCGGACTGCTGGCGGTGGCCGTCGCGTGGGCCGGGGTGCCCCTGCTCCTCAGCGCCGCGCCGGCGGAGGTGCCGCGCCTCGGCCAGGTGGCGGTGGGTCCGGGGACCCTCCTCTTCGCCTTCGCACTGTCCGTCGCCTCGGCCCTGCTCTGCGGCCTGGTGCCGGCCCTCAGGTTCTCCGCCCCCCGCATGATGCGGCTGCGGGAAGGGGGACGCGGCAACACCCAGGGGCGCCATTGGGGCCGCCACGTCCTGGTGGCGGGGCAGACCGCCCTGGCCCTCGTGCTGCTGATCGGCTCGGCCCTCCTGATGCGGAGCTTCGAACGGCTCCGGGCGGTGGATCCCGGGTACGACACCGCCGACCTCTACACCTTCCAGATTGCCCCCGAATCCCCCAGCCTCGAAGACGCGCCGTCCTACGCCCGTTTCCACCTCGACTTCATGGACCGGGTGGCTGCCCTCCCGGGGGTCGAGCGGGTGGGCCTGGTGGAGAACGTGCCCCTCAACGAAGGGGTGGGCACCGTAAGGTTCCGCAACGAAACCACCCCCGAGGGGGAGGAGGGGCCCCTGGTGAGCTTCACCTGGGCCGCCGGCGACTATTTCGAGGCCATGGGGATCGAGCGCTTCCAGGGCCGCACCTTCGAGGCGGACGACCACTCCACCCGCCTCGGCAACGTCCTCGTCAGCCGCTCCGCCGCCGATCTCCTTTGGCCCGGCCGGGATCCCATCGGCCAGAGGGTCCAGATGCAGGACCAGGAGGTGTGGGAGACCGTCATCGGCGTGGTGGACGACGTGCGCCAGTACGGCTTCCGTCAGCCCGCCGAGCCCATGGTCTATTTCCCCCTCGTCGGCCAAGATCCGGAAAACCGCCGCACGATCTCGTCGCCGGCCTACGTCGTCAAGACACCGCGGGCCTCCGAGATCGGCGCCGAAATCCGCGAGCTGGTGCGACGCCACGCCCCCAACGCCCCCATGTACCGCACGTTCACCCTGGAGCGGCTGGCGGCGGACTCCATGGCCCAGCTCTCCTTCATCACCCTCACCCTGGGAATCGCCTCCGTGCTGGCCCTCATCCTCGGCGTGGTGGGGCTCTACGGCGTGCTCTCCTATGCGGTGGCGGCGCGGACCCGCGAGATCGGCCTGCGGATGGCCCTCGGGGCGGCGGCCCCGCGGGTGCGGCGGATGATCCTCGGCCAGGGGGCGAAGGTCCTAGCTATCGGCATCGCCCTCGGCGCGGTTCTGGCCTTCGTCGCCACCCGGGCCCTGCGGACGCTGCTCTTCGGCATCGAAGCGTTCGACTTCGGAACCTACCTCGCGGTGGCGGCGCTGATGGTGGGGGTGGGCCTGCTGGCCACCTACGTCCCCGCCTGGCGGGCGTCCCGGGTGGACCCGATGATATCCCTACGCAGCGAGTAGGGGCGGTAGGATCGCCGTCGAACGACCCCAGGGGGACGACGATGGCGATCCGGCGAACCTTCCGACTGAAACCCACATCCACGCAGGGTGCGGCCCGTACGCGGTGGGCCGTCCTCGCCGGGGCCCTATTCCTCGCCTTCGGTCTTTCAGCGCCGACCTCGGGGGAAGCCTCCGGGGCACTGGAGGGGCCTAGCCCCGTGGAGCGGCTCGACGAGGTGGCCGACCTGGTGGCGGAGCACTTCTACGACCCCGACCTCCGCGGCCTCGACTGGCCCGCCCTCCGCGCTGACCACGCCCGACGGATTCGAAGCGGTGACGACCCGGCTGTTGTGATCCAAGACCTTCTCCGCCACCTCGACACCTCCCACACCCGCTACCTCACAGACCGCGAGCCCGCCTACTACCAGCTCCTGGCCATCTTCGAGGGCTTCCTCCGCGAGTCCAGCCCCGAGCTGTTCCGCCAGCGTTTCGGCGACGGCCCGATCCGCTACCCCGGCATCGGCCTGTTCACCGAAGCGGTGGACGGGAAGATGGTGGTGGCCGGGGTTTTGTCGGGGGCCCCCGCCGCCGAGGCCGGCGTGCTGCGGGGGGACGTGCTCGTCGCCGTCGACGGCAGCCCCTACCGCCCCGTCGCTTCCTTCACCGAGGTCGGCCGCCCCCATCGGCTGACCATCGAGAGGACCGCCGACGGACCGCCGCTCCACCTCGACGTGGTGCCGGAGATGCTCGAACCCGCCACCCTCTTCCTCGACGCCATGCGCTCCGGCGCGAAGGCCGTCAACGTCGGGGGAAAGGGCGTCGTCGCTTACGTCCCGGTGTGGTCCTACGCCGGAAAGGCGTACCACGACCTCCTCGAAGAGCTGATCCTCTTCGGCGGCCCCCTCTCCGCCGCCGACGCCCTGGTGCTCGACCTCCGCGGAGGCTGGGGCGGCGCCAATCCCCAATATCTCACCCTCTTCAGCCGCGCCGTCCCCACCCTCACCGTGCTCCCCAGGAACGCCGACCCCAGGGACGTCGACTCCCAGTGGCGCAAGCCCGTGGTGGCCCTGGTGGACGGCTCTTCCCGCAGCGGCAAGGAAATCCTCGCCCACGGCTTCCGCCGGCACGGCATCGGCCCGGTGGTGGGTGGCCGGACCGCCGGCGCCGTCACCGCCGGACGGGTCTTCCCCCTGATGGACGGCAGTCTCCTCTACCTGGCGGTGGCGGACGTGCGGGTGGACGGCCTCCGCCTCGAAGGCGTCGGTGTCGAACCCGACATCGCCGTCGAGCCCGAGCTCCTCCACGCCGCCGGCGCCGACCCGCAGAAGCGGCGGGCCCTGGAGGAGGCGGCGGGCCTGGTTCGACCGAAGGCTGAATGAGAAACGCCGCGGGAGCCACCCCGCGGCGTTTCTAGATCAACGTTCGAAGGGCTCAGGGGACGGCCAATTCCCACTCCAACCGGACGTCGTCGAAGTGGGTCGACCGCTGGGCCTGGGTGGTCGACAACCCGAGCCGGATCGTCAAGGGCTGGCCCAGCAGAGCCGGCGGGATCGACGCCGCCGGGACCACCGCCACCGCATCTTCGAAGGTGTGCAGCGCGGGATCCACCGTGTCGACGTCCGACGCGATAAGCGTGCCCCCCGCCAGCAGCTCGATCCGGTAGCCGCCGTAGGTCGACGGTGCGTAGGGCTGACCCGGATCGAACTTTCCGATGGCCACCCGCAGGGTGTAGTCCCGGCCCGCCTGGACCGTCTCGCCGAGGTCCTGGTGCGCCGTCACCGACTGGCTAGGCCCACCGTTGTTGAACAGAAACGCCACCTGCGCCCCGTCGGCCCCGGGGGGCGTTCCCTGGCCCCCCGCCGTCGGGTACGAGCCCACCGGCGGATTGAACACGCCGCGGTAGGTCTGCGATGTGCCGACGAAGGTCCAGTCCGGAACGCCTGTGGCGTTGCGCACCGTGCCATCCGTGAGGGCCGGCAGCTCAAAGCTGGGGTTGGCGACCGCGACCGTGCCCCCGGTGACCGGATCCTCGACGACGACGGTGACCGCCGCTGAGGTCGCCGTCGCCCCCCCGTCGTCCTCCGCCACCGCCGTCAGCACGTAGGTGCCGGCTGGGACGGAGGTCCAGTCGAAGCTGTAGGGGGCCGTCGGGTCCGTGGCCAGCAGGGTGGCGCCGGCGTAGAACCGCACCTCCGCCACCGTGCCGTCGGCGTCCGCGGCGGTGGCCGCCAGACTCAGCGTCGCCGGGGCTAGGACGGTGCCGGCAGCGGGGGACGTGAGGGTGACGCTGGGCGGTAGGTTGCCGCCCGCCGCCGGCGAAGCTTCGAGTCGCACGTCGTCGAAGTGGGTCGATCGCTGCGCCTGAGTCGTCGACAGGCCGAGGCGGATCGTGAGGGGCTGACCCACCAGGGAGTTTGGGATCGACGACGCCACCGCCACCGCGTCCTCGAAGGTGTGCAGCGCCGGGTCCACGGTATCGATATCCGTCGCGATGACCGTGCCCCCGGCCAGCAGCTCGATCCGGTAGCCGCCGTAGGTCGACGGCGCGTAGGGCTGGCCTGGATCGAACCTACCGATGGCCACCCGCAGGGTGTAGTCCCGGCCCGCCTGCACGGTCTCCCCGAGGTCCTGGTGCGCCGTCACCGACTGGCTCGGGCCGCCGTTGTTGAATAGGAACGCCACCTGCGCGCCGTCGGCCCCCGGAGGGGTTCCCTGTCCACCGGCCGTCGGGTACGAGCCCACCGGCGGGTTGAACACGCCGCGGTAGGTCTCCGACGTGCCGACGAAGGTCCAGTCCGGGACGCCCGTAGCGTTGCGCACCGCACCGTCCCCGAGCGTCGGCAGCTCGAAGCTCGGGTTGGCGACGGCGATCGACGTCCCCCCTCCCCCCGACGTCACGCTGACGGTCACGGGTTCGGAGAGCCGGGTCGCCCCCTGATCGTCCGTCGCCCGCGCCGCGAGGACGTAGGTGCCCGTCGAAGAGGCGTTCCAGTCGAACGTAAACGGTTCGGTCGAGTCGGTGCCGAGGAGCGACCCGTCGACGAAGAAATCCACCGCCGTCACGGAGCCGTTGGGATCGACGGCGTCCGCCGCCAGGGTCACCGTGGAGGGGGCGACGAAGCTGGCCCCGGCGGAGGGCGCGGTGAGCGCCACGGAGGGGGCGGGGTTCCCCGGCGTCAGCACCGTTTCCAAGGTTGCCCGAAAGACCCCGGCGATGAACTGCTCGCCGAGATCGTTGGGGTGCAGCTGATCCGACTGCATCATCGTGCCGAGTTGGAAGCCCAGGTTCGGGTCCGTCACCAGCACCGGCGATTGGGGAGTGTCGAGGGCCGCGGCGACAGTCTCGATGGCGGTGTTGAGGGGGCCCACCTGGCCGGCGTTGGCGCCGTAGCCACCGGCGCCTGGGCCGATGGGGATCACCTTCGAAAGTACGAAGGTGGCGGTGGGGACCTCCAGGCGCACGAGGCCGACGATGTCTTGGAGGTTGGTCTGGGCCGCCGCAACGCCCGCGGCGCCGTTCTGGCCGATGTCGTTGGTACCGAGGTGGATCACCACGACCTCCGGCTGATGGTCCCGGGCCGCGTCCTGCACCAGGGGCTCGATCTGATCGGTGCGTCGGCCCCAATACGCCTGGTGGTCCCGGTCAAAGGTGGTGAAGTAGTCGGGGTACAGGGACGCGGAGGGGGTCACGCCGTTGTGGGGGCCGTCGAGGGAACCCACGAAGTCGACGTCGTAGCCGTTCGCCAGCAGGTCGAAATAGAGGGGATAGCGGTAGGAGGCGAAGCCTTTGCCGCCTTGGGTGATCGAATCCCCCACGAAGAGGATCCGGGTGGATTGGGCGGATGCCGCGACCGGCATGGACAGGGCGACGAGCCAGAGGCCGACCGCCCAGCAGAACACGGAGCGGGCGACGACGGAGGGAAGGGGGGGCTTGGGTGTTGTGTGCGTCATGGAATAAGGCTACCTAAGCTTTATGGCCATTTGGCCATAACAGCTGGCCGGGATGACGGGATCGCCGACTTCAGGGACGGATGGTCCGTTCCTGTCGCTCGTATGTACACAGATCACGACGGGGCTTTCGACCCCGAGTGTTGAATTTTCAACATAGTGTTGACTTTTCAACACTCTCAACCTAGAGTCTCATCGAACGACGGAGAGACCCTCGACCCATGAACGATCTTCCACCCCTGAGCCGCCGCGAACGAGAAGTGATGGACATCGTCCATGAGCTGGGCGAGGCCACCGCGTCGCAGATCCGCGGGCAAATGGAATCCCCCCCCAGCGACGGCGCCATTCGGTCGGTACTGCGAATCCTCGTCAGCAAAGGCCACCTGGAGATCGAGCAGCGGGGTCCGCGCTACGTGTATTCGCCGACGACGTCCACGAACCAGGTCCGGAAGTCCGCCATGCGTCACCTGCTCCGCACCTTCTTCGGCGGTTCCGCCCACGGCGCCATCGCCACCCTCCTCGAGTTGGAGGACAGCGACCTGTCGACAGCGGAGAAGGAGCGCATCCAGGCCATGATCGACCGGGCCGCCGAGAAGGGACGCTGATGGAGATCCTGTCGGTCGGCTGGGTGGATCCCTTCGCACTGGTCCTCCGGATCACCTACCTCTTCGCCATGACGGGTCTGGTCGGCTGGACCCTTCGGCGCCGGGCGGCCAGCCTCCGGCACCTGCTCTGGACCACCACGTTCCTCATCCTCCTGGCCCTGCCGGCGGCGGTGGTCTTGAAGGCGGCGCCGGCGTCCGCGGGGAACTGGACAGAAGGAGCGAACCCAACCGGTCCGTGGAGCGCCCCCGGACCGGCGGAGCCCACCGTCTTGGCGAACGCGCTGGCGGACCCCGCGGTCACGACACCCCTCCTCGCCCTGTGGGCGGTCGGCTGCCTCGCCGCCCTGCTGTCCCTCGGGGTCGGCTGGCTCCGCTTCGCATCCTGGGCCCGGTCCGGATGTGCGGTCCGTTCCCCGTCTTGGAACCGTGACCTCGCCGCCCTCCGCCGCCGCCTCGGTATCCGCCGGTCCGTAGAGATCAGGGAGAGCGACAAGATCGACACTCCGATGGTGGGGGGCCTACTCCGCCCCATCATCCTGGTGCCGGCGGGTGCCCGGGACTGGCCCGGGGACCGGCGATGGGCCGTCCTGGCCCACGAGCTGAGCCACGTCAGCCGGCTCGATCCCCTCCGCCAGCTCCTATGCAGCCTGGCCCTCGCGGTTTACTGGTTCCACCCCCTGAGCTGGTGGGCGGCACGGGCGTCGACGGAAAGCCGAGAACAGGCCTGCGACGAGGCCGTGCTCCGCCTCGGCGCCCGTCCGTCCGACTACGCCCGGCACCTCTTCGAGCTCGCCCGGCGTCGTGAACAGGTGCGGGCCTTGGCCTTGCCCATGGTGCAAGCCTCACAGCTCGAACGACGCATTCTGGCGATCCTGGAGCCCCGACGCCCGAGCCGGAGCCTGCTCCTGGCGACCCTCGCCTGCACGCTCCTCATTGGCCACGGCATCGCCGCCGCGGTCACGATGCCCTCTGAACCGCCCCCGCCCTTTGCCACGGGCTGCCCGATGCCCTGACCACGGGACCGACCGCGCCGGGACCCTGAGAGTCCTCGGCGAGCCTCGCCACCGAGCCGCTCCACCGGCTCCCGACCCGCCTACGCCGGGTCCACCTGCGCCGCGCCGACCCCGCGGCGATGGGGTCCCCTGCCCCGAATGTCCGCGACCCCGGTCTCGCCGATGGGCCAGGCGGGTTCCGTGCGTCAAAAACCAGGCGGCGACCGCGCCGTTCCTCGACCCGAAACGACCCGTAACGAACTGAAAAAAAAGGAGATGCCATGCGTCGAAGCATCCGTACAAGCCTCGCTATCCTCTTCCTGCTCGCCGCGACCCACGCCGCGGCGGAGGTCCAGGAGAAGACCTATGCCTACCAGAAGGGGCAGGTCGTCGACTTTCTCTTCGCCATCCAGAACCCCGACAGCGGGGCCTTGCTCAAGACCTATTTCGACGAGGCGATCCCCATCGCCGTCGAGAACGGCTACCAGCCCCTTCCCGGCCTCCGCCCCGGCGCCAGCCCGACCCAGGGCAACTTCCACCCCGACTTCATCGCCATCGGCGCTTGGCCCAGCGTCGCGCAGCGCAAACGAGCCCTCCACGCGCTCGAAAGTCGCCTGCCGGAGTTCCACCAGTGGCGCCGTGACATCTGGTCGGTCTTCGGCGTCACCTACTACGAGATGCCGGAGGACGTCTCCT
>JBCDIS010000122.1:0-20631 GCA_038748685.1 Acidobacteriota bacterium | reverse complement strand
CGCAGCTTCGCCACCTCCATGAAGTAGTTCATGCCGATGGCGAAGAAGAACGACAGCCGCGGCGCGAAGGCGTCGATGTCGAGACCCGCCCCGCGGCCGGTGCGAAGGTATTCGAGGCCGTCCGCCAGGGTATAGCCCAGTTCCAGGTCGGCGGTGGCTCCGGCTTCCTGCATGTGGTAGCCGGAGATGGAAATCGAGTTGAAACGCGGCATCCGCTCCGAGGTGTAGCGGAAGATGTCGGCGATGACGCGCATCGACTGGGCCGGCGGGTAGATGTAGGTGTTGCGGACCAGGAATTCCTTGAGGATGTCGTTCTGGATCGTTCCCGCCAGCTGCTGGGGCTTCACCCCCTGCTCTTCGGCGGCGACGATATACAGGGCCATGACCGGCAGAACGGCGCCGTTCATCGTCATCGAGACGCTCATCCTGTCAAGGGGGATGCGGTCGAAGAGCACCCGCATGTCGGCGATGGAATCGATGGCCACCCCCGCCATGCCGACGTCGCCGACAACCCGCGGGTGGTCGGAGTCGTAGCCCCGGTGGGTCGCCAGGTCGAAGGCGATGGACAGACCCCGCTGACCCGCAGCCAAGTTGCGCCGATAAAAGGCGTTGGACGCTTCTGCGGTGGAGAACCCCGCGTACTGCCGCACGGTCCACGGTCGCCGCACGTACATGGTGGAATACGGCCCCCGCAGGTAGGGCTCGAAACCAGGCTGAGTCGCCAGTGGATCGAGGTCCGCCCGATCGCCGGCGGTGTAGGCGGGGGCGACGTCGATGCGCTCCGGTGTGCGCCAACGGAGGCCCTGGGCCGTCAAGTCTCCGTCGCTGTCCGGCGCCACCCTGTGTCGCCACGCCCCCTCGTCGGCGGGGTCGAAGGTGACGTCCGGGGCATCGAAGTCGAGATCGTCGAATCGCGGGATCACGGCGCCACCCCCTTCTTCCCCAACAAATCCTCCAGCAGAGCCTTCAGCAGGCGTTGGACATCGCAGCCCAAGTACAGGAAGTCGTCCACCCCCGCCCGTGTCCACGCCTCCCCGTGGTCCCCGGGGCGCCCCGCCACAAGCAGATACCGGCACCCCGCCCGCCGGAGGGCGGCGGCGGCGGAAGGCACCCGCTCGGCGTAGACCTCGTCCGTCGAACAGAGAATGGCGGCGACGGCGCCGCTGTCTGCGAAGGCCTTCGCCACGGCGCCGTCGTCTTCAAAGCCCCCGAGGTCCACCGTCGCGAGCCCGGCGGCGGCGAGGGCGTCACCGGCAAAGCCGGCCCGTACCCGGTGGTCCCGGGGCGAGCCGAGGTTGGCCAGGAACACCGCCGGCCGGTCACCGTTGACGCTGCGCCGGTCCACAGACAGGCGAAGCGCCTCGAAACCGGAGGCCGCGCGGAACGGCGCCAAGGGCTCGATGCGCACCGCCGGTTCCCCCCCATCGTCCCCGGAGGGTGACGACGGCGCGTCGGCTTCGGGGCGCTCCTCGTCGAGGTTGGCGAACATCGACACCCCAACCACCGCCCGCTTGCGCTTGGCGAGATCCCGGGATCTGTGCGCCACGACCTCGGCGATCCGCCGCGCGACATCGCCGTTCAGCAGGGCCCCCTGCAGACCTCCGCCGGCCTCGATCTCGCGGAAGATCCCCCACGCCTTACGGGCCAGCTGGTCGGTCATGGCCTCGATCGCCCAGCTGCCGCCGGCGGGGTCGGCGACGCGGGTCAGGTAGCTCTCTTCCGCCAGCACGTGGTGGGTGTTGACCGCCTGGCGGCGGGCCGCCGGCTGCCCCGCCCCCAGGGTGCGGTCCCACGGTCCGACGACGATGCCGTCGGCACCCGCCACCGCGCCGGCGAAGACCTGGGCACTGGACCGCAGCATGTTCACCCAAGGATCCACCCGGGTGGCGCCGACGTCGGAGCCGACCACCACCAACCGCTGCCGCGCCGCCGCGTCGGCGGCACCGCTGGCCTTCAAGACCTTGCTCCACAGCAGCCGCCAGGCCCGCAACTTGGCCATCTCGAGGAACATCTCCGTCCCCACCCCGTGGGCCGCCAGCACCTGGTCCGCCGCCGCCACCGGATCGAGACCCGACGCCGTCAAACGGCGGAGGGTTTCGACGCCGGACGCCAGGCCGAGGGCCAGCTCCAGGGCGGGGGTGGCGCCGGCGTCATGGAACGGCAGGGCGGACACCAGGACCGCCCGCAGACGGGGGGACTCGGCTCCGCAGCGGCGGGCCAGCTCGGCGGCTTGCTCCCAAGTGGCGTCCAGACCGCGGGGCGACGACCCACGCCGAGCCAACGCCCCCAGGGGGTCGATGCCGAGGCAGCCGGACAGCTCCCGGGGTTCGATGCCCCGGCGGGAGACCCAGTCCAGATAACGGTGGGCCCGGGAGCCGTATCCGCTACCGAGCACGACCTCGACGAAGCCTGGTTCGACCCCCTCTAGCAGGGTGTCGAGGTGGGACGCCGACGGCAGCCGGCTCCCTAGCCAGACGAGGTTCGCCCCCAGTCGGAGGTCCGCCAACAGGGCGCCGTGGGCCGCCTCTGGATCCGGGTTGTCCACCCGCGTACCGACCTTCCAAGCGCTGTCCTGCCCGCCGGTATCGCCGAGGGGAGACGTGCCTCGGGTAAAAGGAGCGACGCCGGGGAGGCCGGCGGGGTCTCCGGCCGTCGGAGCCGTCCCCTCGCCGTGTAGAGCCTCGATGTCGAGGCCGTCGGCGGTGGTGTGGACGAGGGCTCGACGGAAGTCGGCGCCCCGGAGCTCCGTCTCCACCTGCCGCCGCCAAGCGGCGTGGTCCACGGGTTCGAAGGTCTCCAGCCAGGAACCCTCCGCCGGGGGCCGGTGTTCTGCGGCAAGACCGTCGGATCGGTTCTCTTCGGGGGAAATTCGATCGGCGGACCGGGATTCTCGGGTCACGGCGCCGTCCGTCGTCGGGGTCTTTTCGAGGACTTCATCGGCGGAAATCTAGCACACGCCGCGGCCCCGTCCCCCGCCCCGTCGGAGGGCTCCGCCCCCGGATCGGAGTCCCCTCAGGCGCCCTCGGGGGCAAGGTGGGCGGCGCCCCGAAGGACGCCGCCCGAACGGACTAGCAGGTCGCGCCGAAGCAGCCACCGGCGATGTACTGGCAGCAGTCCTCGGTGTACCCCGTGGAGTGGGAGGTGGTGGTCTCCCGCTCGCAGAAGGTGTAGGTCTGGCAGGACGTCGAGTTCAGGGACCGGTAGGTCACCTGGTACCACCACTTGAACTCGCAGGTGAAGAAGAAGGGATCCGTTGCCCGCTGGGCGACGGTGGTCCTACCGATCTCCACCAGGGCCTCCCGGCACGGGTCGCAGGCACCGTAGTCGCCGCAGGTGCTCTGCTGGTTGTTGTCGTCGATACACTGGGTGCTACAGCTGGAGTTCGAGGTGCAGAACGAGCAGGGTCCGTTCTGGATCCTCGACTGGACGCCGCCGGCACCGGAGAGCTTGGCCTCGGGCTTGACGAGGATGGGATTGGGCATCAGCGGGTCGACGACGGAGATGGAGTTGCAAGCGTGCTGCTCCAGCTGGTCGACGGTCCACTGGGTCTGCTCGATCTCCTGCCCCTTCTCGTCCTGCGCCAGGGCGGCGGACGACAGCAAGAGCAGCAGGGCGGCGGTCAACGGAAGGAGGTATCGGCTTCGAAGTTTCATCTCTTTCTTCCTTTCGTCGGTTCGGGTCTAGTCTCTGGAGTGCAGTTCGGGGGCTTGTGGGTCGACCTCGGCGACCGGCTCGTGTCCGAAGTAAGGCCCCGGACAGGTGAAAGGTCTAGCCTTGGCCCACGGGGGACCGACATGGCCGGGATTTCACCCCGGAGCTCAGGCAACGTCTACAAATCAGGGCGCCGATCGGTCGGGAACCTGCCCATCCAAGTCCAACTTTTTCGAAAAAGTCCGACCCGGCCGCGGAGTCCACAAGACGGGACTCAGCTGCGGCTTCTGGGACTCGGTTCCCGTCGCCGAGCCCCCCGGGCGACGGGAACCGGGACGGGCGGTTCCAGGAGCCCGACGGCCGGTCGAAATGTGGAGACGGACGGGGGACCGCTACCCTTCGACCACCGAACCGTTTTGACTCACCAAGACCCCTTTGCTACGTTTGCGGCGTTCCCGCCCCAACCCTAGAAAGGCCTTTCCCACCACCCTCGGAGCGGGCCACGACCGGACCCAGCACCCACGGATGCCTGCCCCAGACACCCCAGCGAAACCCACCGCCGAGCCTTGGCTCGCGGTCCTGGACCGCCCCGTCGCCCTCGACCGGCTGGACATCTTTGAGATCGTGGTGCCGCAGACCGAGACCTTCCGGTCGGCGGTGGGGGTCCGCCGCGAGCGCCGGGCCCTGTTCGTCCGCTGGCAGGATCCAGAGGGCGCTTGGGGGGTCGGCGAGTGCTCCTGCCGGCCAGATCCCTTCTTCAGCGGCGAGTTTGTGGACGGCGCCTACGACGTGCTCCAGAGCTACATCTTCCCGCTGCTTCCGCGGCGGGGCACGATCCGCGACGTGGTCACCGCCCTGCGCCGGATCCGCGGATGGCCCTTCACCTGCTCCGCCGTCCTCGACGCCCTCTTCGACCTCGGCCGGCGCCAAGGGCTGCCGGATCCCCTGGATCTGTGGCCCGGGGAGGCGATCCCCCACGTCCCGGTGGGCATTTCCCTAGGGATCTTCGACGCCCCCCAGCAGGCGGTGGACCGGGTGGCGCGGAGCGTCGAAGAAGGCTACCGGCGGGTGAAGATGAAGATCGCTCCGACCATGGACCCGAGCCCCCTGGCGGCGGTCCGCGACGCCTTTCCAGACCTGGTGCTGGGCTTCGACGCCAACGGCTCCTGCGGTTCGGACGACCTTCCCTTCCTCGTCTCCCTGGCGGAGCTTCGGCCCCATGTCCTAGAACAGCCCTTCGCCCCGTCCCGCCTTGACCTGTGCCGCGACCTGAGGCACCTCGTTCCGGACCTCCGCATTTGCCTGGACGAGACCCTCACCGACGCCGGCGTGCTGACGGCGGCCCACGACTTGGACGCCCTCGACGAGGTCAACCTCAAGCCGGGCCGGGTCGGTGGCCCGCTGGAGTCCCTGCGGATCCTTGGCCTGTGCCGAGACCTCGGCCTGCCGGCGTGGGTCGGCGGCATGTTCGAAACCGGCGTCGGCCGTCGGGCGAACCTCCGCTATGCCGCCCGTCTGCCGGAGGCGGTGGCCCATGACCTCTCACCGTCCCACCGCTACTTCGCTCGGGACGTGGTGAACGAGCCGATCCGGATGTCCGCCGACGGCACCGTCGACCTGAGGGACGATCGCCCCGTCGAGCTAGACGACGACGCCGTCGCCGACATGACGAAGCGACGCTGCGAGCTCGTCAAGACAGACTGAGCCGGCGCAAGACCCTCCCAGGAGAATTCCATGCTGGACCATTTGATCCGCGGCGCCGACGTGTACGACGGCGTCACCGAGTCCCCCCGCCGGGTGAGCGTCGGCGTCCGCGGGGACCGCATTGTCCACGTCGGCGACGACCCCACCGGCCCCGCAGCGGAGAGGGTCCACGACGCCGAGGGCCTCGTGCTGTGCCCCGGCTTCATCGACACCCACGCCTCCACCGGCCTCGGGTACATGTTGCCGGACGCCGCCGACAACAAGCTCTTCCAAGGCGTGACCACCGAGATCATCGGCAACTGCGGCACCTCCTCCGGCCCGGTGGGCCCGAAGCTGGTGGACACCATGGGGCGCCTGGCGGAGGAAATCGGCTTCGACTTCACCTGGCGGGGGCTCGGCGACTGGTTCCAGCAGGTGGAAGCCTACGGCCTACCCTTCAACTCGGGCAGCTTCGTCGGCCATAGCACCCTCCGTGCCGGCACCTGCGACGACCACCAGCAGGTGACCTCCGCCGAGATCGACACCATGGTGGGCATGCTCGACCGCGCCTGCGCCGAAGGCGCCCTCGGCCTGTCGACGGGCCTCGTCTACGCCCCAGGCAGCTTCGCCGATACCGAAGAGATCATCGAGCTCGCCAAGGTCGCCACCCGCCGGGGCTGCATCTACGTCAGCCACATTCGGGACGAGCGCCAGGATCTGGAGGCCTCCATCGAGGAGACGATCCACATCGGCCGGGAGGCGCGGCTCCCCATCCTTGTCAGCCATCTCAAGGCGGCGGAGCGGCCCAACTGGGGCAAGATCCCCGGCGTCATCGGCATGATCGAAGGGGCCCGGGATCAGGGGCTCGACATCAGTTTCGAGGTCTACCCCTACGCCGCCGTCTCCACCAAGCTGCGCACCTTCATCCCCAAAGCCACGCTGGCGGACGGCGTCGACGGCATGGTGGAAAGGCTGCGGACCGATGAATGGCGACGCCGCAGCGTCGAATGGCTGGTGGGACGGGGCACCGACTTCGATGCGATGGTGTTGATCAAGGACAGCCTCCCCGGCAGCCGCATGCAGAGCGTCGCCGAGGTGGCCCGATCCCGGGGCACCTCCCCTGGCGACGCCGTCGTCGACCTGCTGCTGGCGGACCCCGACGCCTGGCTGGTGTACCACTGCCTGTCCCAAGACGACGTCGACGCCGCGGTGCTGTGGCCGGAAGCCATCATCTGCTCCGATTCCTGGAGCCACCCGGTGAACGCCCCGAACCAGTTCGGCGACCCCCACCCGCGGACCTTCGGCGCCTTCACCCGCTTCCTCGAGCAGTACGCCCTCGCCGGCCGCCTCAGCTTCGGCCACGCGGTCCGCAAGATCACCTCCTACGCCGCCGACATGGTGCGACTCCCCGGCCGCGGACGCATCGCCGAAGGGGCCTTCGCCGACCTCGCGCTCCTCGACCCCGGCCGAATCCGCGAGCGGGCCACCTACGAGGATCCCCGTCAGATGTCCGAAGGCACGGTCCGGGTGTGGGTCAACGGCGAGGTGATGCTGGAGGACGGCGCCGTCACCGGCGCTCGGCCGGGGCGCATCCTACGCTCCACCGACTCCGCCACCTGATCGCCACGGGTCCCGGGGCGCTGGCGCGGGGGGACGATCGGCGGTAGTATAGACAGGTCGATCGCAGCCCATCGAGCCATGAGCGAACGAGCCGCCCACAAGGAAAGCCCCGACGCCCCGACGCTTCGCGACTGCTCCCTCGACGACGCCGCCGCCATCGCAGAGATCTACAACGAGTCGATCCTGGCGGGGGACGCGACGATGGACACCGAGCCGAAGACGGCGGAAAGCATCCGTCGCCTGATCCAAGGCTTCGGGCCCCGGGAGACGATCCTGGTCTTCGAACGCTCGGCGACGGTGATCGGCTGGGGTATCATCAAGAAATACAGTGATCGCACGGGCTACCGGTTTTGCTGTGAGACGTCGGTCTACCTTCGGCGGACCGAAGTCGGGCGGGGGCTAGGGACCCGCATGAAACTCGCCCTCATCGAGCGCTGCAGGGATTTTGGATACCACCACCTGGTGGCCAAGATCTTCGCGGACAACGTGTCCAGCATCGAGTACAACAAGAGGCTGGGCTACGAAATGGTTGGGGTGCAAAGAGAGATCGGTTGGAAGAACGGGCGCTGGCTAGACGTCGCCATTCTTCAGCTGGTTCTCGACGATGTCGTTCCCGCCGGCGGCCCCGGCGGCGCCCCCTGAACGCCCCCCGCGTCTCGGATTGGTTTGGAACCTGGCGGGCTTGCCGACAGTCGAGCCTCGCCCGCCTTACCCGCGGTACCGCGGAGCAGCAGGCAGAACCACGACTTCCCTACCTCACACGACCACTTAGGAGGACCCTGATGACCGAAAACAGCGCTGGCGGTGTCGCCTTGTGTAGCAATTCCACCGAAAGCCTGCCGGCGAGCCTCGCCAAGCTCGTCGAGACCATCGAGGCGGAGCAGAGCCTCACCCCGAGCAAGACCAAGAAGCTCCTGCAGGAGTCCGACGTCACCGCCGAAGACCTCGCCCCCTGGGCCGAATTCGATCACTCCGCCGCCGACAGCTACGGCCGGCGCATGGTCTGGGACGGCGGCAGCTTCGAGCTGATGGTGATGTCCTGGGTCGACGGCGACATGGCGGCGATCCACGACCACGGTTACACCCAATGGGGCGCCGTCAAGCTCTTCGGCCCCGCCGAGCACGCCATCTTCAGGGTCGCCGACGGCAAGCTGGTCACCACGGAGCGGCGGGTGTTCAAGGACGGCGACGTGCTTTCGGTGAGCCACGACATGATCCATCAGATGGGCAACATCGGCCAGGCCCCCTACCTCACCCTCCACCTCTACGGCTGCTACGAGCGGGACTGCGACGTCACCGGCGACGCCCGTCTCTACGAGCTCGACGAGGGCAAGATCCAGCGCACCAGCGGGGGCGTCTTCTTCGGCCTGCCGGAATCGCAGGTGGACCGACGGGAATCCTCCCCCGTCGCCGATTTCCCCACCGCCCTGCGCCATAAGGTGGAGCTGCTCAAGCGCCTGGTCCACAGCACCGGCGCCGAGGCCGCCGGCTCCCTTCAGGACGACCGGCAGCGCCGCCTCGCCGCCGAGCTGGTGAGCGCCGACACCTACCGCCGCGCCGCCTCCGAGATCGAGGCTATGGAGCAGGCCAGGCCGGCGATCCGGCGGCGGTACCTCGACATCCTCGGCCAGGAGCTGACCGCGGCGGCGCGCATCCAGCGGCGCCTCCACCTCGCCGGACTCTTCCCCCACGCACTCTCGGAGCGGCTCGGGGACGTCTTGGCGATCCAAGATCCGGCGGAGCGGCTGGACGCCCACTGCCAGGCCGTCGACGAGGTCCTCGGGGTCTTGATGCGGCCGCAGGCCGTCGTCGCCGCCTGAGGGCGACTCAGGGACGCGCAACCGTGATGTCGAGCCCGCCGGACGCGGGCTCGACGCCGGTCACCCGGACGCCGGAGTCGGCCAGGTCGAGCACGACGTGGAGCTCACCACCGTCCGGCTTGCGATGCCATCCGGTCCGTACCTGGGTCACCAGCGCCCCGTCCGCCGGAACGGCCCCCTTGTCGTAGCGGGCGGCACCGAAGAGCTTGACCACGTGGCGGGGCTTGGCGCCGTCGAGGCGGAAGTGCTCGATACGCCGGCGCGGCACGTCGCCGTCGGTGTCGACGCGGATGCGGACACCGCCGGCGGCCTGGGACCAGGAGATGCCTCGCACCCGGCGAAAGGCGGAAGCGCCCCCCGTCCGCTGCGGACCACCGCCGCGGACGGCGGCAGCTGTCTGAGTGTCCCGCGCCCCGGCATCGACGCCTGTGTCCGCCGGGGCGGGTCCATCCGGCTCCGGAGCGGCGTCGTCCCCCGACTCGGAAGCTTGGGCTGCGTCGTCCAGCGACGCCGTGGCGGCGGCGCTTTCGGTGTCGGCGGACTCCGCACCAACAAGAACACCGCTGGACCAGAGTGCATAGCCGCCGGCCGCCAGGGCTAAAACAGTCGCCGCCAGGGCCAGCACAAGGCCTGACCTCCGCGACTTCGGCCGATGCCCGAAATGGGCGCCGTCGTCCCCGGGGTAGTGGCCGTCGGGAAGCCCCGCGGCCTCTGCCGCGTCGAAGGCGTCGAGGGTCTGGTCCGAGACTCCGGCGCCTGTGGAGGTTCCGTCCATGGCGTCGACGACGGCGGCGGTGTCGACGCCTCCCCCGTCGGCGAGCATGTCGTCCACCTCGGGCAACAGGCCGGCGCCGGTCCCCCGTACCGAGTCCTCCGTCGCCGGCGACTCGAACGCCGAAGGAGCCCCGGAGACGGGGCCAGGGTCCTCAGCCGGCGGCTCCGCGGGCGCAAAGGACGGCTCCGGCGGTGCGAAGGACGTCGGGGCCGAAGAGAACGTGGGCGGGTCGGTGAAGGTGGGGACTTTAGCCGGGGCATCGAAGAGGGAACCCTGGACGCCGGGCTCGGATCCCTCGACATCGGGGGACGTCGTCCCGAAGCCGAAGTCCACCGCCTCCGGCGGTTCCTCCAACGGCGGTACGGCCACCGTCGGAGCGCCGAACGCCGGAGAGCCGTCCGCGATCGGAGGGTCCGTCGCCGCGGGGGGAGCGATTCGGTCCAGGGGACTCACCCCCTCGGGCACGACCTCCTCCGCCTGGCGCTGGGACAGCCGATCCTTGATGTGCTGGCTCACCAGCTTGAAGATCATCTGCCGGTCCCGCTGCTCCAGGAACCGGAACTTCAGTCCCATCCCCGGGCCGCGACCGCCGCCGGTGTCGGCGCGAACCCAGACCACCTCCGCCAAGCCGCGGATCGCGGCTTCGTCGTCGAGCCCGAGCTCGAAGCGCACCAGGCTGCCCTTGCCGCGGGACACGTCGGCGTTGACGTACATTCCGCCGATGGAAATGTTGTAGCAGTGACCGTCGGCGATCTCCATGGAGTCGTCGAATTGGAAACGAACCGGCCGGTCGATGGGGGCGCGGGTGGCGCTGCGCTGAGGTGAGGCGTCGTGTTCAGGACTGGTCATCGGCTGCTGGATCCCTCCACCGCCGACGCAAACGACGGCGGCCCTCCTGGGTCCTATGGTATCCCAAAGCCATCTTTCGACGAAAATCCGGAAGTCGCGAAATGTCAATGTCGATCACGGTTTAGAAAGCGCGCCCCTTTCCTGACCCGCCGCTGCGATGACGCTAGGTTCCGAGGAGGATCGTCGGCGGGTCCCCACCTACGCGTTGTACGCGGTTCCGGTCCCGTTGTACCTTTGGGTCACCCCCGGAGCGGCCGGCGCCGCGACCGTCCCCCAACCATCCGAGTCGGAGTTCCATCCATGTCCGAGCCCAGTCCCTACGAAGCCCTCCTCACCGCGGGTAGCGCCGCAGCCCCGAAGCCCAAAGTCCGGCCGTCGGCTTCGGTCGTCCTGTGGCGCCGGTCGGGCCACGGCCTCGAGATCTACTGGGCGAGGCGGGCGAAGACGATGCCCTTCATGGGGGGTTGGTACGCCTTCCCCGGCGGCGGACTCTCCCGACGGGACCTGGGGGTGGACGTCGCCGGCTCGGTGGACGGGGCGTCGGACCGTAGCCATACACCAGCCGCGCCGGATCTCGACGACGAAGCCCTCCGCGATCTCGGTCCGGACCTCGCGCCGGGAATCGTCCCCTGCGCACTGCGGGAGCTCTTCGAAGAGACCGGGATCCTGCCCGGGGCCCCGGAAGTGGACCTCGGCGACCTTCGCCGGCGGACGCTGGGCAAGGAGATCACCCTGGGGGAAGCCGCCTCCGAACTGGGCTTCGTCCCCGACGCCTCGGGGTTGATGTTCGCCGGACGCTGGCTGACGCCGCCCTTCGTGCCCGCTCGTTTCGACAACCGCTTCTTCCTCCTTGAATGGTCTGAGGATAGGAGCACCCAGCCGACCCTCGTCGGCGGGGAGCACGACCACGCCGAGTGGATCACCCCACAGAACGCCATCGAGCGCTGGCGGGACGGCGAAGTGCTGACCGCCCCGCCGATCCTCCACGTGGCCAGGGTCTTGGCGGACGACGGCGCTGCGGAGCTCTCACCCCGGACCCTCACCGGCCTGCGGAGCACGGAGGCCGCCGACCTCGGGCCGATGCGACGGATCGAATTCCGGCCCGGGTTGATCCTCCTTCCCCTCAGGACCCCGACCCTCCCCCCGGCCACCCACACCAACGCCTTTCTCCTCGGCACGGCGGAAACGGTCCTGGTGGACCCCGCGTCCCCCCTGCCCGAGGAGCAGGCTCGCCTCCTCGCGGCCCTGGACGCCGCGCAGCGCCAGGGCCGAAGGCTCACCGCGATCTGGCTCACCCACCACCACCCCGACCACGTCGCCGCGGTGGGGGCGGTCCGGGAGCGATTCGGGGTGCCGGTTTGCGCGCACCCCGAGACCGCTCACCTCTTGGCCGTCCGGGGACCGACGGTGGACGAGTCCCTGGAAGACGGTCAGCGGATCGTTCTCCAGGGCCCCGACGGCGGACCGCCGTTCCCGGTGCAGGTCTTCCATACGCCAGGCCACGCCCCGGGGCACCTCTGCTTCTTCGACGAGACCCACCGCACCCTCGTCGCCGGGGATCTGGTATCAACCCTATCGACCATCGTCATCGATCCGCCGGAAGGGAACATGGACCACTACCTGCGGTCCCTGGATCGCATGGCGGCCCTGGGTCCGCGGGTGATGTTCCCCTCCCACGGCCCGGGGACCCTGGAGCCCGAGGCCAAGCTCCGCGAGTTCATCCGTCACCGGCTGGAGCGGGAGTCCCAGGTGCTGGCGGCCTTCAGGGCCGGGAAAACGACTCCCCGCCAGATGGTGGCGGACGTCTACCCCGAAGTTCCGCCCTTCGTCCACCCCGTGGCGGAACGGCAGATCCAAGCCCACCTGGACCGGCTGCGGGGGCTGGGCGAGATCTGAAGGCTCACGCCGCGGGGGCCGAGGAGCGGCCGGATTCAACGGTGGCCGTCATCCCCCGGGCCTCCACCGCCTCCAGGCGGGCCCTCCCGAGGGTCCCCGCCCGGCCCTCGCCGGGGGCGACGTCGGCGAAGACCCGTACGTAGTTGTCCGTCAGGCCCGAGAGCCTTCCGCCGCGGCGTTCCTCCCACACCACCCCCACTTCGGCGCCCAGCTGGGAGCGCCAGAAAGCGCGCTCGCTGGCCTCCGCCACCGCCAGCATGCGGCCCATCCGCGCTTTCTTCCTAGGGGGGTCGACGTGGTCCGGAAGGTTGGCGGCGTGGGTGCCTTCGCGGGGCGAGTAGGAGAAGACGTGGGGCCGTGCGAAGGCCATCGATTCGACGAACGCCAGGCTCTCTTCGAACTCCTCCTCGGACTCCCCGGGGAAGCCGACGATGACGTCGGTGGTGAGGGCCAAGCCCGGAATGGCGGACCGGAGCTTGTCGCCGAGGGCCTCGTACTGAGCCGCGGAATAGGGACGCCGCATTCGCCTCAGGGTCGCGGTGGAGCCGCTCTGGAGAGACATGTGGACGTGTCGACAGAGGCGGGGATCCCGCCACAGCTCCAGCAGCCGGTCGTCGAACTTCCAGGGGGCTATGGAGGTCAGCCGAAGGCGGGGGGCTGAGGTATCCCGCAGGAGGGTCGACACGAGATCGTAGAGGCGGCGGCCGTCGTGGTCGTACTCGGAAATCTGGACGCCGGTGACCACGATCTCCGGATAGCCCCCGTCCGTCAGGGCCTGCACCTCCGCGGCCACCTCCTCGACGCTGCGGCTCCGCTGCCGCCCGCGGGTGTAGGGGATGATGCAGAAGGAGCAGCGCATGTTGCAGCCGTCCTCCACCTTCACCAGGGCCCGCGCGTGGCCGAAGTCCAGGGGAACGTAGGGGATCGGCAGACCACCGGCCGGCGTCTCGGGAACGCGGTCCGGGAACCGGGCATGGACCTTCTCCAGCAGGGCATGCTTCTCGGCGTTGTCCACCACCAGGTCCACCCCAGCGAGGGACGCCGCTTCCTCCGGCGATCCGGTGGCGTAGCAGCCGGTGAGCACGGTCAGGAGCCCCTCCCGCAGCCGCCCGCCGCGGCGGGCGATCTTCCGCGAATCCCGGGCCGCCACGTGGGTCACGGTGCAGGAATTCACGACGTGAAGGTCGGCGTCCTCCAACTTCGGCGCCAGCGTATGGCCGGCGGCCACAAAACGGCGGGCGAAGCCGTCGACCTCCGCCTGGTTGAGCTTGCACCCAAGGTTGGTGAAGAAAACCCGCATGACGGCGCGATGCTAGTCCTTCAGCCCGTCGTCGGGCAAGGGGGCGGCGGCGGAGGCCGGCCTCGCCGACGGATCCCCCTGCCCCAGGAGCGTCGCAGCCTCGGGGTAGCCCGCCGCCAGGACGCCGCGGGCGGCGCCGTCCACCAGCCGCCGGAGCTCGGGGACCTCCGCCGGCGGACGGGGACCGGTGAGTCCCTTCCAGGCTTCCCCCCAGGGTTCCCTGGTCCGCCGCAGCTCCGCGCCGACGGCGTCCCGCCAGCGTTGGGGGACCCCTTCGTTGCGAAACTCCCCACGGCCCCGGCCGAAGTGGGCCACCGCCAGGTATCGCAGCAGAACCTGCTCCGTCAGCTGGACCATGAAGGGGGACGCCCAGCCCACCTCCGGCAGCCGATCCCCCTTCACCAGCTGGTAGCCCCGGGCCAGGCCGGCACCCCCGAGGGCCCCGAGAATGGCGCCGGCGAGCACGCCGCCGCCGAAGGTGAGCCCCCCCGCAAGGATGTCCGCCGCCAGACCGCCGACGGCGCCGCTGACGATCGAGCCGAAGAGTGCGCTGCGTTCCGGATCGAGGGCGTCCTCCCCCTGGACGGCGAAGGCGTCGAGCTGGCGATCGATCTCGGCGGCGGCGTCCCCTTCGAGGCCATGGGCCGCCAGCAGCTTCGTCATCAGGGCTTCCGTAGCCCCCACGAGGCGGGTGCCCAGGGCCTCCATGGCCAGCCGCTTGTCCTCCCGGCCGGGGCGTTTGCTTGGCAGCACCTCCCGATCCCGGGCCGCCCGTTCCAGGTAGCCGGCCATCGCCTCGACGCAGCGGTCGAAAACCGCGAGGTTCCGCGCGTCCCAAGCCCGGCGGAGTCGGCCCAGCCTGGATTTGCGGGGCTCGCCCAACAGACCCTCCACCCGCTCCAGCAGGTGGCTCTCCTGGACCCAGCAGCGACTGAAGGCGTCGAGGGACTGGACGGCGCCGACGACCCCAAACCGCTCGGTGTGCCGACGCCAGCGCTCCTCCGCTTCCGCCGCCAAGTCCCCACGGAAGCTGAGGTCCCCCGTTTGATTTAGCAGCACGAGGACCGGGACCCCGATCCACCCCAGGAGCTCCAGCTCGAAAGCGACGTACCCCGCCTCCTCCGGCTCTTCGGTGGCGTTCACCAGGTAGAGCACCGCGTCCGCTTCGTGCCGAATGTTGAGGGCCGCCTGCTGGCTGCACCAGAAGGCGCGGTCGGTGAAGCGGTCCCAGGTCTGCTGCAGAAACCAGAGCACCGGCTTCTCGGAGGTACGTAGACGTCGCAGCAGCCGGGCGGAGTCGCCGAAACCCGGCGTGTCCCACAGCACCAGCCGCTCCCCGTCGGCCCGGATCAGCTCCAGATCCTCGGCCACCTCGGTGACGTGGGCCTGGTCCAATACCTCGCCGACGTCCCGGCGCATGAGGGTCCTCGCCAGGGTCGTCTTGCCGACGTTGGTGTGGGATACGAGACTGAGGGCGACGCGGGCCCCTTCGCCCCCGGGGGCGCCGCCGTTGACGGCTGGCTCCGTCGGTCCGATCCCCGTCGGGCCCTCCGGCGTCGTCATTTCGAGGTTCCTCCGCCGTTCGCCGCCGGCCACCTGGCCCCTTCGAGGGCGGCGAAGTCCTGGTCACCTGCGGGTTCGTCCCGATCCAGGTCGAGGAAGGCGGGGGTGACCCCGACGCCGGTGAGGACCCGACGCCAGGCGCGGCGGCGTTCGTCCAGGCGCCCGAGGTCAGCGGCGTCGAGCTTTCGTCGGTAGGGTGCTTCATCCACCACCGCCACCAGGCTCTGGCCGTCCGCCAGGCCCGCCGCCGCCGCCGCCACGGCCTCGCCGTGGACCTCCGCCTCCGGGGTCTGGGCGAGGGAGAACAGGGGCACCCGGAGGCCGCCGTCAAAGGGCCCTGGGACCTCTCCGTAGGCCAGCACCGGCGCCAGCCGCACCTGGGCCCTGGCCCCGGCCAGGTCGAGCACCAGGGATTTGAGTCGGCGGGCCGCTCGGTCCGAGGGTCGATAGCTGTAGGGCTCGACGGCTACGGACTCCACCACCGTCGACTGGGAAGCCCGAAGCCGCCGCACGTAGGCCGCCGGCAGGGACAAGGTCATCCGGCGTTCGAGGCGCCGCACCCGCAGGCCGTCCATCGCCGACAGCAGGAGCCTCGGGAGGCCGACGAACAGCGCCGCGGTCATCGCCCACAAGTGGATCCACGGGGCAGCCGGTCCCCCCGGAGGGCGGTCGAGGCCGACGGCGGAGGGGACCTCGACGCCGAGGAGGGCGGAGGCGGGGGCGAGGAGCCAGCTCAGTGCGGCGTCGACGGCGCCCGCGTCGAGGAAGGTGCTCTGCCAGGTGGCCCGATACTCAAAGACCAGACCCCGGAAGTACATGCCAGCCACCACCGCCGCCACCATCACCAGGGCGGCGGAGTGCATCAGCCGTCCGACCCGGGCGGCGGTCAGCGGGGACGCCGCCTTCAGCCAGCGGTCGAGGTAGCGCTGTACGACCTGGGCGGTCCCGGAATTGTCACCGGCGTCACCCCGGCGCCCCCACCGGCGGGCCGCCGCTTCGAACCAGCGGACGGGTCGCGCAGGGCCGTCACCTCCGGGCCACAACATCGGAAGCAGGCGCCGCACCAGGAGAAGGCCCAGCACCGCCAGATTCCAGACCACGAGGCCCAGCAGCGGCGGTGCCAGGACGTTCACCTGTCGAGTGGGACCGAGGGCGTGGCTGCCGAGCCCCACCACCAAGGCCCCCAGCAGCACCGGGGGAGCCCACCCCGCCACAGGGTCGGTGAACCGCAGCAGGCGCTCTACGTTGGGGAAGGCAGGCCCTAGGACCGGAACCAGGCCCCGGGCCCGACGTTCGAGCCACCCATCGCCGTCGTCGCCGTCGTCGAGGGACCGCCGGGTCGCCTCCAGGCGGCGGTCGAGCCCTAGAATCTCTCCAGACCGATCGGTCTCCTCGACGGCCCAGAGAAAAGCCACCCGCTGCGCCCCCGACGCCGAAAGGCGAAGGTCCGACGTCTCCTCCGCGACCGGAGATCGATCAGTCGTCGCCACTCGGATCGCCCTCGGATCCGCCGGAAGCCAGGGGGCGCGACACCACGCAGGCGTTGATGCCCCCAACCCCCATCGACAGCTTCCCCACCGGCCCGGCGGGGGCTGTGCACCCGCGGTTGTAGACGAACCGATCGTGGACGCTGGCGATCTGGGAGTTGAGCTCAGATTCCGAGAGGGCCGTCGGATAGAGGTGCCCCCGCTCGTACCCAAGGTATTGGGCGGTCAGCTCCCAGCCGCCGCCGGCGGCCATTCCGTGACCGAAGGTCCCCTTCCTGGCACTCACCAGGACCTGCTCCGTCATGAGGTCGCGGACCATCTCCACCTCGTTGAAATCCCCGGGGGTGGCGGTGGCGTGGAGGTCCCAGGAGGTGATCTCCCCGGGGGCGACCTCCGCCTCCCCCATGGCCATCGCCATCGAGGCCGACGGCCCCTCCTTGGAAGGGGTGATGATGTGGTCGGCGTCGGACGTGACCCCCACCGCCAGCGGTTCCATGCCTAGGGGGCGCATACCGAGGCCTTCGAAGTGGTCCAGGGCACCGACGATCCACACCGCGGCCCCGCCCGCCATGTGGGTTCCCCGCAGCTGGGTCAAGGGCTTCGAGACCTTCTGGTCCGCCGAGATGACCCGCGCGTTGTAGAACCCGCCCACCGAGAGGGGGCTCGGGGGCGGATCGGTGGCCCCCACGACCACCGCGTCCGCCTCACCCCGGCGGATGGCGTCTAGGGCCATCTTGAGCGCCACTCCGAACGTCGAGCAGGCGGCGCCCACCGCGATGGTCATGCCGGTGATCTCCCCGAGCATCGAAATCTGCGCCGCGGGAATGTTGTCGATGTTCCAAAGCAGGTTCGCCGACACTGCTTCCCAGGGCGGCGTGGGGGCGCCCCATTTCTGCTGCAGGCGGCGCAGGTTCCGGCGCTTTTCTTTCATCGCCGAGATCTTTCCCGACTCGACGTCCCCCCGGACCTCGAGACCCTCTATGTCCTTCTGCTCCGCGAGGTATCTCCGCAGTTCCGGGGAGCGGCTGGCCCAGTAGGCCCACCACACGTCCTCCATCTCGTCCCGGGCATCCTCGTGGGCGTCGGTGGGGGACGGAGGAATGTCTTCATCCACCACCGCCGGTGCGCCGTAGAGTTTCTCCGGCGGAAGGGACCCGCCGGCCCCGTGGGCGGTCCGGGCGGAGTTGTTCTCAGGACGGGCCCAAAACCGGTCCCAACGACGCTGAGCACGGTACAAGGCGAGGGACTCGTCGTATTGGGTGAAGAGGTCGCCTAGACCCGTGCCGACGTACACGTGGGTCCGCGTTCCCAGCCGCTTGAGCTCGTTCTCCAGTCCCGGATTCTGCCCCAGGGCTTGGATGAAGCTGCCGATGGCGTACTGGACCGGCAGCCCCATCTTGCTGTCCAGCTGGGAAAAGCGATTGGGCTTGAACCTATCGATGATCCAGTCGCGGTAGGCATCGAACTCGAACTCTGGACGGCCGACGAGGAAGTTGTCTGGACCGAATCCGTGGAACGGCTCCAACCAGCTCTCGGCGCCATCGAGGTTCTGGGTGAAGGCATTGATATCAGGACAACGTGGAGCCACCAGGCCCCAACCGAAAATGCCGACTCTGCGCACGATGGCTCCTTTGTTCGCCTACTAAGAATCGCCGATTCGGGTCGAACGCCAGCGTCAAGCGGGGTGGCGTAGGTGGCGGCAACCTTTGCGGCGGGATCGCCGGATTATGCCATCCCCGACCCCCCGCGCAAGCTAGCACCGCGATTCAGCCCAGCGCTTTGACACTCCGCAAGAGGACACGACCCCACAATGAGCATTTCGCCTGGTCATGAGAAAAATGGTCAGGCAGCCGCGCCCTGTAGATCGAAGGAGCAAATACGGAGCCGGCGTTCGAAGCAGGGCCTTCGTCCGAGGGCCACCTGCATCCGGAGCTCCGGAAAACAGGATTCGTGGTGAGAAGGCCCGTACCCAGCTGGGGTACGGGCCCTTTTTTTTCACCTTCGGGCCGGCGACCTCAGAGGGGAAGGTGCTGGTAGAGGGCTCCGTCGACGAATCCCAGGCCGCGGTAGTAGTCGCGGGTTCCGACGGCGGAGATCACCGCCAGATCGCCGAAACCCGCCCCCCGCGCCCGTTCCGCCGCCGCGGCCACCAGCCGCCGACCGAGGCCCAGGTGCTGGGAGCGCCCCGCCCCGGCGTCTCCGGCGTGGCGGCCGACCCCCACCACCTGACCATAGACATGGACCTCCCGCAGCAAGGCACTGGAGCGGATCTCTTCCAGGAATGCCTCCGAGCTCGGCAGCAGCAAACGGGAAAAGCCGACGATTCGGTCGTCCGGGGTCACGAACTGGAAGAACACCTCTTCTCCGGCCGAGGTCCCGTAGGCCACCGGCTCCAAGCTCAGCGCCTCAGCGCGGACCGGCTCGCCACGGATCTCCCGGGCGCGGATGTCCCGGCTACGGTCGCCGCGGCGGGACAGCTCCCGTTCGGCCACTTCCCGCAGGTTGGTGACCTGGTTACCGTCGACGATCTCGTCGCCGGGGATGTCCCGGATCACCCGCGTGACACGGCAGTACGGCGGCACGCGCCGGAAACACCCCACCAGCAACTCCAGCAGGTCGTCGTCGCCGTAGGGTCGCCACTCTCCAGAGGAGTAGTATCGCATCAGCTCGGCGGTCTCGATCAGGCTGCAGGGATAGATCTTGAGCTCGTCCGGGCGCACGGCGGGATCGTCGAAGAGGCGGGCGAAATCGACAAGATCCGACTCCGGGTCGGCACCCAGGAGGTTCGGCATCCAATGGGCGTGCAGCTTGAATCCGGCGCGGCGCAGCAGGTTCATTGCCCGATGGGTGGCGGCGACGTTGTGCCCCCGAGCGTTCACTTCGAGCACCCGATCCGACAGGCTCTGGATGCCGATCTGGACCTTGGTGCAGCCGAGGCGACGCAGGCGCTCCACCTCGTCCTCGGGTAGATGGTCCGGTCGGGTCTCGAGGACCAGGCCGACACAGCGGGCCAGGGCTCCTTCGTTGCGCCGATGGGCCTCCTCCAGATCGCCCCACGTCGCCGACTCCTCCTCCGACACCAGGCGCCCCCCGAGGTTCCCCCGCAGGTAGGCGGCCACCACCTGGTTGTAGGTGCGGTCGAACGCTCGCCCGTCCACCTCTTCCTCCACCGCCTCGAAGGAGAGCTCCGCCGCCGCCGCCCGGTCGAGTTGGGCCGGCAGCGCTTCCACCATCGCCGGGTCGAAGTCGTTCATGGCGTCGAAGCAACGCTTGATGAACCAGATCTGGTAGGGCTCGGGGTAGAACGACCAGGTGCCGCCGAGGACGATCAGCTCGACCTTGTCGATGGCATGGCCGTTGTGGAAGTAGGTCAGCAGGCGGCCGAGGGTCTGACCGTAGGGATCGAACCGGTGCTGCGCCGCCCGCTGCGCCCCGGGTTCGCGGGAGAGATAGCTCTTCGGCATGCGAACGTCGTTCGGGCAAAACACGCACTTGCCCGGACAGGGGTAGGGCTTGGTCAACACCGTCACCGGCGCGACGCCGCTGGCCGTCCGAATCGGCTTCATCCGGACCCGGGCGACGAAGGCCTCCCCCTCCTCCCAGCCCTCGTCCCCCGCCAGTGCGCGGAAGGAGCGGATGATCTCGCTCTTGGAAAATGCCCCGCCGGTGGCCGGTGGGTGGCGGCGTAGGATGCTCTGGTAGGTCTCGCGGTCGAGGGAGGCTTCCGCCCGCAGCTCACGGATCAGCGGTACGAGCCGATCGCGGTGCTCGTCGAGGTCGAACTGGGCGTAAGATCGGGGCATGTTCTGGAGTGACGACGGCGCCGAAGCACCATGAGTCCGCGGGTTCGGCACATCCTACTCGACGTCAATCGCCGATTCTACGACCACCACGCCGCCGCCTTCGGCGCCACCCGGCAGCGCCCGTGGCCCGGCTGGAGGAGGGTTCTCGAGCACGCCCCCGCCGAGGGCCCGTGCCTCGACATCG
>JBCDIS010000121.1:0-20708 GCA_038748685.1 Acidobacteriota bacterium | reverse complement strand
GCCCCCGCCGCCACGGCGGACGGCCCCGGAACCTGGCGCTTCGTCGACGTGACCGCTTCCGCCGGAATCGTCCACAGCTACGAGTACGACGAAACCAAGAAGCCCATCGAGCCGAGGTGGATCTGCGGCGGCGCCGCCGCAGGCGACTACGACGGGGACGGCGACCACGACCTGTACCTCGTCGGCGGAGAGGAGGGCTCCAACGTCCTCTACCGGAACCGGGGGGACGGCACCTTCGAAGACGCCACCCTCGAAGCCGGCGTCGACGTCGACGGTGTCCTCGGCTGCGGTCCGCTGTTCGTCGACCTCGAAGGGGACGGGGACCTCGATCTGCTGATCCCGAGCGTCACCGGAGCTCCGGAGTTCATCGGCGATCCGGCGGTGGAGGATCCGGGGGCCCGCCCCAAGATCTTCCGCAACCTGGGCACCGCCGAAGGCCCCGTGACGTTCGAATCCGTCGATCCCCCTACCATCGGCCTCGATTCATACGACCCGTGCTACTCCCCGGCCCTTGCGGACTACGACCTCGACGGCGACCTGGACCTCTTCTTCAGCCACTGGAACTTCGCCTCGCCGGGCATGCTCTGGAGCAACCAGGGGAACGGCCACTTCGCCAACGTCACCGCCACTGCCCTCGGCCTCGGTGCGCCGATGCAGCTGCCCTACACCTTCACGCCGAACTTCGCCGACCTCGACTCCGACGGCTGGCCGGACCTCCTCCTCGCCAGCGACTTCGGACAGAGCAGGGTGTTGATGAACCGACGGGACGGCACCTTCGCCAACGTCACCCCACCCACCATCGACGACGAGAACGGTATGGGGGCGACGGTGGGGGACGTGGATGGGGACGGAGACCTCGACTGGTTCGTGTCCAGCATCTGGGATCCCGACGGCGTCCCCAACGGCAACTGGGGGATCAGCGGGAACCGCCTTTACCGCAACCTCGGTCCCGACGGCAAAGGCGGCATCCTCTTCGAGGACGCCACCGACGCCGCCGGCGTCCGCGAAGGGTATTGGGGCTGGGGAGCCTGCCTCGCGGACTTCGACAACGACGGACACCTCGACCTCTTCCACGTCAACGGCTTCCCGGCCCTCGGCGCGTCGGAGTTTTTCGACGACCCGGCCCGGTTCTTCCACGGCGCGGGGGACGGCACCTTCGTCGAACGGTCCGCGGAGCTGGGCATCGCCGACACCGGCCAGGGCAGGGGGGTGGTCTGCTTCGACGCCGACCGCGACGGCGACCTCGACGTCTTCATCGCCCAGAACGCCGAAACGTCGACCCTTTACCGCAACGATCTTCCCCCCGGCAACCACTACCTCGGGGTGAAGCTCTCCGGCCCGGCCCCCAATCCCGACGGCGTGGGCGCCCGAATCTGGGCTACCGCCGCGGGCTCCACCCAGATGCGGGAGCTGCGGGCGGGCTCCAACTTCGTCTCCCAAGATCCCATCGAGGCCCACTTCGGCCTGGGCGTCGCTAGCCGCGTCGAGAGGCTGCGGGTCCGCTGGCCCGGCGGAGATGTCTCCATACGCACCGACGTCGAGGTCGACCAGCTGCTGGTGGTGAACCGATCGACGATCCTCGTCGACGGCTTCGAAACCGGAGCCCTCGGGGCCTGGTTCGTCGGCGGCGACTAGGGCGTGTTCACACAAGCCCTTTCCACGGGATCGATCTCCCCCGAACCAACTCCGGAGTAGGGGCGGGGCTTGCCCCCGCCCGCGGAGCTGCACACTGACGGAAAGCTGCAGGGACGAGGCGAAACACGGTACCCAGTCTCTCCGAAGCCCTCCTTGACTGCCCCGGCCCTTCAGATCGCCCACCTAGCGAACACGTCACCACGACCGACTTCGAAATCCAGAGTCCTGCCCGCGCCGACCCACGTTTAGGGTCCCTCGCCCTGGAACAGGACGCGGAGGCCAAGCCGATGCGCGGCTCCGAAAGATCGGCGGCTCTGCCAAGACGGGCGGGGGCAAGCCCCGCCCCTACGGCGGATTCCCGCCCAGGGTCGTGAAAACAGAAGGTGCTCGAACCCCGAGACTCACTGCGCGCCCAAAACCGATAGGCCGATCGGCTCTAACACGCCCTAGACCGAAGCCGCCCGGACACCGCCGCTCCCCCGGGACGCCGACCCGTCCAGCAGCCTATTCGTAGCGCAGGGACTCGATGGGATCGAGCTCGGCGGCGCGCTTGGCGGGGTAGAGCCCAGAGGCCAGACCCACCGTCACCGCCACCCCCACCGCCAGGACCACCGCCCACGGCTGGACCAGGGTCGGCCAACCCGCCGACGCCGCCACCACCCGGGCGATCACTACCCCCATCACCACCCCCGCCAGGCCCCCCATGGCCGAGAGGGCAAAGGACTCGGCGACGAACTGGACCAGGATGTCCCGGCGCCTCGCCCCCACCGCCCTCCGCACGCCGATCTCGCGGGTCCTCTCCAGCACGCTCGCCAGCATGATGTTCATGATGCCGATGCCCCCCACCAGGAGGGAGATGCCGGCGATGCAGCCCATCACCAGATTGAACAGGCGCTGGGTGCGCCGGCTCTGTTCGAGCAAGGCCTCCGGGACCACCAGCTCGTAGTCGTCGACGCCGGCGTGGAGCCGCTCCAGCAGCTCGTCGATCCCCGCAGCCGCCCGGCTCCCCCCCTCCGCCTCCGACAGCGCCACGACGATCTCTGAAAGCGGGGAGTCCAGGGGCCGCTGTTCGAACTTGCGCAGGGCGGTGGTCACCGGCACGTAGATCGCGCCGCCGCTGGAGCCCAGCTGGACACCCTCGAAGGCGTCCGCTTCGCCGCCGGAAGCGTCCGACAGCACGCCGATGACTTCGAGCCAAACCTCGTTCACCTTGAGGAGCTGGCCGAGGGCGGGGCCGTAGCCGAAGAGGTCCCGGCGCACATCGCCGCCGATCACCGCCACCTGGGCGTGGTCCCGCTCGTCCCGCAGGTCGAGGAATCGTCCCTCCGTCACCTCCAGGCTCACCAGCTCGGCGTGGTGGCGCGACACGCCGTAGACCTTGGCCTCGGTGTCCCCCTCGGAGGAAATGACCGCCCAGGGGGTGATCTCCACCTTCGGAGCCACCCTCTCGACCCCCGGAATGGCCTCGAGGATAGCCTCCGCGTCCCGCAGGGAGACCCCGAGGGACTTGGACCGCATTTCCTGGGCGTCGTCGTCCGCCAGGGCCTTGGCCCGTACGACGACATTGTGCAGTCCGAGGCGTGAAATCGTTTCGAGGGCCTGGCGCTCGGCGCCGGCGCCGATCGACAGCATGGCGATCACCGCACCGACCCCGAACACCACACCGAGCATGGTCAATCCGGATCGCAGCTTGTGGGCCGCGATGTTCTCGACCGACACCCGCAGGGCCTCGCGGAGATCCATCACGGCGCCCCACCCGGGTCGGCCGAAACCTCGGCGGCCTCGGGCTCGTCGGACGGCGCCGATCCTCCCCCAGCGTGCCCGGTCCCGCCGCCGTTCGGCGGTCGCACCAGGGCGATCTCTTCCCCCGCCTCCAATCCCTGCTCGACCACCACCGTACCGGCGTTGGCGGGCCCCAGCTCCACGTCCCGGGCCTCGAAACCACCGCCGGAGCGGACGTAGACCCGCGCCCCGCCGCCGTCCTGGAAGATTCCCTGACGCGGCACCGCGACCGCCGACTCCCGCTCCCCCAGAACCAGGCTTGCGCGGACCCGCTGCCCCGGCTTGAGGCCGCCGGCGACCGTCTCGTCGAAGGCCAGGACGACGCCGAAGTATTGAACCGGCGAACCGGGGAAGCGGCGCTTGGCCACCGCCTCCACCCGCCGGATCTTGGCCGCGAACACCTGCCCCGGTTTGGACTCCACCAACACCTCGGCCCTCCGGCCCTCCCCAAGCCCGCCGGCGTCCGCTTCGAGAACGAAGACCTCGGCCTCCATCTCGGACAGATCCGGAATCTCGGCGATCCCCTGGCCGCTCCACATCTCGGCCCCGACGTCGAGGGGCTGCCCGCCCCAATCCCGGGACAGGGTCAAGATGCCGCCGTGGGGCGCCTCTATCTCGATGGCCCTGAGGCCCGACTCCGCCTGGTCGATGGAGAGCTGGGCCTGTCGCTGGCGGATCTCCAGGATCTCCTGCTCCGTGCGGGCGATGGATCGGCGGGTCTCGGTGGAAGCCATGGCATGGCTCCGGCGCTCCCTCGCCAGCTCGCCGTCGATGGCGTCCTCGGCGATGTCCCGCCGGGAGAAGACCTGATCGTCGGTCTTCTGGAATCGTTCCGCGTGCTCCAGCTCGAGCCCCGATGTCTCGAGATCCTTCGCCAGCCGGCTGAGCTCCGCTTCGCTGTCGAGTCGCGCCTTGTCCATCTGTAGCGCCGCGACCCGGTGATCCGCCAATCCGTCCTCGAGCTTCTCTTGGATCGGCTTGGGGTCGAAACGGGCCACCACGTCGCCGGCCTCCACCGAGCTACCCTCCGGTGCCAGCCAGGCCAACCGCACTCGGGTTTGCACCCCCGGCGGGACGGTCAGCTTGGTGGTACGAACCGCCTGTAGGACACCCTCCGCCGTCACCCGATGCTCGAAGGGGCCCGCCTCTACGCGGTGGATGGGGACCTGCCCGCCGCCCCCACAGCCCGCCGTCATCAGGGCCCCAAAGCCTAGGGCCAATACGGCCAGTGCGAAAACGCTGGCCTGCCTCAAGGCCCGTCCCCCCGGCCGCTGGCCAGGACCCGATCCCCCGACGACAACCCTTCGAGCACCTGAAAACCGGCGTCATCCCGCCGTCCCAACTGTGGGAAAACCCTCTCCGTACCCAACAGCCCTCGGATCTGCACCGAGGGACCCTCCGGGCCGGTGGACACCGCCGTCGCCGGTACCACCGTCACGTCGGGGATCCGCTCGATCTCGATTCGGCCCCGCATCCGCATCCCCGGCCGCATGCGTTCCGTGTCGGTGGACTCGATGTCGAGGGTCACCCGCACCACCTTCGCCGGGTTCCGGGCCGATCGCCGCTGCACCGTCCGGCGCACCGTCGCCACCGTTCCCCGGTACTCGCGGTCGGGGTAGGCGTCAAGGCGGAAGGTCACCGCCTGACCCGACGTCAGACGTCCCGAGTCCGCCTCCGCCACCTCCCCCTCCACCCTCAGCTTGTCGAGGTCGGGGATCTCCACCACCTTCTCCTCCCGCCAGACCTGGTCGCCCACCTTCTTCTTCTCGTTGCGCCAGTCGGTGCGCAGAATCACCGTTCCCGCTCGGGGGGCCGGTACCGTCAGCGCGGCCAGGTTGGCCTGGAGATCGGCGAGCTGGCGCGCCGCCCGATCTCGGCGGATCCTGAGGCTGCCGAGCTCGACCTTCTCCTTGACGTCCATGGCCTGAAGACGTCGTTCCACCCGGGCGATCTCCAGGTCCGCCAAGCGCTCGTCGATACGGGCCTTCTCGAGATCCCGCCTGGAGGTCACGGACTCCGGAACCTCGATGTCGAACCGTACTTTGCGCAGCCTGGCCTGCGCTTGGGCCAGGTCGAGCCGCAGCTGGCGTCGCTCCGCCGTGAGGTCGGTGGTCTTCTTCTCCAGCTCCTTCTCGGTGGCATCCCGCTCGGCGGTCTGTTGCAGCAGCCGCTGCTGAAGCTCCGTCGTGTCGAAGGCGAGCACCGGCTGCCCCTCCTTCACCTCCGAACCCTCCGGGGCCAGGAAGGCGATCTTGAAGTTCCAGAGCCCTTCGACTTGGGGGGCCCCTAGCAGGACGCTGTCCACCGACGCCAGCTCCCCCTCCACCGGTACTCCGATCACCAGGTCGCGACGGTCGACTTCGAGCCAGATCCCGCCGTCGTCCCCGGCGGCGCGGGCGGTCCACCAACCGGCGAGCAGCAGGGCGATGGCAAGGAGGGCGATACCCGGTCCGATCCGTCTTTTCATGGACCACCCCTCCGCCCGCGTGCCGGGGCCAGCCGGGTTCCGGGCTCGACCCCTCCCCGCACGAGGCAGCTCCAGGCGTCGCAGGGCCCGAGGTCCACCTCGACGCTGGTGCCGTCCGCCAGCACCACCCTCGGCGCCTCCGTGACGGTCTCCGGCCAGTCCAGGCTAGTCCGCGGTACCAGAACCCCGGATTCCTCCTCCCCCAGGACGGTCAGCTGCACCGACATCCCGGGACGGAGGCGCTCGGGGTCGAGACCCTGGACATCCACCTGCACCCGAAAGGCCCTCCGGTTGCCAAGCCTGGACATCACCTCGGCGATCTCATCCACATCTCGGATCCGCCCCTCGAACGTCTCGCCGGGGACCGCGTCGAGACTCGCGATCACCCGCTGGCCGGCCTCCACCCGGCCGTCGTCGACGTCGAAAAGGCGCGCCTCCACATAGAGGGTGGAAAGGTCCGGCAGCTTGGCCACGGTGGTGCCCGGTTGGGCGCCGTCGCCACTCTGGAAGGGGCGCCCCTCCTGCCGATTGACGGAGGTCAGGACGATGCCGCCCCGGGGTGCCCGCAGGGTCAGCAGCTCCAGGGCGTCCTGCGCCCGACGGACCGCCAGGGCCGCCTTGTCGACCTCGATCTGCTGCACCCCCAACTCCGCGTCGGACGCCCCGCGGCGAATCTCCATGTCCCGCTCCGCCGCTTCCATCTCCAGCCGCGCCTTCTCGAGGTCCAGCCGGCGGCGGCGGAAGTCCTGCTCCGAAACGATCTCCGCCGGAATATCCGCGTCGAGCTCGGCCTTCTCGAAGGCGGCGCGTTTCTCCTCCAACTCCAGGGCGGCGGTGGCGCGGTCGACGTCCACCTGCGTCTTCAGGCTGAGGAGGCGGTTGCCAGCCTCCACCAGCTGGGTGTCAAGATTGGCGAGGCCGCTGGCCAGCTGGCTGTTGTCGAACTCCACCACCACGTCACCCTCTGCCACTTCGGTGCCGTCCTCCACCAGCCAGCGGATCTGGGCCGGCCAGATGTTGGCGTTGGGGGTGACCAGGGCGACGGCGTCCTCCGCCACCAGCTCGCCGCTCAGCACGGTCCGGGTTTTCAGCTCGCCCCGTCGGGCCTCGGGGGCGCTTCCGGGGCCCGTCCCCCAACCCGGGGCCCCGTCGGCGGCCGTGGCCGGGGGGTGGGTCGAGGAGGCGGTGGAACCGGGGGCCGGCGGATCGGCGACCGTCCCTCCGCAGGACACCGCGAGGAGGGCGAGAAGGGCCAGGGCCGCGGCCGGGGGACGGCGGCTATGGGCGACGGGGCGCGGTCGGGGGGGCGACGCGGAAATTCTCATCGTCTCTGTCACTTTATCGAGGCCGGCCCGAGCCGTCGAGGGAACGGGGACGGACCGCACGCTTCGTGATCCGTAGGGGTCGGATTTACGATGGGCTTTCCGTTGCAGGTCGGATCCGAGCGTCGTTCCCGAACGAACAAAGGATCAACGGCCGACCCGAACTTCCGGGGCCCGTCGGTCGTACCCTCTTCCGTAGGCCTTCCATCCGCCGACCTGAGACCCCAGTCCCCCCAAGCATGCATCGACTCCTTCGAACCGCAGCACGCCTATACCTCCGCGCCGCCGACCTCGTCCCCACCACCTGGAGGGGGACGGCGGTGGCGGCGGCCTGCGCCCTGGCCCTCGGCCGCTGGGGGCTCGGCGCCATGGATCTGGTGGTCTTCGTCTTCGGCATCGCCGGCCTCGTCCTCTGGGGCTTGAGCCAGCTGGTGATCGGCGGCTCCGCCATCGTCCTGAAACGCCGCCTAGCGTCCGCCGACATCCCGGAGACCCCCGCCCTCGAAGCCGGGACCGCGATGCCGACGGGTTTCGAGGTGCCGGCGCTGGCCAAGGTGCCGCTGGTGAAGATCGACTGGCGGTGGATTTCCCCCGAGGGGGTCGACGCCCACGGCGCCCTGCGGGGCGGCCACCTGCGGGAGGAGGCGTTGGCCCACCGGCGCTGCAGGGTCCAAGGGATCCGTCGCCGGATCACCGTGCAAGGAGCCTTCGGTCTGTCCCGGGTGTCGTTCCATCACGACACGGAGGGGGAACTGAAGGTGCTGCCGCAAATCGGTCAGCTGGCGTCGATGCCGGTGGTCCAGTCCATGGCGGCCTCCGAGGGAATTCCCCACCCCTCCGGTCGCCCCGAGGGGGATCGGATGGAGATTCGGCCCTACGTCCCCGGCGACTCCCCCCGGCACATTCTCTGGAAGACCTACGCCCGCACCCGCCAGCTCAACGTCCGCACCCCGGAGCGCAGCGTGGAACGGGCCCAGCGCACCATCGCCTACCTGCTCACCGGCGAGGCCGACGAGGCCGCCGCCGCCGCCGCCCGGGTCGCCCTCGAGAAGGGCCTCCTCGGAACCCGCTGGGTCTTCGGGGCCGACGGCACCGCCGAACCCACCGAAGCCCTGCCCGCCGCCCTCGACGCCATCGCCGCCTCCGGCTCCTTTGAGCGCGGCGCCGACGCCGGCGTCACCGACGGCCTGGAGGCCTTCCTGCGCCGCCCCGAGCTGGCGGGTGAAAGCCACTGCGTGGTCTTCGCCCCCGCCAACGGCGGGCCGTGGATCGACGACGCCCTGGCCGCCGGCCGCTCCGGCGGACGCACGGTATCCTTTGTCTTGGGCACCGACGGCGTCCTTCCCCACGTCGATCGACCCCTCTGGCATCGCCTGCTTTTCGACAACCCCGCACAACCGTCCACAACCACCTCGGAGGAGCTCCAGCACGTGCTCGACCGATTCCAAAGCGCCCGCTGCCCGGCCCTGGTGGTGGACCGTTCGAGCGGCCGTAGCCACGGGCGCCTGACCTCCACCTGGGGCGGGCCGGCGAGGGCTGCCGTATGAGGCGGGCGCCGGCATCCCCCAACCGAGACGCCGAGGTTCGGCAGCGGAGACGCAGGCGGGTCGTCGGCCTGCTGCGGGCCGGAGTCCTGGCGTCGGCGGCGGTGGTCCTTTGCTGGTCCCTGACCGTCGCCACCGGCGTCGCGGCGGCGGCCCTCGGCGCCGTCCTCGGTGCACTCCTGGCGGATCGGGTCGCCCGGTCCCCCGCACGGTTGGCGTCGGCCCTGGTGCTCGCCGCGGCGACGCTGGCGGCCGGAGCCTGGGCGGCGAGGCTGCCGGTCCGGACCGCCTGGATCGCCGATCTGCTGGGCCCGGTGACGGCCCTCCACCTGTCGGAGGCGGCCCTGTGGCTGGTTCTCGCGGGCCCCGCGGTCTTCGCCCTGCGGCTGCTGGCGGCCCGCCGGGACACCCTGGCGGTGCTGGAGATGGTGGCGGTGGCGGGGGCCGCCGCGGCGGGCTTCGCCGCCCACCGCGACGGCATGGTTCACCGTCCACTGGCGGTGGGGGACTGGGCGTGGTCCCGCGGACTCGACCCCGCCGTCGTCTTCCTCGCCATCGGCGGCCTCGGGGCGTTCCTCCTGGCGGCCCTCCTGGTGCGGGAGGGGCGGACCCGCCGTCTCCCCCTGCACTTTGCTGCCCTGGCGGTGGTGGCCCTCGCCCTGCTGCTGGTGGTGCGCCTCGAAGGCCTCCCCAAGCCGGACCCCGCCGGGGACCTCGGGCTGACCGGGGAGCCGGAGGACGGCGAGGGCGGCGAAGGCCAGTCCGGCGGCCGTCCCTCCGAGGGCGGCGACAGCAACGAGCTCGGGGACCTCGAATGGAAGGACGACTACGGCGATTCCGGCGAGCAGGCGCCGCTGGCGGTGGTGCTCCTCCACGACGACTACTCTCCCCCCAGCGGCGTCTACTACTTCCGCCAGTCGGCGTTCTCCCAGTACAACGGCCGGCGGCTGGTGCAGTCGACCCGCGACGGCGTCGACGGGGACATCCTCCACCGCTTCCCGTTCCAGCCCCTCGACGTGAGCGGGGCGCCCCCCACCTCCCGGGAGCGCAAGGCCCTGGCCACCACGGTGGGCCTGATGGTGGACCACGTCCGCCCCTTCGCCCTCGATTCGCCGGCGCGCTTCGCCCCGGCCCAGAACCCCAACCCGATGCGCTTCCAGCGCGCCTTCACCGTCCGCAGCCACGTCCAGATCCGGCCCTACGACGATCTCCTGGGGCGCCGGGCCGGCGATCCGGGCTGGACCGACGACCAGTGGAGCCACTACACGGAGATGCCCGCGGACCCGCGCTACCGGGCCCTCGCGGAGGAGCTCCTGTCGTACCTGCGGCCCGAGTTCGCCGACGACCCCCTCGCCAGGGCGCTGGCGATCAAGGACCACCTCGACCGCCACGGCATCTACAGCCGCAAGAGCCGCCACGCCGACCAGGACGATCCGGCGGCGTCGTTCCTCTTCGGCGACCTGACGGGCTACTGCGTCCACTTCGCCCACGCCGCCGTCTACCTCTTCCGGGGTTTGGGGCTGCCGGCCCGGGTGGCGGCGGGGTACGCGGTGTCGGAAAGCGACCGGGGGGGCGGCTCGACGATCCTGATCCGCGGCGGCAACGCCCACGCCTGGCCCGAGGTCTACCTCGAGGACGTCGGCTGGGTGGTGGTGGATCCCTCCCCCGCCACCTCCCTCGACGAGCCCATGGCCGGCGCCGATCAGCGACTCCAGCAGATGCTCGGCGAGATGATGCGCCAGCAGCAGGACGAGCAGGGCTTCGAAGACCAGCTGCGGCAGGCGGTGGACTGGGGGGCGATCCTCCGCCGCGTCCTGGCTCTGCTGGCGGTGGTGCTGGCCGCCGCCTACTCGGTCAAGGTGTACCGCTTCGCAATCCCCTGGCTGGCCCGGCCGTCGTCCGTACCGAGGGTGGGCTACCGCGCCGCCCTCGACCGGCTGGCGGACGTCGGGCTGCGGCGGAGCTTCGGCGAGAGCCGGGAGAGCTTCGCCCGTCGGCTGGGGAGCTTCACCCCCTCCTTCGATCGACTCACCCGGGCCCACCTCGGCTGGGCCCTCGGCTCAGGCCAGCGACCCGCCGCCGGTCCCCTGCGGGACCTGGTGTCGCGGATTCCGGCGGAGCTGCGCGGTCATGTTCCACTGTGGCGCCGAATCCTCGGCGTCTTGGACCCGTTTTCGTGGGTGCGGGTACGATGAGCCCGCACCGCCTCTCGTATTTGGTACAGGGGACCGCGCGCCGCGGACCCGAGGACGATATCGATGCATGAACCGAACGCCCCGACCCAGCCGCCCCCCGTCGCCGAGCCGAACGACGGCCCGGAGGAGGATCAGATCGCGACCGAGAAGATGCCCCTGATCCCATCGGCGTCCGAAGGCTCGGCGCCGAGGGGTGACGGCGGTCCGAACCACGGCACCGGCGCCGCGCCGTACCCCGTCTCGACCCGCGCCGAGGACGACGAGCCCGCCCCACACGCGGGCACCGACGCGCAGCCCTCTGTCGCCGATCCCCAGACCCCGTCACCCCTGGACCTCGCGATGGACGTTCTCGGTCGTCTCCAGGCCCGTATGCGGGCCCAGGTGCTGGGCCGGGACGACGTGGTGGACCTGGTGCTGGTGGCGCTGCTGGCGGACGGCCACGTCCTGCTGGAGGACTTCCCGGGCTCCGGCAAGACCACCCTCGCCAAGAGCCTCGGACCGTCCATCGTCGACGGCCGGCCGGAGACGGAGACCGGCGGCATCGTGCCGTTCCGGCGGGTCCAGTTCACCCCCGACCTCCTGCCCTCCGACGTCACCGGCGTCTCCGTCTTCGACGCGCAGAGCCACGGATTCCATTTTCGCCACGGCCCCGTCTTCGCCCACGTCGTCCTCGCCGACGAGATCAACCGCACCTCCCCGAAGGTCCAGTCCTCCCTGCTGGAGGCCATGGCCGAGAAGCAGGTCACCGTCGACAACGTCACCTACCCCCTCGACGACCTCTTCTTCGTCATCGCCACCCAAAACCCCCTCGACCTGGCGGGCACCTACCCGTTGCCCGTGGCGCAGCTGGACCGTTTCCTCTTCAAGATCCGCATGGACCACATCGATCGGGACTCCGAGCTGGCGGTCCTCGACACCTACCGGGAGCGCCGGGACGTCGAACGGACGGATCTGCCGAAGGTGGGCCGGGAGGAAGTGATCCGCGCCCGCCGGGCGGTGGACGAACACGTGGTGATCGACCGCCGGGTCAAGGAGTGCCTGGTGGATCTGGCCCAGATCGTCCGCGACGACCCCAGGGTGATGCAGGGCTGCTCCACCCGCAGCCTGGTGCTGATGCTGCCGGCGCTCCAGGCCCTCGCCGCCCTGCGGGGGCGGGACTATGTTTCGGCGGACGACATCCAGGCCCTGGTGCCGAGGGTGTTGGGGCACCGGGTGGAGCTGGCGCCTGGGCTCTCGGACCTCGATGAGGTCCTGGGGGACGCCCTGGCCTCCGCCATCGAGGGCCTGTCCCGCGCCACCCTCTCCCGCGGGACCCCTTCCCGCGGCACCTCCCCCCGCGGGACCGGGCACTGGGGAGGATGAGATGGGTCGACGGCCAGCCAGCCCCCCGGTCGTTTTCACGCTGCTGCTCTGCCTGGGTTTTGCGATCCCGCCGGCGGCCGAGGGGCAGACCCGCTCGCCCTTCGACGACGCGGACCTCGATCCGGCGCTGATCCAGCACCTCGAAACCGGCGACCTCGCCGACCTGCCGAGCGAGAAGTTCGACGAGGATCTGTGGGCCATGGCCGCGTTCCACGCTCTGCGCCGGATGCAGAACATCCGGGCCCGGGAGCTCACCGAGCAGATCCTCGACCGGGATCCGGAATCCGTCGCCGGCCACTGCCTCATGGGCATGGTGCAGCACCGCGCCGAGGGCAACCTCCCCCGGGCCCTGTTCCACCTGCAGCGCAGCCGGGAGCTGATCGAGGCGCGCTGGGGTCCGACGCCGTCGGACGGAGCCCCCTGGCGATGGCACGCCATGTCCCTCCTCGAATCCGCCATGGTCAACGGCGAGATGGGACGCCACGAAGACAAGGTCCGCCTGCTGCTGGAGCGGGACCAGCTCTACGAGCCCCCCCTGCCGGCGGACCGGGGCTGGCCCCTGATGCGGCTGCGGCGCTACGACGAAGCGAAAGCCGCCGTCGTCGAGGCCCTGGCCCTCGAAGGGGACCTCGACCAGAAAGCTCAAGCGTTGACGGCCCTCTGCGCCATCGAGGCGGAGCAGCAGAGCCGTCAGCGGGGCTACGAAGCGTGCAAGGCGGCGGTGGATTTCGACCGCGAGCACGAATTTCCGGGCCCCACCCCCTTCACCAACGCCGCCGAGGCGAGCCTCGGCCTGCTGCGGATGGACGAGGCGGAGCAGCTGATCCAGGAGGCCACCGGCCTGTTCGTCTTCGGCACGGTGTCGAACCCCTGGCTCGACCTGATGCAGCTCTACCTCACCCAGGGCCGAACCTCCGAGGCCTTGGACGCGGTGCGGGAGATGCTGGCCTGGCGCAACCGTCAGCCGGCCTTCATGGACGAGCAGAACCGCGCCGAAACGGAGATGGCCTCGGCGGTATTCCTGGTGATCGCCGGACACGCGGAGGAGGCGGCCCGCATCACCCAGCGGGCCATGGAGCGCCCCGACCGCACCGGGTTCACCAGTTCCGAGAGCGAGCAGCTGGAGGCCGCCTCCGCGGTCATCGACCGCCTTGCTCGGCGCGCCGCCGCCGAGCGGGCGGCGGAGGAGGCGTCGTGGTCCCGCTGGCGGGACGCCCCCGCCGTCCGCCTCCGGGAGCTGGGTCACCGCCTCGGCGCCTGGGCCTCCGGACGCCGGGCGGCGTCGATGCTGGCGGACGAGCGCATCCTCCTCGCCACCCTTCGGCCGTACCTGGCGGGCTCCGTGGAGCTTTCGGAATGGCTCAAGCCCGAGCTGGTGGAGCTCCTGGGGGCCGGGCTGGTGCGCTCCGCCCTGGAGCGGGCGCGGACCCGGGAGGATCTGGAGGGAGCCGAGGGCTATTTCTTGGTCTACGAGACGGAAGCCGCCTGGCTGGCGGGGGACGACGCCCGGACCCTGGAGCTGGCGGACCTGGGTCTGGCGGCGCTGCCGGGGGCCGAGGTGCAGCTACGGGCCCGCCTCGTGGTCCGCGGCGCCGAGGCGGCCCTCGACCTGGGGCGGCGGGGCCGCGCCCTGGAGCTCTTCGACCAGGCAATGCAGATGGACCCCGGCATCGTCCGCAGGCTCGGCGCTGCCCTGCCGGTGAAGGTGGAGACCGAAGGCGGTCCCTGGCCCCGCAAGGTGGGCCGCCTGCTGGCGGCGTCCCCGAGGTTCCAATCCGTCGACGGCAGCGCCTTCGTACTCTCGGTTGAAGGCTCCGAAGCCGGAGGCCGCGCCTGCCTGACGGGTCCCCGCGGTGCCCGATTCGCCTGCGGGACCGTCGATCCGCGGGCCGGCGAAGATGCCGACGGCCTCGCCCGCCGGCTGGCCAAGGAGCTCCACGAAGAAGCGTTCGCCCCGAGGCTCGACCTCACCCAGTCCGACATCAGCTCCCTCGACGGCTCGCCGACCGCGGCCGGCGGCCGATCCAACGACCGGATACGCTCGATCCTCACCGACCTGACCGGCAACAACGCCCAGGAGCCCTGATATGACCCGCCAAAGCCGAATTCGCTCCTCCAGGATCCACGTCGTCGCCGGCCTTCTGCTGGCGACGCTGCTGGCGGCCCCCGCCGTCTGGGGCCAGGGCCAGAGCGGCACTTGGACCAAGAAGGGATTCGACATCGCCGGCACGTGGAGCATCGTGGACGACGGCGGTCAGCTCTTCGTGGTCCTCGACGGGAAGTTCCGAACCAAGAAGGCGCCGGATCTCAAGATCTTCTTGTCCCCCACCCAGGCCAACCAGCTCGGCAACCGCAACGCCACCAAGGGCTCGCTCAAGATCGCCCAGTTGGACAGCCACCAGGGGGCCCAGCGCTACCCCATACCCGCCGGCACGGACCTCTCGAAGTACCGCTCAATCCTGATCCACTGCGAGAAGTACACCAAGCTCTGGGGCGTCGCCGACCTGCGGTGACGCCGGGCGAGGCACGACGCCCAGCAGATCGCCGGGGCAGCTCGAGATCGTGGAACAATGACGAGTCCCGGTGACGGCGGCACGCGGAGCCTGCATGATCAAGAGACTCGCCCATCTGACGGACATCCATCTCGACGAGGACGACACCCGGCGCCACGGCGTCGACGCCAGGAGAAACTGGCGGATCCTGCTGCGGGACGTCGAGGCGCGGGGCATCGAGAAGATCATCTTCGGGGGCGACATCGGCGAGAGCTCAGCCCACGACTGGTTCTTCGAATCCCTCCGGCGCTTCGAGCTCGACCTGGTGCTCGGCAACCATGATCGATGCGGGGAGGTCGGCAGGTCCTTCCGTCCCCCGGAGCAGCCGAATCCGGACGAGCTCTACTACGGCTACGACGACGACCACTTCCGCTACCTCTTCCTTGATTCTTCGTCGGGCGCGATCTCCGATCCGCAGCTTGGCTGGCTCGAGCAACAGCTCGAGACCTCCAGGAGCTTGGTGCTCTTCGTGCATCACCCGATCCTTGCCGTCGACGCCGTGGTCGACCGCAAGTACCCCCTCGAGGGACGGGAGAAGGTTGCCGGTCTGCTGCAAAGGCTAGGGCGGAGGGCGAACGTCTTCTGTGGCCACTATCACCTGGCGGATGACCGAACCCTGGGCTCGATCGAACAGAGTGTGACCCCGGCTGGCTGCTTCCAGATCGCCCGGGAGGAGGACCCCGTCGCCGTCGACCCGACGTGCTTCGGGTACCGCATCCTCACCCTCCGGGAAGATCGGATCACGTCACAAGTCGTAACCCTCTGAGGGAAACCCCACCGTGGCGACCACCGCCTTCCTGTTGGTGACCCTCGCGGCGGTTATCCACGCCCTTTGGAACTTCGCAGCCAAGAAGGCTTCGGGCGACTTCGCGGTCATCTGGATCGGATTGGTGATGGCCAGCGTCGCCTTCGCGCCCTTGGTGCTCGTTCTGACGCCCGAGCAGAGGGCGCTTCGGGAGGTCGCGTGGCTCCTGCTGCTCTCCGGCCTGGTGCATACCGCGTACTTTCTTCTCTTGGCGAGGTCCTACAGGGACGGCGAGATCTCGGTGGTCTATCCCATAGCCAGGGGTAGCGGAGTCGCTGGAACGGCGATCGTCGCGCTGCTCTTCCTCGACGAAACCCTCTCCCTTGCCGGTGGACTGGGGATCGCCTTGATCGTCCTGGGGGTCGTCTTCATAGGGCTTCGCGACGCGGGCCAGCCGCGGGCCATGGGCCTGGCGCTCCTCGTGGGCCTGTCCATCACGTCCTACTCGATCTTGGCGAAGCTCGCGGTGGGGATCTGCCATCCGTTTTTTTACCTTTGGGGATTCTTGATCACCACCACCCTGCTCCTGGCCCCCTTTGTATGCCTGGTGCATCGGAGCGCCCTTCGTCGAGCCTGGGAGCACAAGAAGACGTATTCTTTGCTGATCGGCCCCGGCTCGATGGCGAACTACCTGATCGTTCTCTTCGCCATGCAGATGGCGCAGGTGAGCTATGTCGTCGCGGCGAGGGAGCTGGCGGTTGTCATCGGAGCCGGCCTCGGGATCTTCCTACTCCGGGAGCCCTCGACGCCCAGGAAGATCGGAGGCATCGCGTCGGTGGTCGCGGGGATTCTGTTGCTCAAAATGGCCTGATGGGTCCCCGACCCGCGGCTGTGGGGCCCACCCTCAAACCTCCCCGGCGCCTATGAGACACTTTCGGCGACACGAACCACCGACCCCCACCCGAGATCCATGAGCCCCAGACGCCTCTTCACCATGGCCCTGACCCCTCTGATCCTCACCTTCGGCGGCTGCCATTCCACCGACCCGGGTCCTTCGGGGGGTGAGACGTCCGCGCCCGCCCCCGCCGAAGGCGCCTCCACCGGGGCGCCGGTTCCGCGCTCCGAGCCGCCCCCCTTCTACCTGGGGGGTATCCAGGTCAACGAAGCGGAGCCCCAGGCGTGGTTCGACGCTCTGAAACGGGAAGGGATGAACTCAGTCCAGGTGACTGACTACGCCCGCCACGGGGAGTGGGACAGCGACGACCTTCGCTGGGAAGAGGTGCCGTGGGTGGTGGAGGAGATCCGGGGGGCCAAGCGCAACGGCCTGAACGTCGTCTTCGTCGCCCGGGTCGCCCTCGATTCCGAGGCCGAGCGCAACGCCTTCCTGTGGCACGGAATGATCCTGCCCAAGACCGACGCCCTCCTCGACTCCTGGTTCGAGAAGTACGGACGCTTCGTGGTGCGATGGGCGGAGGTCGCTGAGCGGGAGGGGGTGGACGTGCTGATGCTCGGCAGCGAGATGAACGCCCTCGCCTCCACCCTACCGGCACAGCGTCTACCCGCCCTGGAGGAGTACTTCCTCAACGAAGAGAAGCAGCAGCAGAGACGGCGGGAGGTGCTCGCCCACCGAGACCTCGTCGACGAGCACGAGCTGCTGCGGGGGGAGCAGGGGGACTTCGACTCGGTGGAGGGCTACCTCGACGCCCGCATCGCCATCGAACGGGGTTGGGCGGAAACCGTGGCCGGCGGCGAGAGGGAGGGCGTCGACGCCATCAACGCCCGCCGGGCCCGCCTCCAGGAACACTGGCTGGAGCTGATCGCCAAGGTCCGGAAGGTCTACGGCGGCAAGATCGGCTACGCCGCCAACTTCGACCAATACCACCTGGTGGGGTTCTGGGACGCCCTCGACGTGATGGGCATCAACGCCTACTTCAAGCTGAGGAACCGCTTGGTAGAAGGCGGCGACGGCTTTGAAGACCGTCTCTACCCCCTTCTGCGGGAAGGCTGGGGGGGCGTCCTGAGCAAAATCCAGGGCTTCCGGGAGCTGCGGGGCCTGGACCTGCCGGTGATCTTCACCGAGATGGGCTACACCTTCCGCGCCGAATCCACCCTCGAACCCTGGGCCCACACTGGCTTTTCCCTGATCCAGGGGCCGACCCGGAACTCCGACGGCAGCGACAGCCCCGCCGAGGAACGCTTGGTCGTCTGGGAGGAGCAACCCGACCGCCTCGAAGAGCGGGCCCTCGCCGTCCGCGCGCTCTACGAAGCCCACCGGGATCTGAACACGCCATTCCTGCGCGGCATCCTCTACTGGAAGCTGTCGAGCCACGAGTACCACAAGGAGCACGAGGCGTTCATGGTCCACATCGGCGCCTCGACGGGGGATCCGGTCCTGCCGGAGCTCCGCCGATTCCTGGGGGATTGAACCGGCCCTAGGTCATCCAGGCCGCGGGCCGGCGCGAAACCAGTCACCGATACCGTGCCGTAGAACCGCGCCGATTCAGGCCGCCGACCTAAGACTCTTTGCCCGGGAGACGTCATGAGCAAGATCCATAGCTACGAAGGCGAACAGCTAAAGATCCACTACGACGCCCGGCGCTGCATCCACGCCGGCGAGTGCGTGCGGGGCAATGCCGAAGCCTTCAATCCAAAGAACAGGCCCTGGGTGCAGGTCGACGCCGCCGAGGCCGATACCGTCGCCGGGGTGGTACGGAACTGCCCGACCGGCGCCCTGACCTACGAGCGTAAGGACGGCGGCGGAACCGAGGCGGCGCCGGCGGAGAACACCGTCCGGCTGGAGGCCGACGGCCCCGTCTACCTCGCGGGGGACCTCGAAATCACCGACGCCGCCGGAAACGTGACCCGGGAAACCCGCGCCGCCCTCTGCCGCTGCGGCGCTTCCCACAGCAAGCCCTACTGCGACGGCCAGCACTCCAAAGCGGAGTTCCAGGACGTGGGCGCCGTGGGCACCGCCAAGACCAAGGACGCCAAAGCCGGCGCCACCACCCTCAAGGTGCGGATCTTGGCCGACGGTCCGATCCTCCTGGATGGCCCCTACCGACTGGCGAACGCCGAAGGGGAGATCTGCATGGAGACCGGCAGCGGCGCCCTCTGCCGCTGCGGCGCGTCCAAGAACAAACCCTTCTGCGACGGCCAGCACAAGCCGGCGGGCTTCGAGGACCCGGGTCTGCTGCCCACCTGACGCCCCTACCGACCCGATACGGCCCGAGCCCAGATCCGCTCGCCGCCCCGCTCCTCGGCGTAGCGGCGAACCTTCCCCTTTACCCGGAACCGTCCAGGTATGGGCCCTAGCCCGAACAGCGGCGACACCTGGGAACGGTAGGCCCGGATAGCGCGGACCTTGGCTTTGAGATCCGCTGCGCCGAGCTTCACGACCTCGGACCGCCAGCCCCGGCGGTCCCCCAAGACGGCGTCGAGACCAGGCCCCTGTTTGCGGATGACGTAGGGGAAGTCTTCGTAGTACCGCAGCCCCTCGGGGAACGCCTCCTCGGCGGCCCGCCGCACCAGGCGGTGATCGACGTGACCCCCGACGCCGAGGGGGGCGAGGACCTGCTCGAAGTGCCCGAGGCCCCGAAACCAGTCGGCGAGCTCACCGACGAGGGGCGCGTCGTCCTCCGACGGTTCCTGGAGTAGGGCCTCTGGACCGCCGTAGAGCACTGCGCCGTCGGCTCCCCGCCGCGCCACGGCGTCGGTAAAGTCGCCGTGGTCCAGCTCGACACCGAGGATCCTACAGGCGACCTCGTCTTCCTTCCGTCGCCTCGCCGACGCGTCCTCGGGCTGCAAGCCCATGCGCTCAAGTGTTGCCTTGGCAAACTCTCCTAGCCCCTCGGGGAGGTCGCCGGCGAAGGGGGTCGCCACCCTCACCTGGGCCCCGGAGCGGACTCGGGCGTGGATCAGCCCGCCGCAGGAGAGGGCAGCGTCGTCGAGGTGGGGGGAGAGCACCAGGAGGTCGGCGCCGCTCATCGAGCCTCCGGGTCCGGAACGCCGCCGGGCCAGACCTCGTCGAGGCTTTGGGGCGGGGGAACGTCCCTCCAGCGGCCGTCCACCAGCCGTTCCATCACGTCCCGGGCGCCGGCGGCGAAGGTCTCCTTGGTGTGGTGACGCCGGGCGTGCTCCCAGCCGGCCCGCGCCATCCCCTCCAGCTCCGTCGCCGGCCGCTCCGCCAGCGCCCGAACTCCGTCCCGTAGGGTCTCGATGCGGGCGTCCCGCAGCAGGACGCCGTACGACGGGTCGATGTCGACGCTGGTTTCGAAGGTCACCATGGGAACGATCGACCCGTGCATGCAGGTCAGCACGCTGCTGCCCCCGCCCTCCGAACAAGACGGGTAAACGAGGCCGAGGGTCTCCCGGCCGAGGCGACGGAACGCCTCGGAGTCGACGTCGATCCAGCCGTGGGTGCGGATGTTGGGGGTACGGTAGAGCTCTTGGAAGTAGACCCGCTCGAAGTCCCGCTCCGCCCGGATCGGGCCGCAGACCGTCAGGTGCATCTCCGGCATCCCGGCGAACGCTTCGAGCACCAGATCGAGCCCCTTGTGGACGAGGCCGCCGCTGCCGAACCACAGGAACCTCCGGCGGGCCGCTTCGAAGTCCTTGCCGTCGGGCCAAGGGTAGGTGAAGGGCACCGAGATCGGGATATGCAGGAGGGGCTTGCGGGCGAAGGCGTAGGTGCCCTGGGTGAAACGGTTGCCCAGGACCGTGGCGCAGTGGGCGGTCTCCATCGCCAGGTTTTTGGGCAGCATCTTCTGCGGCCGGACCTGCACCCTCCGGCGCCGGGCCAGGGCCTCCAGACGGGCCACCTGGGCCGGATTGTGGAAGGTGTGGTGCCCCGTATCGATGTGCAGAACCCGCAGGGTCTCCGGCGGCAGCACGCCGTCCCAGCGTTCCAGGCTGCTGCGAACGTCGATCACCAGGTCGTAGGGCTCGGTGGGGACGAAGGCCTGGTTCGTCCACGATACGACGTCGACCCGGTACCCCAGGTCCACGAGGGTCCGGGCGAGGGTCCAGGATTCCCAGAAGTGGGTATGGCTGTAGGGAAGATCATCCCCATTGTCACCCGCCACCAGGAAGGGATCGAGGATGTAGG
>JBCDIS010000120.1:0-20988 GCA_038748685.1 Acidobacteriota bacterium | reverse complement strand
GCGATCTCGATGACGGGCATCCGGGAGTCCTCCAGGTCGACGAACCACCAAGCTAGCATATCTGCCGCATTGCGGCATAGTGGGTCCGAAACTGCGTCCACCCCCCGGGACCGCTATAATCCGGGCTCGAACTGACGAAGACCAGCAAGGGGATCCGATGACTATGGACACGCCACCCCGCCGAGGCGCCCGGCGGGGCCTTTGGGAGGCTTTGATCGTGACGGTACTGCTAGCGTCCTGCTACGGCGTCTGGCACCTGCAGGAGTACCGTCTCGGCAAGCGATACGGGGAGGAGATCGAAACGTCGGCCGCCGAGCACCTGAAGATCCGCGGCGACCTCGAAGCCAAGCTGAACGCCGCCACCGCGGCGGAGGGGGCCGGGGTCACCCGGGCCTTCGCCGTCGGCATCGACACGCTGGCGGCGGAGGAGCGGTGGCAGGAGGTGGACGCGGCGGTTCTGGAGCTCCTGGAGCTTCCGGGGGTCGATTTTGTCCACGTCCTCGATACCGATGGCGGGGTCCTGGTGTCCAGCGACCGCAAGCTGTTGGCCACCGGCCAGGCGGGCCCCGAGGCATCCTGGGTCCTGGGGGCCGAGGGGCTGGTGCAGCAGGTGAGAGGTTCGGACGGCCGCGGGCACGATTACTCCATGCCGGTGGCCGGCGGTGACGCCTATCTGTGGCTCGGCTACAGTCTCCGCCCATCTCAGGATCCGTCGCCCTGACCGTTCTGGAGCGTTCGTTTTCCGGCGGGGGTTCGGCGGGTGCCACGGCGTGCACCGCGGGGGCGGCCTTACCTTGAGGATCGGGATCCTGTCCCGCAATCGGGAGCTCTATTCGACCCGGCGCCTCTGCCAGGCGGCGGAGGATCGCGGTCACCAGGTTTCGGTGGTCGACTACCTGCGGTGCTACCTGAACATCACCTCCCATCGGCCGCGGGTCCTTTATGGGGGGCGGGAGCTCGACTTCGACGCCGTGATCCCGCGCATCGGCGCCTCCCACACCTACTACGGGGCAGCCGTGGTCCGTCAGTTCGAAATGCAGGGGGTCTACTCCGCCAACGATAGTGAGGCGGTCGTCCGCTCCCGGGACAAGCTGCGGGCGATGCAGCTGCTGGCCGGCGCCGGCCTTGGGCTTCCGGTCACCGGCTTCGCCCACTCCCCCAAGGACGTTCCGAGGCTGATCGAAGACGTAGGGGGCGCGCCGCTGGTGGTCAAGCTCCTGGAGGGCACCCAGGGCAACGGCGTGGTGCTGGCGGAGTCCGGCCAGGCCGCCGAGTCGGTGGTCTCCGCCTTCCGCCAGCTGGATGCGGATATCCTCGTCCAGGAGTTCATCGAAGAAGCCGAGGGGGCGGACCTCCGGGCCTTCGTGGTCGGCGGACGGGTCATCGCGGCGATGCGGCGGCAGGGACCCGCGGGGGATTTCCGCTCGAATCTGCACCGCGGGGGCACCGCCCACCGGGTCCAGCTGACGGCGCAGGAGCGCAGCCTGGCGCAGAGATCCGCCAAGGTGCTGGGGCTCAACATCGCCGGCGTCGACATCATCCGTTCCCACGGGGGGCCCCTCGTGGTCGAGGTCAACTCCTCCCCCGGTTTGGAGGGGATCGAATCGGCCTCCGACCGCGACGTCGCCGGTCGCATCATCGACTTCGTCCAACACCACGCCCGCCGGGGCAAGATCCGGGACCGTCTGAATGCCTGATAACCCCGAGATGCCCGAGACCCAGGCCCAGCCGACCTCCGGGCCCCCCCGCCCCCCCTTGAAGATCGGCTCCGTCGAGATCCCCGCGGGCCACAAGGAGGTGGTGAATCTGCCGGTGGCCCGGCTCTTCACAGGCGGTCCCCTTTCCCTTTCCGTCATGGCCTTGCACGGCCGGCGGCCGGGTCCGTGCCTGTGGCTCGACGCCGCCATCCACGGCGACGAGCTGAACGGCCTGCGGATCATCAAGGATGTGCTCCTCCGCCTCGACCCCGAACACCTCTGCGGCTCGGTCCTGGCGGTGCCGGTGGTCAACGTCTTCGGTCTGGTGAATCGCAGCCGCTACCTGCCGGACCGCAGGGATCTGAACCGCAGCTTCCCCGGTTCCCGCCGCGGCTCCCTGGCGTCGCGGCTCGCCCGCCTCTTCGTGGAGGAGGTGGTGAAGCGGTGCGACGTCGGCCTCGATCTGCACACCGCCGGCTCCCGGCGCACCAATCTTCCCCACGTGCGGACCGACCTGAGCGACCCCGAATGCCGGCGCCTGGCGGACGCCTTCGGCGCCCCCCTGATCTACGCCGCCAAGCCGATCCGCGGCTCCCTGCGGGCCGTGGCCAAGGACTTCGGCGCCCGGCTCCTGGTCTACGAGGCCGGAGAGCCCCAGCGCTTCGACCGTTTCGCCATCGACGCCGGGGTGAACGGCGTTTTGAGAGTGCTCGCGGCACTGGATATGTGGGAGTCTGCGGAGGTCCCGCCCCCCCAGCCGTCCAAGTTGGGGACGTCGGCGAAGTGGATGCGGGCAAGCCGCAGTGGAGTCTTCGTCCCCGACGTCGAGCTCGGTGACACCGTCGAGAAAGGGGATGTCCTGGGGACCCTGGACAGCCCGATCCCCACCCGCGCTCACCGGGTGAAAGCCCCGTTCGATGGCCTGGTGATGGGCCTGACGGTCAACCCCCTGGTGCACCAGGGAGATGCCCTGGTCCACCTGGTGGACCTCTCGGATAACCTCGATTCCTCGCCCTGACGGGAGCTATCAAATAATGGAACCCCACGCAGCCGATCCACACTTCGCGACCCACGCCATTCTCCAGGCGGTGGTTGTCGCCGTGTTCCTGGGCATATGTGCCCAGGTGCTCGCCCACCGATTCAAGCTTCCGGCGATCCTGCCCCTACTCCTCCTCGGCATGGCGGCCGGGCCCTTCGGCCTCGCGCTCTTCGACCCAGGTGCCCTCGGCAGCGGACTCGAGGTGGTGATCCACCTCGGCGTGGCGGTGATCCTCTTCGAGGGGGGCCTGTCCCTCGACCTGCACCAGCTGCGGCAGATCGGCCCGGCCCTGCGCAACCTGCTGACCGTCGGCACCGCGGTCACCTGGGTCGGGGCGGGGATGGTGGCCCACTGGGTCACCGGCGCTTCGCCGTCGACGGCGGCGCTGTTCGGCGCCATCGTCACCTTCACCGGTCCGACGGTGATCGCGCCCCTGCTCCGGCACATGGTGGCCCCCAAGAAGGTGCGCACCCTGCTGGTGTCGGAGGGGCTGATGATCGACCCCATCGGCGCCGTGCTGGCCTACCTCGTGCTGCAGTGGATCGAACGTGCGGGCCTAGGTTTCCGGGGCGTCGCCATCGAGATCCTCGGGCTGTCCCTGGCGGGGATCGTCCTCGGCGGCTTCGCCGGGGTCTTGGCGGTGCTGGCGGTTCGCCGACGGTTCCTCGGCGAAGAGCTCCGCAGCCTGGTGATCCTGGCGCTGCTCTTCGGCAGCTTCCTGGTGTCCGAGATGCAGGCCCCCCAATCGGGGATCCTGGCGTCGGTGGTGATGGGCCTGGTGGTCTCCGCCGCGGAGATACCAGATCTGGGTCCGGTCAAGGCCTTCAAGGGGCAGCTCACGGTCCTGTTCATCTCGGTCCTCTTCGTCCTGCTCTCCGGCCAGCTGGACCTCGGGGCGATCTACGACCTGGGGACCTCCGGCCTCCTGGTGGTGGCGGGTTTGATCCTGCTGGTCCGTCCCCTGTCCATCCTGGCGTCGATGCCCTTCGGAGCCTTCGACTGGAAGGAGAAGCTGCTGCTGGGGCTGACGGCCCCCCGCGGCATCGTGGCGGCGGCGGTGGCGTCCCTGGCGGCGATCCAGCTGCGGGCCGCCGGCCTCATGGAAGACGCGGCGATCCTCGAAGGCCTGGTCTACATCGTCATTCTGGTGACCTGCGCCTGGGCGACGGTCATGGCGGGTCTTTTGCCCCGCCTCCTCGGCTACCTCGACGATCCCGCCCGCCGCCGGGTGGCCCTGGTGGGGGCCAACGGCCTCAGCGTAGCCCTCGCCCGGCTGTTCAACGAGCGGGGCTGGACGGCGGTGGTGGTGGACTCGGTGGCCAAGAAGCTGGCCAAGCTGCGGGAGCAGGGGTTCACCGCGGTGGTGGGGGACGCCCGGGAGTCCGACACCTACGATCGCGCCGGCGTCGAGCGGGATACGGCGGTGGTGGCCCTCACCCCCAACGACGCCCTCAACCTGTTGGTGGCGGAGCTGGTGCGGGACGACCTCGGGGTGGAGCATCCGGTGGTGGCCCTCCAGGAGCCGTCGCGGGAATTCGGCTCCCGTCGTAGGGTTTGGATCGACCTGCTGGCGGACCGCGATCTCGACGTCGCCTATTGGAGCCGCCAGCTGGACGACGGCCGGGCCCGGCTGGTGGCGCTGGTGCCCCCCGACGGGGGCCAGGAGGCCCAGACCTTCCTTTCGTTCCTGCGGGAGAACTCGGCACGGCAGCGGGTCCTCGGGGGCTTCAAGGGCGGCCGACCGGTGTTCGACTGGTCGCCGGAGCTGCTCCCGGACTTCGAAGAGGTGATGGTCCTGTGTCACCAGGAGCTGGTGGCGGATCTCGAAGCCCTGGTCCAGCGGCCGGAGGAGGCGGAACCGGAGCCGCTCAGGCCCGCGGCGGAGACCCAATAGAGTCCGATGCTCGAATTCCTCACGATCTTCCTCGGCCTGATCAGCGGTCCACAGATGGTGGAGGTTTCGGTCTCCGAGCAGGTCGAGGCGGTGGAGCTGCGGCTCGACGGCGAGGCGGTGGCCCGCCTGGAGAAGCCGCCGTGGCGGGCGAGGGTCGAGCTGGGGGACCGGCTGCGGCCCCGGGTGCTCGAAGCGGTGGCCCTGGTGGACGGGGAGGAGGCCCATCGGGTCCGCCAGGTGCTGAACCTCGGCGTCGACCGGGCGCAGCTGCGGATTTCCCTCGGCCCGCAGCGCGGCGACGGCTCACGGCCCGGTCGCCTGGTGTGGTTCACCGCCGACAACGTGCGGCCCCAGCGGGTGGGGGTCGAGCTGGACGGCCAGCCCCTGGAGCTCCGGTCCGGTCGCGCCTTCGTCCTGCCGCCGGGGTCCTACGGCTCGAAAGGATCCGACGAGGTCCACGTGCTCGCCGCCCAGGCGGACTTCCCAGGGGGGCTGGTGGCGGGGGCCACCCGCTTGTTGGGGGGTGCCTATACGGACCGTGTGGTGACCCAGCTGACGGCGCTGCCGTTGCGCCTGGAGGACGGCGCCGAGCTGCCCTCGGCGCAGGGGATGGGGGGCTGGGTGCAGAAGGACGGCGAGGCGCTGACCGTGGCCGCCGCCGACGCGCCGGCGGCGCAGATCTTCGTCGTCCGCGACGTCGCCGGCCGCGAACCCCTGGCGGAGCTGGGCAAGGCGTTCCGGCGTTCCCAGGCCCGCAACCTCGCCAGCCTCGGGGAGATCGGTACGGTGCGCCTGCTGGATCCGCGGCCCGAGATCGAAACCCTGGAGGACGGCCGGCGCCGCGACCGCTACGCCCTGTCCCAGCGGCTGACCCAGGGCTACGGCGGCCTGCCCCACATCGTCGCCTCCTACCGGCCCGAAGGTGAGGACAAGTTCTTCATGCGCGCCGGAACCCGGCCCCAGCGGCTGGCGGACGCGGTGGCCGTCGCCGGCCTCGGCGCCGCCGGCTCCCAGGGGCCGCGGGCGGTCCTACTGATCCTCGGGTCGAAACAGGTGGACGACAGCGTCCGCTCCCCGGAGGCGGTGCGGGAGTACCTCCGTGCCCTCGACGTCCCCCTGCGGGTCTGGTCCGTGGGGCGCCGGGGAGCGCCGTCCCCCTGGGGGGAGGCGGTGGACGTGTCGTCCCGCGGTCGCTTGATCGAGGCGGCCGGCACTTTGATCGACGACGTGGCCCGCCAGCGGGTCCTGTGGCTCGAAGGGGAGCATTTTCTACACCAGCTGGAGCTGTCGCCGCGGGCGCGTGGGCTACGGCGCTTGGACTGAGCCGGTCGGGAATCGAGCTGCTAAGGTTCCCGCCGAGGAGGACCCCGATGGATCAATGGTTGGACCGTCCCAAAGCCCCCCGCGACGGCGAAGGGCTGGATGTCGAAGCCCTGGGGCCGTACCTGCGGGCCCACGTACCGGGCGCCGAAGGCGAGCTGGTGGTGGAGCAATTCCCCAGCGGTTTTTCGAACCTGACCTACCTGCTGCGCTGCGGCGACCTCGAGATGGTCCTCCGGCGACCGCCCTTCGGTAATCGGGTGAAAGGCGCCCACGACATGGGCCGGGAATTCCGGGTGCTCGACGGTCTTTCCAAGGTCTATCCCCTGGCGCCGAAGCCCTACGCCTACTGCGCCGACGACTCGGTGCTCGGGGCGCCCTTCTACGTCATGGAGCGCCGCCGCGGCATCATCCTGCGGCGCCGGTTGCCGAAGGGCTTGGAGCTGCCGCCGGTGGTGGCGAGTCGTCTGTGCGAAGCCCTGGTCGACAATCTAGCCCGTCTGCACACCCTCGACGTCGACGCCGCGGGTCTCGGGGACCTCGGCGTCCCCGAAGGCTACGTCGAGCGGCAGATCCACGGCTGGGTGAAGCGCTACCAGAAGGCCCAGACGGACAGCTGGCGCCCGTTCGACGAGGCGGGGGCGTGGCTCGTGGACACCTTACCGTCGATCACCCAGGGGCTGGGGGCGCTGGTCCACAACGACTATAAATTCGACAACGTGCTCCTCGACCCCAACGATCTGACCCGTCTCGTGGCGGTCCTCGACTGGGAGATGTGCACCCTCGGGGATCCCCTGATGGACCTGGGCGTGTCCCTCGCCTACTGGGTCGAAGCGGGGGACCCGAAGCCCTTCCAGGCCGCCGCGTTCGGTCCCACCATGGTGCCGGGGAGCCTGACCCGCCGGGAGCTGGCGGATCGCTACGCCGCCGCCACCGGCGCCGACCTGGGGAATCTGACGTTCTACTACGTCTTCGGGCTCTACAAGCTCGGCGTCATCGTGCAGCAGATCTACTACCGCTATTTCAAGGGCCACACCCAGGATCCCCGTTTTGCCGAGCTGAATCAGCTGGTGGGGCTCCTCGGGCAGGTGGCGGCCGGCGCCATCGACCGCGATCGGATCTGAGGACCGCGAATCTTCTCGGAACTTTTCCGAAAAGTCCGGAAACCTCATCGTCCGTTAAGGAGCGTCTCCCTAGAGTTCGGCGTTCAGACCACACGCCCCAGGGGTCCCGCGGTCGAGGCTCGACCCCGTGGGCCCCGAGCTCAAGGAGATTTCATGCTCGATTCCTTTGGATCGTCGAGTCCCCGTGCCGGCGCCCCGACGCCCTCGACCCCGCTCTCGAACGCGATTTCGGCGGCGCTGGTGGCCCTGCTGATGGCGGCGCCGATGGCCCCCGCTCTGGCGGACGTCCCCACCGACGGCCCCTTCCGCCGCATCGCCACCTTCCCCGTCTTCACCAACACCGACGCCGACACCGAGACCGTCGCCGAGATCGTCACCGGCGCCCAGGACGGCGAGCTGCTGATCTACACCGACGGCGCCACCGAGGCGATCGGCTTCGTCGACATCCAGAACCCCGCTGCCCCCGCCGCCGCCGGCACCGTGCCGGTGGGCGGTGAGCCCACCTCCGTGGCCACCGTCGGCGACTACGCCCTCGTGGCGGTCAATACCAGCGAGAGCTTCGTCGACCCTTCGGGCCTGCTGCGGGTCGTGGACGTGGTGAGCCGCACGGTGGTGCGGACCCTGGACCTCGGCGGCCAGCCGGACAGCATCGCCGTCAGCCCCGACGGCCGCTACGCCGCCGTGGTGATCGAGAACGAGCGGGACGAGGACCTGGGGGACGGCGCCCCGCCCCAGGCTCCGGCCGGATTCCTGGTGATCGTCGATCTTGTTGGGGAGGTCGCCAACTGGACCACCCGGGTGGTGGACCTGGTGGGTATCGCCGACCGCTTTCCGGAGGATCCCGAGCCTGAGTTCGTCGACATCAACGCCGCCAACGAGGCGGTGGTGACCCTCCAGGAGAACAACCACGTGGTGATCGTCGACCTGCCTTCGGGTCAGGTGCTCGCCGAGTGGAGCGCCGGCACAGTCGACCTCACCCAGGTGGACACCGAGGAGAACGGTCTCATCGAGCTGTCGTCGACCCTGACGGCGGTCCCGCGGGAGCCCGACGCCGTCACCTGGATCACCCTCGACACCCTGGCCACCGCCGACGAGGGGGACCTCGACGGGGGGAGCCGCGGCTTCACCCTCTTCCACCAGGACGGAACCGTCCTGTTCCAGCCCGGCAACGCCATGGAGCACCTGGTGGCACGGCTCGGCCACTACCCGGAGGAACGCTCCGAGAACAAGGGCAACGAGCCCGAGGCGGTGGAGGTCGGCCACTACGCCGGCGCGGATCCGTACCTCTTCGTCGGGTCCGAGCGGTCGAGCGTGGTGGTGGTCTATCGCCTCAGCGACTCCGGCGGGGACCCCGAGCTGGTGCAGGTCCTGCCCACCGGCGTCGCCCCCGAGGGACTGCTGGCCCTTCCGGGGCGGGATATCTTCGTGGTGGCCAGCGAGGAGGACGCCCGGGACGACAAGATCCGCTCGTCCATCTCCATCTACCAGCGGCTGCGGGGCGGCTCCGACTACCCGAAGGTGGTGTCGGTGGATCGGCCCGACGGCACGCCGATCCCGTGGGCGGCGCTCTCCGGTCTGGCCCTCGACCCCGTCGACTCCAGCGCCGGCTACGCGGTTCCCGACAGCTTCTACGGCGACAGCCGAATCTACCGGCTGGACCTCTCGGGCAGTCCGGCCCGCATCGTCGGAGAGACGGTCCTGGTGGACGGGGGCGGCGTCCTGCGGCAGACCCTGAACGGGCTGAAGCAGTCCCTCCCCGGCACCGACGACTTCGACCCCGAGGATCTGATCGGCGGCGACGGCACCGTCGATCTGGACCTCGAAGGGGTGGCGGCCGTGTCCGGGGGGGCCTTCTGGGTCGTCTCCGAAGGGGCGGGTAACCTCGTGGGCGGGGTCAGCGATCCCGACAGCCGGCCCTTCGAGAGCCCCAATCTCCTGCTCCAGGTGGCGGCGGACGGCGAGATCCTCCAGGCCATCGCCCTGCCGCTGGAGGTCGTTTCGAACCAGCTCCGCTTCGGCTTCGAGGGCGTGGCGGTGGACGGGGACGGCGCGATCTACGTGGCGTTCCAGAGGGCCTGGCAGGACGCCGGCGACCCCGCGGACCGGGTGCGGATCGCCCGCTACTCGGCCGGCCAGTGGACCTTCGCCCACTACCCCCTCGACGCGCCCGAGTCCCCCAACGGCGGCTGGGTGGGTCTGTCGGACCTGACCTACCTGGGCGCCGGGCGCTTCGGGGTCCTCGAGCGGGACAACCAGGGCGGACCGGACGCCGCGGTGAAGCGGATCTACACCGTGGACGTTTCGGGGGTCACTTTCGTCGACGCGTCGGCCCCCGGATTCCCGCTGCTCGCCAAGGAGCTGGCGACGGACCTGCTGGCGGACGGCCACCTCGGCGTCACCGCCGGTCCGGTGCTGGAGAAGTGGGAGGGTCTCCTGGCGCTGCCGGACGGCACCGCCGTGATCGTCAACGACAACGACGGCGTGGACGACTCCAGCGGCGAGACCCAGCTGCTGCGGATCCAGGGCCTCTTCTCCGGCGACGGCGGCGCCGTCGGCACGGTGGCTCCCTTCGTCTGCGTCAATACCGAAACCACGGTGTGTTTGAACGGCGGCCGTTTCGAGGTGTCGTCTCAGATCGAAACCTCCGACGGCACGATGCAGGCCGGCCGCATCGCCGACGCCGGCACCGGCGACTCGGCGCTGCTGTGGTTCTTCGACGCCGAGAACTGGGAGGTCCTGCTCAAGGTCCTCGACGGCTGCGCCTCGAACGGCCACTACTGGGTGTTCTCGGCCGCCACCACCGACGTCGGCTACACGCTGCAGGTGGTGGACTCCCACACCGGCGTGGTGAGGACCTACGAGAACTCCGTGGGCAACGCCGCCGCCGCGGTCACCGACACGGGAGCCTTCCCCACCTGCCCCTGATCGGAGTCGGAACGCAGAAACGAAACGGGGCCGGTGGCGACACCGGCTCCGTTTGCCTTTCTCGGACCAAGCCCTCGGCCACTTACCGCTTCAGGGACCCCACTTCTCTGCGGCGGTGGCAACGCCCTCGGACAGCAGGGCGCCGAGGGAGGCGACGGCGGAGGGCACCGTCGGCGGGGCGCCGCCGGCCCGCAGCACGGCCCGGGCGTGCTCGCCGACGGAGCTCTTTCTTTGGGCCAGGGTTTCGAGACGTTGCTTCGCTGCGTCCTCCGCGGCCCGGCCGGTCTCGACGACCACCCGGGAGAGTCGTTCGAGCCACAGGGGTTTCGGCTTCGAGCCCCCCGTGAGCAGGCGCTCGAGGGCCATCTGGACCACAAGGGCCGGGCCCGGACCGGCCGTCGATAGGGAGGCCAACCCCTCGTCGATGTGTTTCGCCCCCCTTGAAGTCGACGCCATCAGATCGGAGAGGGTATCCGCCAGCTGGTCCGGCGTGACCCTGCCATCGTCGAGCCATCCCAGCAGGAGGGTCACCGCCTGTTCGCGGTTTTCGGCGAAACGGGTCGTCAGCACGGGGGCGAAGCGGCCGAGGAGGGGAGCGACGTCGACCTGGGGTTCTCCGCCGGCTTCGAGCAACCGCAGGGCTGAGAATCCAGGGCCGAATTTGGAGCCCTTGGAGCCGATCGCGTCGTCGAGCTTCTGCAGACCCGCCTCGAAGAACCGCTGCGCCGCCGGCGGAAAATCGAGACAGGTGGCCCGAATCCAGGACCCTGTCCCGAGGCGGGCGCGGGTGGTCATGTAGGGCACCAGGTGCGGATGCTGATCGACCTGAAACTTGGAGACGGCGCCGACCGGCTCGAATACGGAGTCGTCCTCGAACGGTCGGGGATGGAGAAAACGCTCCCGGAAGAACCCCTGGAGCTCGCGGACCGCCCTGGGATCGGCGTGGCGCCAATCCGGTTCGACCGACACCCGGGACTTCGACCAGGGGTCGGCGTCTTCGCCTAGCCAAGGGGCGACGTCGCCGAGGCCGTGGCGCCCCCGCAGGGCGGCGTCCAGCAGCCGATCGGCGGGCCTTGGGGGGGTGTCGGATCCAACCGCTCTTCCTGCGGCCGCCCAGCGAACGGTGATCGCCTTCGCCGGTTCGTCGGGTGCGAGGGCGACCCTGAGGGCGTCGGAGATCGGGTTGGGCGACGCCTCGAGGATCGGCGCGCCGTCGTCCCCGCGGTCCTCCAGCCAGCGCCATGCCTCTTCCCGCCGAGCCGGATCCGACATCAATCGGTAGAACGCCAGTTCCAGTTCCTCCAGGTCGCGATGCCGCGGCTCCAGGTCGGCGAATCGGGCCACGAAGACCTTGGGATCGAGCCACCCGTTGGCGTGGGTGGGGATGGCCAGGGGCAATTCCGTCGCTCCGTCCTTCCGGCGCCTGGCGATGCCCTGGAGACGTCGGAACCACAGGTAGCTCGCGGGTTCTTCCGGCGCTTCGGTTCCGAGCCAGACGTGTGAGATCCAGCCGGCGACCCACGGCCGGTTCGCCGAGGGCTCGTCCCGCTGCCGGAGGAGCGGATCGAGGAGCTGGGTCAGAGATCTCCCTTCGGCATCGCCGTGATCGATTGGGAAACGGCAGATCCCTTCGAGGAATCGCTCGAGCTCGGCCAGGGAAAACGGGTGGTCGCTGGCCACCAAAAGCGCTCGGGCCATCGATTCCGCGTCGGCGAACGAGGGCCACGGCGGCGCGGTCGAGAAGTCCGCGGGTCCCCGGGCTTCGGCCCGGCGATGGGCGTCGGCCTCCCCGTCGAGGAAGGCGCGGAGGGCGGCGAGCCGTCGCCGGTCGACGGCCCGGAGGTCTTCGGCCCGGGCTTCGGCGGCCTGGATCAGGGCCCGAAGCTCTTCGGCTCCGGCCGGCGGAGGGGAGGTGTCCTCCGGGGGCGGCGCGAGGGCCGGTGACGACGGGCCCGAATCCGCCGGCCCGTCGGGCAGCAGCGGGGCGAGGGCGGCTCGGCTCTCAAAGTCCAGGTCGGCGGCCGTTGACGCGATGCGGCGGAGGCCCTCGCTACCCAGCGTCGCCGGATCCTGTCGCTGTAGCCAGCGGACCAGGTCCCGCCGCAGCCGCGGTGGGGAGATGGAAAGGGTTCGGACCACCGCCGGCGCCAGCTCCGCGGTGAGGTCGGGTTGGCGATCCAGGATATTCCGGAGCAGCCGCCAGGCCTCCACGGCCACCCCTTGGACCGGATGTTCGAGGGCGATGGCGAGGCGTCCAGCGAGGTTTTGGACCCATGCCCCGTCGGCCGCCCCTGGGTTACCCAGGATCCGCTTGGCCTCGGCGAGTCCCAGGCGGACGGCCGGCGCCGCCGGGGCGTGGAGCAGGTCCTCGAATCGCCGGCGATGCTCCCGGCGCTCGGCGTCGCTGAGCTCCATCTGCCCGAGGAAGCTCCCCCAAGACTGGTGCAGGCTCTTGCGCAGGGGACTCTGTAGCTTCGAAAAGGCCAGCTCCAGCAGGGGACGTCGGTCGAACCCGGGATCCCTTGCCCGTTCCAGGACGGCTTCGACGACCCTTCGCTGGAGAATCGGAACCTCCCAGAGGGTGCCGCCCGGGTGCCCGTCGAAGGCCAGCTCCACTACGATTCGGGGCGCCGTCGCCCGTCGCCAGTCCATCGCTCGATTCTCCGACCCTGTGGACATTCCCGTGTCCTCCGTCGCCGTTCACGGCCCGTCGTGTCCCGAATCAGGGGACCGAGCTTCTCACGGCGGGAGTCGATGGTTCGGCCCGCCCTTCGGCATCCGTAGTGGATCGGCGACAACGAAACGGAGCCGGTGTCGACACCGGCTCCGTTCCATTCCTTTCCTATCCAGACGTCAGTTCGGGCTACAGAGGCAGCACCGGCCGCCGGAGCCGGAGACCGAGCAGGAGCCGGTTGCCGAGCTGATGGAGCATGGGCTGTTCGAGCCGCCTTGGAACGTGCCGTCACCGCACATGAAGCTGGAGCAGTTCGAGATGTTGTTGGAGCAGATGGCGTAGGTGTTCAGAGCAGGACCGGCGGGTCCGGCGGGGCCCTGGGGACCTTGGATCCCCTGGGGACCGCTGGGTCCGGCGGGTCCGGCGGGTCCGGCGGGGCCGATGGGACCGTTGGGGCCTTGGACGCCGGCGTTGCCCGTCGGGCCCCTCGGGCCAGCTGGGCCGGTGGGGCCGGTGAAGCCGTTGAGACCCCGGGGTCCGGTGGCACCGGCGGGTCCAGCGGGTCCGGCGGGTCCGGCGGGTCCGGCGGGTCCTTCGGGCCCCTCCACGAAGAAGCCGACCACGTCGAGGACGAGGTGGGTCCGGGCCTGGTTGACGATCACCCGGATGTCGCCGGAGGCGCAGGGGCTCAACCCGACGGCGTCGCACATGGGCAGGATGAGCAGGTTGTTGGAGGCGGGGACCGTGGAGGTCAGGCTGTAGTTGACCATCACCGAGCCGGGGAACGGCTGACCGGCGGCGCCGGCCCGCAGGTATCCCTGGCCCTCGGGGGTGACGATCTTGAAGTTGATGGCCACCGCCTTGGCGGTGTTCTGCTGCTGGGAGCCGGAACCTTCGAGGCCCGGGACGCCGCAGCCGGTGGCGACGCCGCCCTGGTCGGAGTAGTCGGTGGTCTCCCCACGCACGTCGAGGAGGCGGACGGTGTTGAGCTCTAGGATGCCGTCCACGGCGGTGCGGGTGTCGGCGATGCGGCAGGGTTGGAGGTTGACGAAGGCGAGCTTGTCCTCACTGGAGACGGTGCGCTCGAGGAGGGATTCGAGGGAGTCTCCCTCCTGGGTGAGGATCTCGGCGGCGGGGACGCCGTCGGCGAATCGCTGGAGCTGTTCGTTCGTCAATTGTTCGAATGCGGCGAGCTCGGTGCGGGAGAAGCCCTCGGAGTCGAGGAGGGGGGCGTCCTGGGCGAAGCTCGGGACGGCCAGCATGAAAGCGGAGGAGAGGACGGCGATCGCGACGCGGTAGCGTCCAGGAAGACCAACAAATCGCATGCAGTGCTCCTTCTGTGGATGAAGGGCGGGCCTGGGGGCCCGCAGAAGGTAGGCTCGTCCCGTAGGACGAAGGAGTTTTCGAATGGAGGAGGCCGGCTGACGGAGGGCCCGCGGTAGGAGCGAACGGAGCTGGCGGCGACACCGGCTCCGTTCGCGTTCGGTTTGCGGTTCCGGTGTCAGTTCGGCCTGCACAGGCAGCATCGGCCGCCGAAGCCGGTGACCGTGCAGGGGCCGGCGTCGGAGGTGACCGAGCAGGGGCTGTTCGTGCCGCCTAGGAAGGTGCCGTTGCCGCAGGTGCCGGGGGTGCAGTTGGAGATGTTGCTGGCGCAGATGGCGTAGGTGTTCACCGCCGGGCCGGCGGGACCGGCGGGACCCGCGGGACCTTGGACCCCCTGGGAACCTTGGGGACCCTGGGGCCCGGTGGGGCCGGCGGCCCCGGGGTTGCCGGCGGGACCGGCGGGTCCGGTGTTGCCCGTCGGGCCCTGGGGGCCACCTGGGCCTGCGGGTCCGGTGAAGCCGCGGGGGCCCTGGGGTCCGGTGGCGCCGGCGGGACCCTGGGGTCCAGCGGGGCCGGCGGGTCCAGCGGGACCGGCGGGTCCCTCTACAAAGTAGCCGACCACGTCGAGGACCAGGTGGGTGCGTGCCTGGCCGACAACGACCCGGATGTCGCCGGCGGCGCAGGGGCTCGACCCGACGGTGCTGCACATGGGCAGGATGAGCAGGTTGTTGGAGGCGGGGACGGTGGAGGTCTGGCTGTAGTTGACCATCACCGAGCCGGGGAACGGCTGTGCGACGGCCCCGGCCCGCAGGTAACCCTGTCCCTCGGGGGTCACAATCTTGAAGTTGATGGCCACCGCTTTGGCGGTGTTCTGCTGCTGGGAGCCGGAACCTTCGAGGCCCGGGACGCCGCAGCCGGTGGCGACGCCACCCTGGTCGGAGTAGTCGGTGGTCTCCCCCCGCACGTCGAGCATGCGGATGACGCCGACGTCGAGGATGCCGTCCACGGCGGTGCGGGTATCGGCGATGCGGCAGGGCTGGAGGTTGACGAAGGCGAGCTTGTCCTCGTCGGCGACGGTACGGCCTAGGAGGGCCTCGAGGGTGTCCCCTTTCTGGGTGATGATCTCCGCGGCGGGGACGCCGTCGGCGAACTGCTGGAGCTGTTCGGGGGTGAGCTGCTCGAAGGCGGCCCGTTCGGTCTGGGAGAAGCCCTCGGAGTCGAGGAGGGGGGCATCCTGGGCGAAGCCCGGGGCGGCCAGCATGAAAGCGGAGGAGAGGACGGCGATCGCGACGCGGTAGCGTCCGAGAAGACCAACAAATCGCATGCAGTGCTCCTTCTGAGGATGGAGGAAGGGCCGATGGGCCCACCGAATGTAGGCTCGTCCCGCAGGACGAAGGGGTTCTCCACCATCAGGGCGCCGGCGGACTTCGATTCCCCTCAAACCAAACGGAGCCGGTGTTGCCACCGGCTCCGTTCAAGGTCGATTCCTACTTCGGGGTCAGTTCGGGCTGCAGACGCAGCAGCGCCCCTGGGTGCCCGAGATGCTGCAGGATCCGGTATCCGAAGTCACGGTGCACGGGCTACGGCCGCCGCCGAGGCGGGTACCGCTTCCGCAGGCGCCGGTGCAGGAGGTGTTGTTGTCGTTGCAGATCGAGTAGGTCGTGACGGCGGGGCCCACCGGTCCCGGGGGCCCGCTAGGTCCCTGGAAGCCCTGGGGGCCTTGGGGGCCGGTGTTGCCGGTCGGTCCCGGGGGACCCTGGGGTCCGGCGTTGCCCGCGGGTCCGGCGGGTCCGGCGGGTCCGGTGAAGCCCGTCGGTCCCCGGGGTCCGGCGGGTCCAGCGGGTCCGACGAAGCCTCGGGGCCCCTGGGGTCCGGTGGCGCCGGTCGCACCCTGGGGCCCTGCGGGACCAGCGGGTCCAGCGGGTCCGGCGGGTCCCTCGACGAAGTAGCCGACGACGTCGAGCACGCGGTGGGTGCGGGCCTGCGCCACGACGACCCGGATGTCGCCGGAGGCGCAGGGGTTCGACGCGACGGTGCTGCACATCGGCAGGATGAGGAGCTGGTTGGAGGCGGGGACGGTGGAGGTCTGGCTGTAGTTGACCATCACCGAGCCGGGGAAGGGCTGGGCGGCGGCGCCGGCCCGCAGGTAGCCCTGGCCCTCGGGGGTGACGACCTTGAAGTTGATGGCCACCGCCTTGGCGGTGTTCTGCTGCTGGGAGCCGAAGCCTTCGAGACCCGGGACGCCGCAGCCGTTGGGGTTGCCGCCCTGGGCGGAGTAGTCGGTGGTCTCCCCCCGCACGTCGAGGAGGCGGATGGTGTTGAGCTCCAGGATGCCGTCCACGGCGGCACGGGTATCGGCGATGCGGCAGGGCTGGAGGTTGACGAAGGCCAGCTTGTCCTCGTCGGCGACGGTGCGCCCGAGGAGGGATTCGAGGGAATCCCCATTCTGGGTGAGGATCTCCGAGGCGGGGACGCCGTCGGCGAATTGCTGGAGCTGCTCGGCGGAGAGCTGCTCGAAGGCGGCCCGTTCGGTGCTGGAGAAGCCCTCGGTGTCGAGGAGGGGAGCGTCCTGGGCGAACCCTGGGACGGCCAACGTGAAAGCGGCGGAAAGGACGGCGATCGCGACGCGGTAGCGTCCGAGAAGACCGGCGAAACGCATGCGGAGCTCCTTCTGAAGGTGGAGGGCGGGCCGACGGACCCGCCGAATGTAGGCTCGTCCGGCAGGACGAGGGGTTCTCCACCATCAGGGCGCCGATGTCCGTCGGATCGCCTCAAACGGAGCCAGCGAAACGGAACAGCTCAGCGACGATCGGGTAGGAAGGGCAGGTCCCTACGCACCCCGGCGACGTGGGCGGGGTCCACCTCCGCCATCAGCAGCGTTTCCTGCTCGGCGGCGCTCGCCAAGACCTCCCCCAGGGGGCCGACGATCCTGCTGTCGCCGGTGTAGTGGAGCTTGGGGTCGTCGCCCACCCGGTTGACCCCCATCACGTAGGCCTGGTTCTCGATCGCCCGGGCGTCGAGGAGGGTGCGCCAGTGGTGGCGGCGGGGCTCGGGCCAGTTGGCCACCACCAGGTAGAGGTCGGTGTCCTCCGCCGTGGCCCAGAACTCGTCGGCGAAGCGCAGGTCGTAGCAGATGAAGAGGGTCACCCGCAGACCCTCGACGTCGATGGTCATGAAGTCGGTGCCGGCTTCGTAGGCGTCGTGCTCCCCGGCGTAGCTGAAGGGATGGATCTTGCGGTAGCGGTGGACCCCGCCGTCGGGGCTCGCCAGGATCAGGGTGTTGGTGGGGCGGTCGGCGCCGTCCGCCAGCTCCGGCACCGAACCGGCGAGGTGGAGGCCGTGGGCCTTCGCCCGGTCCACCAGAAAGCGTGTGCTCGGACCATCCACGGGCTCCGCCACCGCGGCGGTGTTCATGGAGAAGCCGCAGGCGAACATCTCCGGCAACGCCAGGAGACGGGCGCCGGCCTGGGCGGCGGCGGCGATCCAAGGGTCCAAGCGGGCGAAGTTGGCGGCGGGGTCTTCCCAGACGATGTCGCTTTGCAGGGCGGCGATGCGCATGGCGGCGGACTCCCCGAGGTCTGAGGGGGTGGATGGGTCAGGCGGCCTTCAGGCCCTTCAGCCGGCGGATGCCTTCCTCCAGGACGTCGACGCTCTTGCAGAAGGCGAAACGCACCAGATGGCGACCGGCGGCTTTGTGGACGTAGAAGGCGGTGGGGGGGATGGCCGCGACCTGGACCCGCTCCGGCAGCATGCGGCAGAACTCCACGTCGTCGTCGAAACCCAGGGGCCGGATGTCGGCGAGGGCGAAGTAGGTGCCGGCGGGCTCCACGACGGCGAATCCCGCTTCCCGAAGTCCGCGGCACAGCAGGTCCCGCCGCTCCCGGTAGCTCGCCAACAGATCGGTAAAGAAGTCGTCGTCCATCCGCAGGGCCCTGGCCATGGCGGGCTGGAAGGCGCCGCTATTGCAGAAAACAATGAACTGGTGGGCGGTGCGGATGGCGGCGGTCAGCGCCGGGGGGGCGCAGGTATAGCCCACCTTCCAGCCGGTGAAGCTGAAGGTCTTACCGGTGGACGAAATCGTCGCGGTCCGTTCCCACATCCCGGGCAGGGTGGCCATGGGGATGTGCTCGCCGTCGTAGACCAGGTGCTCGTAGACCTCGTCGGAGATGCACAGGAGGTCGTGGTCGCGGCACAGGCGGGCGACGGCCTCCAGCTCTTCACGGCTGAACACCCGGCCGGTGGGGTTGTGGGGGGAGTTGATCAGGATCGCCCGGGTCTTGGCGGTCACCAGGCGTTCGAGGCGCTCGGGGTCCAGGGCGAAGTCCGGCGCTTCGAGGGTGAGCAGCCGGTCGACGGCCCCCGCCATGGCGACGCAGCCGCGGTAGGAGTCGTAGAACGGCTCGCAGAGGATCACCTCGTCCCCCACCTCCAAGAGCGCCTGGAGGGTCGCGTGGATCCCTTCGGTGGCGCCGTTGGTGACGGTGATCTCCCGCTCCGGGTCGTAGTCGAGGTCGTAGAAGCGCTTCTGGTGATGGGCCACCGCCGCCGCCAGCTCCGGGATGCCGGTCATTCGGCAGTATTGGTTGTTGCCCTCCTGAATCGTGCGGACGGCGATGTCCTTGAGCTCCTGGGGACCCTCCACGTTGGGGAAGCCCTGGCCCAGGTTGAGGGCGTCGAAGCGCTGGGCGTAGGCGGTCATCTCCGTGAAGATGGTGGTCCCGAAGCCCTGGAGGCGTGAGCTGAGGTGGGGTTGGCGCACGGTTTGGCTCTATTGGACGGTGGCGCGGACCGGTTGACGGTTCTCGTACATCCGCAGGTGGCGCACGAGGCCCTGGAGCAGGCGCTGGTCCCCCTGCGCCTGGGCCTGGCGGACCAGACCCCGCTGGAAGCGGATGGCCTCCTCGAACTTGCCCATTTCCGCCAGCGCCATGGCCACGGTCTCGGCCCGTTCGAGGGTGCTTTCAAGGGCGTAGGCCTGGCGGGCGAGGTCGAAGGCCCGCTCGCCGTCCCGCAGGTTGGCCACGGGGCAGGTGGCGAGGAGGCGGGCCAGGGTGTGGACCACCGCCGCATCCTGGGGGGCCTGGGCGTGGGCCGCTTCGAGGCGGCTTTTGGCGGACTGGAAATCCCCCTCCAGGATCAGCAGCGACGCCTCCGACAGCCGCGCTGTGACGTTCGACGGGTCGAGCTCGATGGCGGTGGCGAAGTGAGTGCGGGCCTCGGCCCGCTGGCCCGCCAGCTGGAGGGCGTTGGCGTAGTCGGTGAAGGCGCTGGAAGAGTCGGGGCGAAGCTCCGTGATCTCCCGCCAGTGGCCGAGGGCCTCGTCGCGGCGGTTGTAGCGCCAGGCGATGCGGGCGGTCTTGTCGAGCCACGAGACCCGCGCTTCGGGGTCGAGGTCGAGGGCGAGTCCGTCGGCGAAGGCGGCCACCGCCTGCGACCGCTGGCCGAGGGCTTCGAGGACGGTCCCCAGGCCCTCCCGGGCCACCAGGTTGTCGGGTTCGTCCGCCACGAGACGGCGCAGGCGGGCGGCGGCGGCGGCGCTGTCCCCCTGCTGGTGGCGGGCCATGGCGGCGAGGTAGCGGGCCCGTCCGTCGGCGGGGTCGAGCTCGAGGGTCCGGTCCGCCGACGTCGCCACGTCGTCCCACCGTCCGAGGGCCACCATCACGTTGGCGAGGTTGAAGTGGGCGCTGGTGTAGTCGGGCTGGAGCTCCGTGGCCCGGCCCAGGGCCTCCGCCGCCAGGTCGAAACGCCCCTTGGTGCGGTAGGCGGCGCCGAGGTCGTGCTGCACCCGCGGGTTGTCCGGTTCGAGCTCGGCGGCGGCCCGAAGCACTTCGAGGGCGTCGTCGATTTGCTCGTTGCGCACGTGGGTGAGGGCCAGATTGAGCCGCAGCTCGACGTTCTCGGGATTGACCTCCACCCCCTTGGCGAAGAGGTCCGCCGCTTCGTCGAGGCGGCCCGCCATGAGGGCCTGGTTGCCGCGCCGCAGGAGGACCCCCGAGCTCACCGCCAGCCCGCGGACCCGGTCCACCAGGGGATCGGGGAAGGTCACCTCGCCGGCGGCGGACCGGCCGCCGAGGTAAGACTCGGCCTCTTCGGTACGCCCGAGCTGAGCGAGGGCCAAGCCCATGGGGTGCCGCACGGCGCCGGCCCCCGGCTGCCGGTCCAGGGCGTCCTGGAAGTGGCCGACGGCGGCCTCGGGATCCCCCATCGACGCGGCGGCGCGGCCGAGCCCGTAGGCCGAGGCGGCGCCGAAACCACCCTCGTCGGCGATTCGCCGGAACTGGTCGGCGGCCCCTTCGGCGTCACCCTGGGCGAGGAGGATCTCCCCCAGGCGGGCGCGGGCCTGGGCGCTTTGGGATCGCAGCTCCAGGGCCTTCTCGAAATGCCCCACGGCGGCGGGGAAGTCCCCCCCTTCCTGGGCCACGACCCCGCGGAGGTAGGGCCAGGAGAAGCCCTCCGGTTCGAGGGTCTGGGCGTTGGCGTAGGAGACGTCGGCGGCGCCGGTGAGGCCGTAGGCCTGGTAGGTCTCCCCGAGGTCCCCGAAGGCGTTCACCAAAGGCGGGGCCTCACCCCGGCCCAGGGCCCGTTCGAGGGCTTCTTTGCGCTCCTCGATCTGCTGCCGGGCGGCGGGCTCGACGTTGGCGAGGTCGGGGTGGGGGACCTCGGCGAGGTCCGGAAGGGACGGCGGAGCGGGGCAGCCCAAGAGGACCGCGGCGAGGACGAGGATCGCCGGTCCGCGGAACCGCTGGAGGGGGAAGACGCGCTTGGATCGATTCATGGCTCGGAGGGGTCGATGGGGCGGCCGGTGCCCTGTTTCAGGGGGGAGTAGGCCCTGGGGGAGGGGGCGTCGAACCGTTCCCGACGCCCGTCGGGCCATCGTACCCTGACTTCCGAGGCGACGACGGCCGGCCCGTTCGGGTCTTCGGGGTCACCGAGACCGAAGAGGACCCTGGGGTCGTTGGAGGACCCATAGCTGGAGGTTGCCGTCGCCCTTC
>JBCDIS010000119.1:0-21294 GCA_038748685.1 Acidobacteriota bacterium | reverse complement strand
GTAGCGCTCGACCATCTCTGCCTCGGCCCGCGGCTCCCCGGCACGAATTCGCGCCACCAGCGCTTCGATCTCTTCGCGATCACGGCGCTCGCCGCTGCTCGTCGTCAATCCCTGCTCCCGTCTCGAAGGTTCCGAAGCGGCGAATTTTACCCTGAAGATCCAGAGACTTGGCCGAGGAATCCTGCAAAGGTGGGTAGGGTTCGAGACCGACGGGCCGAGCTCCCATTTCACTTGAAATGGGGTCTCCGTGCCCGCCAATCGCCGGCGACCACGAAGGCGGCCCAATGGTAGGGATCACGCCAGCGGGGATCATTGCGCATTTCCAGCTGGGTGCGGCGAAGAGCCGCGGACGGCGGCTCACCGTTCTGCAAAAGGTGGCGATAGAAACGATCCATCAACTCTGCCGTGGCCCGATCCTCGACGCGCCAAAGGCTGGCCATGAGCCGACGGGCACCGGCGTGGAAGAAGCCCCGCGTCAAGCCCACCATGCCTTCGCCTCGAACCTCTTTGCCGAGCGCGGTCTCGCAGCCGCTCAGCACCACGAGATCGGCGGCGAGCTCGAGCCTGGAGATGTCGTGCAGCGGCAAGAATCCCTCGAGCGTACGGCCGGCCCCGTCGACCCCGGTCAAGGCCAACCCGGAGAGCTCCGGGCGCTCTCCGTCGATCCGGCCGTGGGTGGCGAAGTGTAGGAAGCGATAGCCAGCCAGCTCCCCGCCCAGGACGCGCTCCCGTCGGGCTTCGAGCCCCAGGGCAGCGGTGGCCTGCCCCGGCGGCAAGTGGCGGAGGACGGCCTCGGCTTCTTTCTGGGTCCAGGGCAGACGGCTCCAGCTCGTTCGCTGCGATTCCAACCGCGCCCCTTTGGCCCGCGTGGCCGCCGGCAGACGAGGATCGAGCGCCGAGAAAACCGGATCGGCGAAGATCGCCAGACGAGGATCTGCTTCGCCGGGCGCCGAGGCTTCCGCGTCGCGGAGCTGCGAAAGCACCGATGCCGATGGAATGTGCACCAACTCAAAATCGTCGATCAGCCGGCGCCCCCCACCCCCGGGCGCCGGCAAGGCGGCGAAGGGTACGAGATGCAAGGCTCCGTCCGCGGCGACGACGAGACGCGGTGTGAGCCGGTCCGCCACCGGTCCGAGGATCAGACGGCTGAGCTCCTCCGCGGCCCGCCACTGGGCCTCCGCGGACTCCGAGCCCAACGAGCTCCAGGACCGAAGGACCCGGCGTGCCTTCGATTCGATCTCGACTCTCGGGGGAAGCGCGAATCCGCGGACGTCGCGCCCCGTGACGGCCCAGAGGAAGCTCCGCTCCTCCCCTAGAAAGTACTGCAGGAGGGTGGTTTCCGGGTCCAGCAGCGACCGGATTTGTTCCTCGCCCAGGGCCCGGGGATGGGCCAGGTCGGCCGCCCGGGGATCCTTCGAGCGGAGCTCCCCTTCGAAGCTCTCGAGCTCGGTCAACAGCCGAACAATCTCCTGAGAAATAAGACGCCCCCGTTCGGCTTCCCCACGGTCGAGGGCTCTCTCCTGCTGGTAGGACTTGGCACGCAGGCGCCGCAGCAGCTCCCCGCGCCGCCGCAGCTGCGCCGTATCCCCGCGTCGGCCGACGGCGGATCCCCCACCGGCCAGGAGATCCAGCAGGCCCCGCGTCCGCGAGCGCTCGCTGAGCTCGAATGCGTCCACGACGAGCGGGCTGCGGGGATTCCCCCCGGCGAGCCCCATCAGCAACTCGACCTGGAGCTCGTAGGCCGGCTGGTGCGCCGCCCGAAAGGAGGTCCGGAAGCCGATGCTGCCGATGTTCGCGCGCAGCTGCTCGAGCAGATCGAGGGCGGCGGCCGCTTCGACCAGTGCTTCTTCGGTTTGGCCGAGGGCCCGCAGGGCGGCGGCGAGATCCAGCCGCACCCGCGCCTCGCCGAGTCTCGCGGCACCGCCGTCCAGCAGGTCGAGGGCCCGGCGGAGATCCACGGCGGCGGATCCCGGGTCCCCGGCGGCGAGGCGTATCCGTCCGAGATCCCAAAGGCTCGACGCCAAGCTGAACGGAGATTCTGTGGTCTCTAGAATTTCGACCGCGCGGCGCAGGTTGAGGATTCCGTCGACCGACTGCCCGAGGGTCCCCTGGGCCCGGCCGAGGTAACGGAGGGTGATGGCCTCGCCTCGAAGATCCCCGACCTCCCGGCGAAGGACCAGCGCCCCTTCGAGGAGCCGCAGCCCTTCGGCCGGACGGATCTCCGCGGTCAACCGTCCAAGGTTATGCAAGGTCACGGCTTCGCCGCGTCGGTCCTCCACTCGGCGACGCAGATCCAGGGACCGTTCGAGGTGTTCGAGGGCCACATCGAGGCGTCCGAGGTTCTCGAAGACCAGACCCAGGTTATTGAGCGCCCGTGCCATTCCCCGCAGATCGTCTTCGCGGGTCAGCAGGTCGAGCGCGGCGCCGTATCTGTCCAAGGCCCCTTGGAAGTCGCCGGATCGGCGCTGGATCGACGCCATGTTGTTCAACGCCCGAGCCTTGCCCCCAACGTCCCCCGTTTGCTCGTATAGCGCCATGGCCGCACGCAGGAACCGGACCGCGTCATCGGGCTCACCCATCAAGTCGAGAACACCGGCGATATTCCCGAGGGCGACGCCCTCCCGCGTTCGATCCCCGGTGGCACGGAATCCGGCCAGGGCCTCGCGGTACTTTTCGAGCGCCCCGTCGAGGGCACCTCGGGAGTGGTGGGCCAGACCGAGGTTGTTGAGGGTCTGGGCCCGCGAGTTGGTCGAATCCGGCAGACGGCCCCACAGCCCCTCGGCACGGCGGTAGTACTCCACCGCCTTCGCCCCGTCGCCGAGGCTGAAAGTCACATAGCCCAAATCGTTGAGACAGCGGGCCAGCTGGTAGTCGTCCTCCAGATCTTCGAATCCGCGGCAGGTGACCTCGTAGGTCCCCCGAGCCTCTTCGAGCCGTCCCAAGGTACGCTCCAGGTAGGCCATGCCCGAAAGGGTCCGAACCTCGTCCTCGCTCCGGCCCAGCGCCCGCCAACCCCGCAGCGCCTGGCCGAGATCGTCGAGGGCGCGGCGGCGCTCCTCGGGCTTCCCCGTAGAGAATCTTCGCCAGGCCAGGGTCATGGCCCGCTCCGCCGCCAGCCTTCGCTGTGTCGCCAGACCAGGGCCCGTGGGCAAGGCGGAGACGGAAAGCCTGTATCGCCCTTGGGTGCCGGCGACGGAAGAAACCTCGACGGCGAGCCGGTAGCGCTCATCCTTCAGGGCATGAAAAGTCAGCGATTCGGAACCCCGCCGCCCACTCGGGCTATCGACCCGGAAGCCTCCGTCGATCCCCCGGCCGACAAGCTCCAAGGCGACATCTGCGCCGAGCTGCTCAGCGTCGATCCGTATGGGTCCGCCGAGGCCGAGATCGAGAGTCAGGACTTCGCGGTCCCCGGCCGAGACCGCGCGCTCGATCGAGCCCGCGGAGCCGAAGCTGACGACCAGATCGGCTTCCGCCGTCGCGGTGAGGGGCAACCAGAGGGCGGCGAGCCCAGCCATTGAGAGCCGCCCCAGTCCAGCACACCCCCTCGGGCCTACGCCCTCGGCCCGCCCGATCCTTCGCATCGAGTTCCTCAGCCGCCTGAACCCCCCGGCCCTTCCCCCTCTTCGGCCGCCCAGGCGCCGGTGGCTCCACCGTCTTCGCCGGCGCCGTCGGAGGGCGCCCTGAAAAGCGTTCCGAAAATCACCCGCGCATCCCCCGAGGTCCGCTGGTTGCACAGGCCGACGAAGAGAAAGTACACCTCCCCTTCGTGTTCCAAAGTGCCGTACATCTGACCGTGGGATTTATCAAAACGCATGGCGCGGAGCAGCGCAGGTTTCTTTGGTTCTTGCCGCTGCTCTAGCTGGACACGATAGTCGGTGCCTACGTTGTCGCCGTTAGGCTCTGCAATCCTCAACGTCGCCTTCGCGGGCAGGATCCGCGGTACGCTGCTCGAGTGGATCGTCCACGTTCCTAGGAAGCTCTCCCGATTCATCACGAATCCTCCTCGGCGGTGTCGATGGGAAGTAAGGGTACCTTTCTCTCTGCCTCATCTTCAATACTCTACGTGCCGCGGATAGCCCAAGGGTCAACTCACGTGGCTTCTCAGGCCCCTCTGCGTCGTGATCTCCACCTGGCGTTCACCTTGGCGGAAAGCAGAGCCAATCGCGAGCAACGCCGCTAACCGCTCAAGTCGATTCCATCTAGCCCGCTATACCCGCAATGACACGACCCCAGAAGTAGGCCACCCAATACAGCACGCCAGGAGCAAGGAACGGAAACAGGGTCAGCATGAGGAAGTTGGACCAACCCGACCTGCCCTGCTCATATAGATCAGCAACACCACCGGTCATCATGAAGAAGAATATTCCTGCAACTCCGACGAGATAACATACAGTAAATGGCCAAGCGAGCAGCCCGCCAGCCAAGGGCGGAGCCAACCCTGCCATATAGAGAACCAGGCAACCGCAGGCCCTCCAATTGTCAGAATCTGACATCGTTGTATCTCCCAAAAACCCCAGCCTTCAACCGACTGTAGGACAGAGACGGATCGCTCCTACTCACGGCCTGATTGGTACCTAGCTTCGCTGCTTTGGGGAGTCGGCCCTGGGGAGTCGATCATAGCTCCCGCGAAGCACAAAAGGTCTTGGCGGCCAACCGAGGGGCTGGCGCGTCTCTGCGTCCTCGCAGTTCGGGAACTCTACCTCGAAGAGGCCGCTGAACTCGTTGGGTGCGATTTGGGACTGCTGAAATTCTCCAACTGTAGGACTGCCCGATTTACACCGCAAACGGCGGGGCTGATCTTGGAACACTAGTTCAAACACAATCTCGGATTCAGTTTGAGCTTGGCCTTCCACGTCGAACGAGAGACGCACATCCCATCCGGCCCCCGCTAAATCTAGCCTGTCGTGTTGAAGAATGAACGTCGCATCCTTGCTTTTCGAATCGAACCCGAGTTGGGCGTCCACGCCGAAAAACCGGGGTGGAACGAGACCACCAACCGGTAGCCCTTGACGAGGGCGGATGATCTGTACGAAGAACGACGGCTCGGTGGACGTCCCCGGCGAAATCGGGGCGATAGGGCTGTCCGGCCGATACAAAGTCATGGTCAGAAGAACCAATGCAGCAATTGCAGCCGCAAAGCCGAGAAACCACCAAAGGCAGGAAGGGGCTCTTCTATCCTGCGTTGGTCTGTTCATAACCGCGGCTGGGTGGATGACCAAGGCCAGGCGGGGCTACTGACCGGCGAGGCAGTTCGACCCTACGAAGACGGTCCGGAAGTCGTTCTTCATGCTGACGATGGTCCAGTTCTTCGCCCTTGCCGTCTCCAGTAGTTCATCGTCGGAGTACTCGTACTCATCTTCGGGATCGTCGTGATTCATAATAAAACTCTTCCCTTTAGGATTCGACGATGCAATGTCCAGCATTGCTTCGTCACCGCCCGAATTCCCAAACGCCAAGACGGGGAGGGTCCCTGTTCGCTCTTTGATCCTGTACACCTTGCCTTCGCCGTCGCTGGCTGGATTCCACTCCTCACCTTGGCGTTCGAAGCTCCCGCTGTCACTGAGCTGAAACTTCATCATCGATCCGATGACCTCGGCCTCGTCGACCTTCAAGCAGTCTTCCGAGAAGGCCCGAATGTACTCTTGCTGGGATCCGGAGACGATCAAGACCTCGAACGAAAGTTCCCTCAGCAGGTCGATCAGCTCGACCATCGGTTGGTAAAAGAGCTCGCTATAGACCTTCCCCAGCCGAGGATGACGCTGCGTTCCCAGATAGCCGACGACCCGCTCATGAAAAGTTTTGATCGTTTCGCCCTCGGCTGCGCGCTTGACGATTTCGGCCCCATTGGCGTTGATGTATTCAGTGTCGTTCTCCAGTGCCGCCTTATAAGGCTGCTCATCTCTCAAGCTCGGATCGTCCTCCGCCAGATCTTTCAGCCTTTCCACGGCGACAAGCACTTCGAGGTAGTGGGGGCGTTCGAGCACCAAGGTACCATCCAGGTCGAATGCCGCGACTCGCTCTTCTAACTCGATGAACTTTCCACTGCCTCGGCATGTCGCTTCAAAGAGGTACCGCGCAATATCTTTCTTTGCCGATCCATCCGCCCATGAGGGTAGCCTCTCACGGATCCTGTCCAATCCTATTTCTTCGCTTCCGGAACAGCTGAAGGCGAGGGGTTTTGAGCCGACATCCGGCCTAGAAGCACAGCCCGAGACTATGAAGATAGCTGCTATCGCCGTGAGAAAACTTGCGACTCCTCTTTTCATGTCCCATATCTCCCAATGAATCTTGTCCTGCACCTTCAACACGGGCGTCGCGGATCGGCTATGAGCCGATTCCGGACGTCGCCGACGTCAGTAGCGCTTCCATAAGCGGATCGCCTGCCCTTCGCCGGTGACCCTAAACTCCTGCTCGAAGCGTCGCCGGTACGCACTCTTCGACGCTGGATCGTCGCCGATGGTCTCCACCAGCACCGACGAGAGGGGCTGGACCTCCCGCACCAGCAGGTGCTTCAAAGGGCCGAAGTAGTCCGCCAGCCTGGGGTGGTCGGGGCCGACGGCGATCTCTAGAGCACGACCCCGCCGTTTCGAGACCAGCACCCGCTCGGTGCCATGGAACACCAGGTGGGTGGTGCCGAGGCGGGCCGGCAGGTGCTCCTTGAGCCCCTCCACCTCCACGCCGCACAGGGACGCCGGGTCGGCGGCGCAGAGCCAGTAGATCGAGTCGGTGGAAAGCCCCCGCACCAGCTCGCGGTAGGCGCCGTGGGCGATGAACTGGAGGCCCCGGACCCCTTCGAAGAATTGTCCAGCGAGCACTTCTCCTGAGAGCTCCATCAGCCGCAGGGTGCGGAAGACGTTGGACCACTGGAGGGCCGGCAGCTCCCGGGTCAGCAGCTGGCGGAAGAGGATTCCGTAGCGCTGAAGCAGTAGGCGGACCCGATCCTTCACCAGCTCCTCTCGCTCCAGGGCGTCGAGCTCGCCGGCGCTGGGTTCCACCAGGTACCAATGGCCGCCGAAAGGGCGATTCGGGGTCCAGCCGGCGCCCCTGGGGCCTCGACGCCGGGGGGCGCGGGGACGGGCGGCGCCCCTGGGTCCCCGACGGGCGGCGCCCCGGCCCCGGGACGAGCCGGAAGCGGCCGGCGAAGCCGAGCCCTCCAGGCGGAACTTCGTCTCCAACCCCTTGCGCACCGCCACCCAGGCGTCGTTCGACACTCGGCCCGCCCAGGCGGCTCGCCACAGGAGGTCCGAGGTGCCTTCTAGATCCAAGTCGGACCGCGCCGTCAGCTCCTCCAGGGTGACCTTGGCCCGCGGGTCGACGAAGAGGCGCCCCAGGGCCTCGGCGTCGTCCCTCACCTCCCCTACCGCCGGCTCGGCGCCGGGGCCGTCGTCGGGGTCGTAGAAAAGATCCAGATCGCTGTCGAACCCGAAGGTGGCCCGCTCGGAGCCGGTGCCGAGCCATGTGAGCTCGCTCTGCTGCATGGCGGCATCGAGCCATGAGGGGAAGTAGGGATCGAGGCGGGCGGGCAGCACCTCCGTTTCCCAAAGCTGGGCCTTGAGGGAGAGGCCGAAGAGGCGCTCCAGCCGATCCTGGAGGTCCTCCACCCCGTCCCCCCGGCGGACGAGGCCCTGCCGCGACGCCAGGAAGAGGGGCAGCTCCGCCGCCGGGCGGGCCTCGAAGCTGGGCCGGCGATCCATCCGCAGCCAGCGCAGCAGTATCTCTAGGTTCTCGGCGTCGCAGACCTCCGCCTCGGAGGTGCCAAGGGTCATCTGGTCCACCACCGCCGACCGGGTCTCCGCCAGGGTGTCCAGCAGCTCCGGGAGCTGGTCGTCCTCTAGACCCCAGAGGGAGGCCGCCCAGGCGGTGGTCACCGGCCCGTGGTAGCGCAGCCACTCTGCCACAAGACTTGCCACCAGACCCGCCACCGCCGCGGCGCGCTCATCGTCCCCAGCACCGGCGTCAGCGGCGACGGGACCCAGGTCGACGAGGGCCCGCAGGGATGAAACCGCCTCCGACGGCGCCTCGCGTACGCCGTCCACGTGGCCGAGGACGACGCCGTCGATCTCCAGCCCGAGGGCCCGCAGCACCCGCGCCGCCCCCTCCGGCGCGGCGACCGCCGACTCCGCGGCACCCGGCAGGCGGAGGGTCAGTACCGGCGTCGACTCCGCCACTTCCGGAGCGGGGATCTCTGCGTCCGCCGCCACCGCCGCCACCAGCTCCCGCCACTCGGAGCCGGACAGCAGCAGCCGTTCCCCGAGCCAGTGACCCAGGTCCTCACCGGGTCTAGGGGCATAGCCGGGGCTAACGCGCTGTACCTTGCGGCGGAACGACTCCACCAGCTCCACCGGCAGACGCGGCCGGAGGTGGGAGGCGTAGACCAGCTCCTGGAGGACGTCCTGCCGCAGACCGCTGGCCCGCCCCGGGGCGGCGCCGGGGTCCGGGGTGTCGTCCTCGTACATGTATTTGTTCGTATGCTGCCAAACCAGGTTGGCGGCGAAGGGGGAGGGCTTGCCGGAGGACACGTGATCGAGGGGCAGCTCGCCGTCCCGCACCCGGCCCACTTGACGCTTGAGCTGGTCGAGATCCAGCTCGTCGTAGAGGCAGGTGCGCCACGTTTCCACCAGCATGGGGAAGTCGCCGTAGCCCTGCACCGAATCCTGGAGCTTCTTGGAGCGCTGGCGGTTCATCCACAGGGGCATGCGCTGACGGAAGCCGGACTTTGGCAACAGCAGGGAGGTGGACGCCGCCCAGCGGAACCGCGCGCCGAAGAAGCCCGTGGATTCGAGCCGGCGGCGCAACAGCTGCTCCACCTGGTCCGGGGGGGCCATGGCGAAGAGCTCCTCGATCGTGAGATCCCCCGGCAGCCGCACCAGCAGGCAGTGGTCGTCGTGGAACGCTTCCAGGGGTTCGCCGTGGCGCTCTTCCCACGCCGCCGCCAGCACCATCGCCAGCGGGCGGTTGACCGTCCCCCCCCAGAAGGTGTGGAGGATGACGGCGCGGCTACCGGACGCTCCGAAACGCTCACCGCAGTGCTCCACCAGCAGGCGGTCCCGCCGCGGCAGCTTGCCGCCGGTGGCCGCCCGCTGCTCCTCGAGGTATTCCACCAGGGCCTCCGCCGCCGGCCGTTCGAGGCGGTAGTCCTCTTCCAGCACGTCGAGGAAGGTGGGGTCGGCGAGGCGCCCCTCCGCCCGCTCCAGGAAAGCCGCCGTCTCCTGGCACAGGAAGTGGCCGCGGTCCTGGGCGTCGGCCCGCCAGAAGGGGGCGAGGGCCGCCTGGGGGCCGCGGCCCGGCGTCACCAGGACGTCGTTGTGGGTGATGCGGCGGATCTGCCAGCTCTGGGCGCCGAGGGTGAAGGCGTCGCCGACGGAGCGCTCCCAGACGAACTCCTCGTCGAGGTCGCCGATCTTGGCCATGGTGTCCTGGTGCCGCAGGGCGAAGTAGCCGCGGTCGGCGATGGTGCCCCCCGACATGTAGATCAGCCGGCGGGTGCCGGGGCGGGCCTTGACGCCCCCCTTGACCCGGTCGTAGGTCAGCCGCGGACGCAGCTCCCGCACCCGGCTGTCGGCGTAGCGGCCCGCCAGCATCTCGATCACCAGATCGAAGTGGCGGCGGCTGAGGTGACGGTAGGGGTGGCTCGCCCGCACCCGGTCGTAGAGCTCGTCGACGTTCCATTCCTGGACCGACACCATCGACAGGATGACCTGGGCGAGGACGTCGAGGGCGCCGGAGATCGGCCGCACCTCCTCGATCTCCTGCCGGGAGACGCAGCGGGCCACCACCGCGGCGTCCAGAAGATCGAGGCCGTGGGTCGGATAGAAGACGCCGCGGCTCACCTCACCGACGCCGTGCCCCGCCCGGCCCACCCGCTGGATGGCGGAGGACACGGCCCTCGGGGTCTGCACCAGGAGCACTTCGTCGAGGGCGCCGATGTCGATCCCGAGCTCCAGGGAGTTGGTGGCGACGATGGCTTTGAGCTGGCCCTCCTTGAGCCGCTTCTCCACCACCGAGCGCACCTCCCGGGACAGGGAGCCGTGGTGGGAGTAGGCCAGCTCCTCCCCCTCCGCCGAGTTGACGAAGCGGGTGATCTTCTCCGTCGAGCGGCGGCTGTTGGCGAAGAGGAGGGTGGAGCGGTTGCGGCGGATGACGCGGCGGAAATCCCGCGTCATGCCGGCCCACACCGAGTCGTCCTCGACCTCTTTCTCCGGGTCCGGATCGGCGACGTAGCGAACCTTGACGTCGTACGTCTTCGACCCCGGAGCCCGCACGATCGACATCCGCCGCGGACGGTAAACCGCCTCCCCGGCGGTGGCGGCCCCCTCGATCAGCTCGTGCCCCGCCACCAGCTCCGCCACCGTCTCCATCGGCCGCACGGTGGCCGACAGGGCGATACGCTGAAACTCCCCGGCGAGGGGAACCAGGCGGTCGACGGCGGTGATCAGGTGGGTCCCCCGCTTGGATCCGGCGAGGGCGTGGATCTCATCGAGGATCACCGCCTCCACCCCCTCCAGCAGGGCCCGCCCGCTGTCGGAGGTGAGCAGGATGTTGAGGCTCTCGGGGGTGGTGACCAGGATCTCCGGCGGATGGCGGAGCATGCGCCGGCGCTCGTTCTGGGGGGTGTCGCCGCTGCGGGTCATGGCCCGCAGGCGGGGGGCCGGCTCGTCCGCCGCCTCGAAACGCCGACGCAGCGCGTCGAGGGGGCCGGTGAGGTTGCGACGGATATCGGTGTTGAGGGCCCGCAGGGGCGACACGTAGAGCACCCGCACCCGCCCCGGACGCCAGGCGCCGGTGAACAGACGGTCGAGGGCCCATAGGAAGGCGGTGAGGGTCTTGCCGCTGCCGGTGGGGGCCGACACCAGCACGTGCTCCCCGGCGGCGATCCGGGGCCAGGCGAGGGTTTGGACGTCGGTGGGGGTGCCCACCTCGTCGCGGAACCACTCCCGGATCAGAGGATGGAAGAGCTCGAGAACCCCGCTGTCGGCGCCTCCCTCGGTGTCGACGGCGCCCCCCGCCTCGCCGACGCCGTCCGGGGTCAGTGCACCCACGGTCCCCGGTGGACGTCGTCGGAGCCGCTAGGGCCGCCCTCGTCGTCCTTGACGATCCGCATCCCCCGCTGCTTGCGCATCCGCTTCAGCTTCGCTTCCAGGACCTTGCGCTCCCCCCGCAGGCGCAGCTCCCGCAGCACCCGGCGCGGATCCTTGCCGGTGATGTACATCCAGGTGATTCCGATGCCCGTGGCGACGCCGACGAAGCCGGCGAAGTCCTTGGTCGACAGGAAGGCGATGAACGCCACCGCCAACTCCAGCCAGACGAACGCCTGGGCCTTCACCGGCAGCACGAAGAAGAGGAGGATCTGGGCGTCCCTATGCAGCAACGCGAAGGCGGCGATCAGCACGGCGATGATCATGTACTCGCCCTGCATGATCTGGAACGGCGTACCGAGGGTCGGACCGACACCGACGAGGTCCAGCAGCAGCTGGACGAGGACCGCCACCACCGCCCCCCCCACGGTCCCGTAGGCGAGGGTACGCCAGAAGAATTTGCGCCCGAGCCGGGCGAAGGTCTGGGTGCCGGACCAGTAGAGGACGTACAGGGTCAGCAGGAAGAAGACGCCCGAGAAACGCACCGCCACCGGGTAGGTGACGAGCTGCCACAGGAACCCCTTCTGCCACAGGTCCCGGGACAGCCGCAGCACCTCCAGGAGGGGGCTGAAGGAGGCGAAGGCGTCGAGGGTGAAGAAGAAGAACAACACCCCCATCAGGGCCAGGACGTCCGGCGGCGGGGGGCCGCCGCCGATCGTCACCCTACGCTGGGTTCCGTACATCCGGACCTCTTGGGGTCAGGTGCCCTGGGGAGCCGCGTCGCCCTCCCCCTGGGGCTGGAGCGCGTTGTCGGGCAGGATCCGCAGCATCTCGACTTCGAAGATCAGCGGACCCTTCTTGGGGGCCTTCGGCCACAGACCGTCGTTGAGGGCCGCGGGGATCCAGATCCGCCGCTTCTCCCCAACCACCATCTCCTGCACCGCCTCGGAGAAGGGGGCCATGACCTTGTCGAGCATGAAGGCGGTGGGGCGGGCCCGCTCGTAGGTGGAGTCGAGGGCCTGGCCGTCTTCGTTCCACAGCACGTAGTGCATGACGACGCGGCCTTCTGGGTGGGGCTTCTCGTCCCCCTGGCCTTCCGCGATCCGCTTGGAGAAGGCGCCGGAGTAGGTGCGCTCCGCTCCGGGCTCGGGCTTCGCCAGGTTCTCCGGCGGGTTGGGCAGCTGCCGGATGCCGACCAGCTCGAAATCGAAGATGTTCACCAGGATTCCATCCTGGCCTTTGGGGGGCGCCAGCGCCTCCGGCAGCCACAGGCGACGCTTTTCGCCCTTCACCATGTGCATGAGGCCTTCCCGCCAGCCGGGGAACGCCTTGTCCATGGGGAAGGCGACGGGCTGGCCGTCCTCCGGCGTCTTGCGGACCGCGTGGCCGCGGGGGTTGTATCCGGTGAATCGCACGGCGACGTGGTCGTTACTGTCCGGCTTGACGGTTCCGGTGCCCTTTTCGAGAACTTGCATCACGACGCCCGAGGGTAGGCGCTCGGCGTCGGCGGGTGGGGTGGTCACATCCTCCGCCGCGAAGGCGGCGCAGGCGAGGGTCGAGGTCAGCGCCCAGGCCGCGGTATGGGCGGCCAGACGGCGAGACGGTGGGATCGGTGTCGAATCACTCATAACCTTCAGACGCTATCGTCTACGGCTGCCCGTCGCAAGCAGCCGTCTACGGCTGCCCGTCGCAGGTCGACCCCGCGCACCGGCCCATACCTACGCCATCGCAACCCCGCTCCCCCTCCGAACGCAGTACAATCCGCCCACGCCATGGATCTCCTCGAGAAGTTCTTCCTGGGCGTTCGCATTTTGGGTCCGGCGAACTCCCTGCGGGCCGTCGTCTATGCTCTGGAACGCCGACGCATCGAGGATCGACATCCCCCGTCCCAAAACGGGCCGGACGGCGAGCCGACCTCCCCCGGGGACGCGACCCGAACCCCGCAGGGTCTCAGGGTACGTTTCGGTGACCTGAGCCTCGAGGTGCAGTTCCTGGAGGCCGCCTGCGTGCGGGTAACCTGGACCCCCGGTCGACGTCCCCCGCCCTACGCCTGGGCCGACCCGGGAGTCCCTTCCCAACCCCCGGAGGTCGACGTCACCGAAGACGGCGCCGGCTGGACCCTGGGGACGGACCGCCTGGAGGTCCGCATCCTGCGGGACGGTTCGATCCACTACCGGGCCCTCGCCGACCCGGCGGGAACGTCGAAGGCCGCCCATCGAACCCTCCGCCGCGAGGCCCCCCCTGCCCGCTCCGGGGGGGCCTGGAGCCGGCGCGCCGACCTCCACCCAGGGGCCCACGTCTATGGACTCGGGGAACGGGCGGCGTCCCTGGACCTCCGGGGCAGCGGCGAGCGCCCCGCCACCTACCGACTGTGGAACACCGAAGTGGCCGGTAGCTACGGCCGCGGCGTCGACCCCCTTTACCTGTCGATCCCGGTGTATCAGGTGCTGGACCCCGGCGGCGGCTACCTGCTGTTCCACAACAACTCCCACGACGGCGAAGTGACCTTCGGCGACGACGAGACGGTCCGCTTCGCCGGCGGCGCCCTCTGCCAGGTGATAGCCCTCGGCCGCCCCCCCGAAGCCCTGGCCACCTTCGGACGACTCACCGGTCGCCCTCCCCTGCCCCCCCGCTGGGCCCTGGGGTTCCACCAATCCCGCTGGGGCTACCGAAGCGAGGCGGACATCCGAAGGGTGGTGGACGGCTTCAAAGAACACCGCCTGCCCCTCGACGTGGTCCACCTCGACATCGACTACATGCGGGGCTTCCGGGTCTTCACAGTCGACCCCGAAAGCTTCCCCGACCTCCCGGGCCTCGCCTCCGATCTGCGGGAGCAGGGGATCCGTCTGGTGTCCATCCTCGACCCCGGGGTGAAGCAGGACGGGGATTGGGACCTCTATGAAGACGGTCGACGCCGCGGTGTCTTCTGCCGCCTGCCGGACGGCGCCGAGGGCCGGGCGCCGGTGTGGCCCGGATGGTGCGCCTTCCCCGATTTCACCGACCCCGCCGCCCGCGCCTGGTGGGGGGAGCTCTACCCCAAGCTGCTGGAGGCGGGGATCGCCGGCTTCTGGCACGACATGAACGAGCCGGCGGGCTTCTCGGCCTTCGGCGACCCCACCCTTCCCCTCCCCCTTCGGCACAGTCTCGAAGGCCGCGGCGGCGACCACCGAGAGGCCCACAACCTCTACGGACTCCAGATGGCGCGGGCGGGCCACGACGCCCTGCGGCGCCTTCGTCCAGACCGCCGACCGTTCCTCCTCACCCGCTCCGGCTGGCTCGGGGTCCAGCGCTACGCCTGGACCTGGACCGGCGACGTCGAATGCACCTGGTCAGCCCTGCGGACCACCCTCTCCACGGTCCTCGGCCTCGGCCTGTCCGGCGCACCCTGGACCGGGCCCGACATCGGCGGCTTCAGCGGCGCCCCCGACGCCGAGCTTTTCGTCCGCTGGCTCCAGGCCGCGGCCCTGATGCCCTTCTGCCGCAACCACGCCTATCGACTCGCGCCGCCCCGGGAGCCCTGGGAGTTCGGCGAGCCCGCGCTGTCGATCACGCGGGACATGCTCGGTCTACGCCGAAGGCTGCTGCCCTACCTCTACACCCTGGCCTACGAAGCCAGCGTGGAGAGCACGCCCCTGCTGCGACCCCTGTTCTGGCACAACCTGGAGGACGTCGACCTGTGGGGCATCGACGACGCCTTCCTGGTCGGCCGCGATCTCCTGGTGGCGCCGATCCTCGAAGCGGGCAAGCAGCGGAGGCGGGTGCGTCTACCCGCCGGCCGCTGGTACGACGTCTGGACCGACCGCTGCTTCGAGGGTGGACAGGACGTGGAGTTGGAGGGCCCCTTGGAACGGCTGCCGATCCTGGCGCGGGCGGGGGCGGTGATCCCCGTCGCCCCCCACGACGGTGCCGCCGACGGCAACCCCGCCGGGGAAACGGGGGGCATCACCCTCCACCTGTGGCCACCGGACGGCGACGGGGCCGTCGTGAGTCAGCTCTACGACGACGCCGGGGACGGCTACGGTGACCACCGCCTGGAACTTTTCCGGGTGGCCCGGACGGGGGACGGATTCACCGTCGATCGGGGGGTCTCGGGGCAGTACCCGGCGCCGGCCTCCTATGGCCTGCGCCCCCGCTCGATGGGCGCCGTCGTCGTCGAGGCGGACGGACGCCCCTGTCCGCAGCAGCCGGGGGGCGGTTTCCGGGTCCCTCCGTTCCGCCGGCTCGACATCAGGCCCGCGCCGGGTTCCGCATAGGACCGGCGCAGCCCCGCCTGCGATAGGCCCAGAACCAGCCCGAAATGCGACGACCCCGGCCGCGGGGCCGGGGTCGTTCGTCCATCACCAACCCGCCCTTGGGCGGGGACTACCGGCTCAGAGGGAGCCGGCGGTCACCAGCATGGACTGCGGGTCGAACAGGATGTGGAGATCCTCATCGAGCATCTTCTCCCGATCCTTGAGGATGTGGAGCCGCACCTTCGAATCCTGGGAGACCAGGCGGAAGGCGAGGTCGACGTCCTCCTCGAACTGGTCCACCGGCGGGGGCAGGTGACCGTCCTCGGCCTGGGGCCCCTCACGGTAGACCTGGCACGCCAGCCACAGCTCGGCGCCGGCCTCTTTGGCGATGGCCTTGATGGCGCCGACGGTCTCGGCGTCGAGGTGCTCCTCCCCGAACTCGTCCACCAGGATCACGGCGGGCTCGAACTGCATGACGTCCTTGAGCAGCTGCACACCCTCCCGCAGGCGATCCGGGGTGAAGGTGTGTCCCGCGTAGGTGTGGATGTGGCGCCGACGCTCGACGTCGAGCTGGATCGGGGACCACAGGTCGAGCTTCTTTTCTTCCCGCAGCATTTGCCCCAGGATGTCGTCGTAGTAGGCCCGCACCCGATCGATGGTATTGTCCAGCGAAATGTGGAGCACCTTCTGGCCCGCCAGCAGGGCGTCGAGTCCAACGTCCACCAGGAACGCGCTCTTGCCGACGCCGGCGCGGGCCATGATCACGGCGAGATGGCCGGCCCCGGGGCCGGGGTGGCCGTCCCGTTCGAGGAGCTTGCGGGGCGAACGACGCAGGTTCAGCATCACCTCGGACATTAGTCGTCCTCCTCGGCCACCTGGCCGCTGTACTTCTTGCGGAGCTCTTCGGTGACCTCGGCGGGGGCCGGGCCGTACTTCGAGAACTCCATGGTGAACTCGGCCTTGCCTTGGGTTTCGGAGCGCAGGTCGGTGGAGTAGCCGAACATTTCGGCCAGCGGCACCTCGGCTTCGACCCGGGCGAAGCCCGATTCTTCGGTGGAGCCGAGGACGTTGCCACGGCGCTGCATCAGGGTGCGGTAGATGGCGCCCTGGAATTCCGACGGGCCCTCCACCTCGACCTTCATCACCGGCTCCAGGATCCGCGGCTTTGCCCGCTCGTAGGCCTGTCGGAAGGCGCTCCGAGCAGCGACCAAGAAGGCCATGTCGGAGGAGTCGACGGCGTGGGAGTTGCCATCCTGGAGGACGGCGCGAACGCCCACCACCGGGAAGCCGATCATCCGCCCCTTCTCCATCGCCATCCTGAAGCCCTTGTCACAGGCGGGGACGAACTCTGTCGGGATGTTGCCACCCTTGACCTCGTTGACGAAGTCGTAGTCCCCCTCGTCCAAAGGCTCGAGGTAGCCGATGACCCGGCCGTACTGACCCGAGCCGCCGGTCTGCTTCTTGTGGGTGTAGTCGAACTCGCCGCGGCGGGAGATGGCCTCGCGGTAGGCCACCTGGGGCTGCCCGGTCTCCACCTCGGCGCTGTACTCACGCTTCATACGCTCGACGTAGACGTCGAGGTGGAGCTCACCCATGCCGGAGATCACCGTCTCGCCGCTCTCGGGGTCGAGGCGGACCCGGAAGGTGGGGTCTTCCTTGGTGAAGCGCTGGAGCGCCTTCGACATGTTGGCCTGGGCCTTGGAGTCCACCGGATTCACCGACAGGGAGATCACGGCGTCCGGCACGTGCATAGAGGTCATCGCCAGGCGCGGGCCGTCGCCGATGAAGGTCTCACCGGAGTGACAGTCGATACCGAAGAGGCCGACGATGTCCCCCGCCTCCGCCTTGGTGATGTCTTCCATGGAGTTGGCGTGGATGCGCACCAGGCGGCCGATCTTGACCTTCTTGCCGGAGCTGGCGCGGTACACCGTGTCCCCCTTGGAGAGGCTGCCCTCGTAGACGCGGACGAAGGTCAGCTGACCGTAGCGGCCGTCCTCCAACTTGAAGGCGTAGGCGACGGTCTGCCCTTCGGGATCGGACGTCAGCTCCACCTTGGCGTTGTCGTTGTCGAGGTCGAGGGCCTCGATGGGCACGTCGATGGGGCTGGGGAGATAGGCGTTGACGGCGTCCAGGAGGGGCTGCACACCCTTGTTCTTATAAGCAGAGCCGATGAACACCGGGGTCAACTCGAGGGAGAGCACGCCGTTGCGGACCGCCTCGTGGATCATCTCCGGCGTCGCCGCGTCTTCGAGGGCCGCTTCGAGCAGCTCGTCGGAGAACATGCTGACGGCGTCGATCATCTCGGCGCGGACGGCCTCCGCCTCGTCCATGAGGTGATCCGGAACCGGACCTTCCTCTACGGTCTCACCGTTGTCGCCGCGGAAGTACAGCGCCTTCATCTCGATGAGGTCGATCACCCCTTCGAAATCGGCTTCGAGGCCGATGGGTAGCTGCATGAGCACGGCGTTGTGGCTGAGCTTGTCCCGCAGGGCCGCCGTCACCCGCTTGGGGTTGGCGCCGGTGCGGTCGCACTTGTTGACGAAGGCGATGCGGGGGACGTTGTAGCGCCGCATCTGCCGGTCGACGGTGATCGACTGGGACTGCACGCCGGCGACGGAGCACAGCACCAGGATCGCCCCGTCGAGCACCCGGAGGGCCCGCTCCACCTCGATGGTGAAGTCGACGTGACCGGGGGTGTCGATAACGTTGAGGTGCTTGTCCTTCCACTCCACATAGGTGGATGCGGAGGTGATGGTGATCCCTCGCTCGCGCTCCAGCTCCATGTGGTCCATGGTCGCGCCGACGCCGTCCTTGCCCTTGACGTCGTGGATGGCGTGGATCTTCTGGGCGTAGAACAGGATCCGCTCCGTCAAGGTGGTCTTGCCGGAGTCGATGTGAGCGGAAATTCCGATGTTTCGGATCCGCTGGAGATTTTCGTTCATGGTCGTTCTTCCGAAGTGTCGCCCCCGATCGAGCTCGGGGGCTCGCGGTAGGGCTCGCAGAGTGCGGGTGGTGGGGACGGCGATGATAGCGGGTTGAGGCGGGGCCTCGCGGCACCGTGACGGTAATCACAGCGGCGGAAATAGTCAACCCCGGCGGCCCCTGGCCCCGCGACGCCGTGTAGTAGGCTGTCAGACCATGCCCAAAGTGACCTTCACCGCCAACCTGAAGCGTCACGTCGACGTCCCCGAGGTCGACGTGGAGGCGACGACGGTCCGGGACGCCCTGGAGCGGGCCTTCGCCGTCGCCCCCAATCTGCGGCCCTACATCCTCGACGACCAGGGGCGCCTGCGTCGACACGTCAACGTCTTCGTCGGCGGAGCCCCGGTGGTGGACCGCAAGGGCCTCACGGATGCGGTCGGCGAGGACGAGGCGATCTACGTGATGCAGGCCCTGTCGGGGGGTGCCCGGTGAACAGCGCGGCCGCCGACACCCTCTTCGTCGCCACCCGCAAGGGCCTGGTGGAGGTCCGTCGAGCACCGACACCTTCTGGATGGCGGATCGGACGCTGCCACTTCATCGCCGAGCCGGTGACCCTGGCCCTCCTCGATCCGCGGAGCGGCGCCCGCTACGCCGCCCTGGCCCACGGCCACTTCGGGGTCAAGCTGCACCGCTCGGACGACGGCGGGGACACCTGGCGGGAGCTGCCGGCCCCGGCCCATCCCCCGGAGGACGGCGGCGAAGGCCCCAGCGTGTCGATGGTCTGGAGCCTCGAGCACGGGGGTGCGGACCGCCCCGGCCGTTTGTGGGCCGGGACCCTGCCGGGGGGCCTGTTCCGCTCCGACGACGGCGGGGAGTCGTGGGCCCTGGTGGAAAGCCTGTGGAACGTTCCGGAAAGGGCCCGGTGGTTCGGCGGCGGTTACGACGAGCCGGGCCTCCACACCCTCCTCGTGGATCCCCGCGACAGCGACACGCTGACCGCCGCGGTGTCCTGCGGAGGCATCTGGCGCAGCCGCGACGCCGGCGCCTCCTGGCAATCCGTGGGGGAGGGCCTCCGGGCCGACTACGTGCCGCCGGACCAGGCCCACGACCTACCCATCCAAGACCCCCACCGCCTGGCGGTCTGCGCCGCCCGGCCCGACGTGGTCTGGTGCCAGCACCACAATGGAGTCTTTCGATCCGAGGACGCCGGGGTCACCTGGCGCGCCCTCGACGCGATCCGCCCGTCGGGCTTCGGATTCGCCGTTGTCGCCCATCCCACCGATCCGGACACCGCATGGTTCGTACCGGCGGTCAAGGACGAGGAGCGGGTCCCGGCTGACCGCCGCCTGGTGGTCGCCCGCACCCGCGACGGCGGCGCCAGCTTCGAGGTCCTGGACCGCGGCCTGCCGTCGCCGTCCTTCGACATCGTCTACCGGCACGCCCTGGCGGCGGACGGCAGCGGCGAGCGGCTCGCCATGGGCTCCACCACCGGCAACCTCTTCGTTTCTGAAGACGCCGGGGACTCCTGGCAACTCGTGTCCGCCCACCTGCCGCCGATCCACCAGGTCGCCTTCGGCTGACCGCCTCAGCTCGCCGAATCCCCCAGGGCCATGCGGGCCCGAAGCAGCGAGGTGGTCTCGAGGACCAGCGGGTCCGAGTCCTCCTCCGCCGAGCGGTGGATCAGATCGTAGAACGCCGACAGGCGCTGGTCGTGGATGAAGTGCAGTGCCGAGGCGGTGAGCCACGGGGCGTCGGCATCCCCGGGGTGACGACGGCCGGCGAGGCGGGACAGGGTCCCGTGGGGCCCCTCCGGCTCCAGGCCGAAAAGGCGCCGCGCCAGCCGCGTCCGCTCCGCCGCCGGCAGGTCGTCGATGACGGCGAAGGTCCACTGCCGCAGGTCCCCCTCCAGCAGGTTGTCGAGGAATTCGAGGGCGTGGGACCGCACGGAGCGGTCCCCCAACAGGCCGCGGTGGGCGGCGCGGATGCCCTTGGCGTCGAACATCAGCTCCAGCATCCCGAAGACGTTGTCCACGTGGTCCCCCAGCCGCTCGCGGAGCAGCCTATGGAGCAGGTGGTCCCGCGCCGACGGGTCCAGCCGCTGCAGGGCCTCGAGATCGAGCCAACCCCGCAGGTGGGCACGGCACTCCGCCCCCACCTGGTGCAGGATTGCCCCCGGCTCGGGGCGCAGCTCCTCGCCCCGCTGGGCCGAGGTCTGCCGCAGGTGGGTCAAGGACTCGATCACCTTGCGCCGCTGGAACGGATCCGCCGCCCCCAGGGAGTCCGTCAAGGCCCGCAGCGCCGCCTCGCCGCCGATCCGGGCGATGGTCTTGGGCAGGGCCCGCCGGACCCATATGGCCTCCTGGGGGTCGACGAGGAAATGCTGGAGCGCCGGCACCACCTCCTCGCCGTAGCCCACCAGCGCCGACCGGGCTTCGTGCTTTAGCCGCCTTTGCCGAAGGTGGGACACCAGGATCGGCACGTAGAGGGGATTACGCCCGCCGCGCTCGCAGCGCCTGACCACCGCTCCGAGGGCGCCCCGGGCCACCGACAGGTCCGCGTCATAGAGCAGCTGGACGAGCCCTGCCTGGCCGTGGGGCTCGTCGAACTCCGCCAGCGCACGGGTCGCCTCCAGCCGCACCTGGGGGTCCGGGTCGGCGAGCATCCCGCCCAGGGACACGTCCAGATCGCCGCCGGGCCCCGGGTCCGACCGCGCCGCCAGGTAGCTGACCGCCACCGCCCGCACCCGCGGATCGGGATCCCGCAGCCGGGCCTCCATCAGGCCCCTGGGGTCCTCCGTCGTCAGCGCCACCAGGGCGTGGACCGCCGCCGTCCGCACCTCGGGCTCGGGATCCGCCAGCAGGCCCTCCACCCGCGGCGCGGCGTCCACCCGCCGTTCCCGCCGCAGGATGTCGAGGGTCCGGCGGCGGACTCCGGGATCTCCGTGGGCCAGCATCACCGGCGGCACCAGCCGTCCGCGGCCGTGGTCCACCAGCAGGTCGAGGCTGTGGCGAACCTCCCGCGGATCGGCGCTGCCGAGGCCCGCCACCAGATCCTCCAGCTCCGCG
>JBCDIS010000118.1:0-22310 GCA_038748685.1 Acidobacteriota bacterium | reverse complement strand
GCAGCGAGTTTCTCCTGACCCAGGTGAACCTCGAAGCCGTCTCCGCCACCAACGCCACCGCCTTCGTCTCCAACGGTGCCAACCCCCGGGTTTCCGAGGTCTTCGCCCGGGTGGCGTCGGAGCAGGGGTCGTCGGTGGGCTATCAGATGATCGGCGGCGCCCCGGTGATCTCGGAGGCCTTCGCCCTGATCGAGTCCGCCGCTGGCAACGGCACCGGTTTCGATGTCCTCGACAACGCGTTCCCCACCCTGTTGGAGATCCGCGCCCTCGTGCTCGGCGTGAACCGCACCGGCACCGGCCTGGCGTCCAACAACTCTCGGCCCCAGGTGCAGAATTGCAACCTGGTGATCGGGGGGCAGTTCGGCGGCCAGGGAAGCCGTGGCATCTTCCTGACCCGTGAGTCCAACGCGACGATCAAGGACTGCGTTGTCAACGCGGTGGGTGCGTTCCAAGCCGCGGGGCTCTGGGTCGAGCGGGACTCCGAGGCAAAGGTCAACGAGTCGACCTTCGCGGGCATTGCCAACACCGGCTACGGCCTGATCAACCGGGCTGGGACCACCCAGGTCGACCGCGGCACCCTCGAAGGCTCGACCCGAAGCGTCATCAACCTCGGGGGCGGCGACGTGGCTTTGATCGGCGCCAGCCGCCTCGTGGGTCCGGTGCAGGCCGCACTCGGCAGCACCCTGAGCTGTGCCCAGTCCTATAACGGCGTCAACGCGCCGGTGAACCCCGCATGTCTGTAAACGCTCCGGTTCTGAAGCTCCATAAGAAAACCCCTCGACTCGATAAAGGAATGACGATGACTACCCGAACCCCCAAGCTCCTGTCCCTACTGGTCCTTGCCGGCCTGCTGACGACCCTCGCCGCGGCCCCCGCCGCCGCGCAGACGCCCCCCTTCGACCGCACCGTGATCGTCGGCGGTAGCCTGTCGCCGGTCGCCAACGGAACCGCGTTGTTGACCGCGCTGGCGGGCATCACCACCGCCTCCGCCGCGGATCCGTGGAAGATCCTGGTGGAGCCGGGGATCTTCGATCTCCAGGGCTCGACCCTCAACATGAAGAACTTCATCGACATCCAGGGTTCCGGCCGGGATGTCACCTACATCCGCTCCTTCGCCTCGGAGGCGGTCCTCGCCTCGGGCATCATCAACGCCGAGCTGCGGGATCTGACGGTCCAGAGCTTCGCCGACGCGCCGTCCATCGCGGTGCGGGCGGATAGCGACGACTTCCTCCTCACCCAGGTGAACCTGGAGGCCGTTTCCGCCAGCAGCGCGACGGCCTTCCTCACCAAGGGGGCAAACCCCCGGGTCTCCGAGGTCTTCGCCCGGGTCGCCTCGGAGCAGGGTACGGCCGTGGGCTTTGCGATCGTCGGCGGCGCTCCGGTGATCTCCGAGGCCTTCGCCCTGATCGAGACCGCCGCCGACAACGGCATCGGTTTCCAGGTCACCGACGGTTCGACGGCTACCCTCCTCGAAGTTCGCTCGCAGATCTTCGGCGTCGGTTCGAGCGCCTTTGGGCTGCAGATCAGCGAGTCGAGGATCAACGTCCAGAACTGCAACCTCTCGGTGCGGGGCACGAACGGCAGCGTCGAGAATCGCGGCATTTACCTGCTGGACAACGCCTTCGCGAGTATCAAGGACTGCATTGCGTCCGCCAGCGCCGGCAACCGCCCCGCCGGTCTTTGGGTGTCCACCGGCTCGACCGCCGAGGCCAACGAGTCGATCTTCACCGGCAGCGGCGGCATCAGCTTCGCCGGTAGCTACGGCCTGTTCAACGCCAACGGCGGCACCGCCCAGCTGGACCGCTGCACGGTGGAGGGTGGAACCGCGGTGCGGAACTTCTCCCCCACGGACGTCGCCGTCCTCGGCGCCAGCCGCCTGGTGGGTGGGCTCGCCATCGCCGCCGGCAGCACCATCAGCTGCGCCCAGTCGTACAACGGCGCCAACGCCGATGTGAACGCCCTCTGCCTGTGATCCCACCGTCACGCTGAGGGGGGCCGACGGGCCCCGAATAGAAACGCCGGCTCCGCCATCGGGGCCGGCGTTTCGCTTTCAGTGGCATCTCGGGATGCGGAAAGGAGCGATACGGAAAAACGCGCACAAAAAAAGAAGCTCCGAAGCTTCGTGAGCTTCCGAGAAGACCAGGGACCTCTTGGGTCTAGCCGGCCCCCTTCGTCTCGTGTCGCATGTACCGGATGAAGGTGACGACGGGGTGGCGTTGGTCTTCGCGGAATCTCACGACTCGGAGCCCGCTCTCGGCGTTAAGAAATAGCAAGGCCCGTGCCAGAACTCGCGTTTTGCCTCGACAATCCGATATTTTCCCGTAAGCCAATTCATTCCAATAATTACGAGAATCGCGCGGGCGGCTCTTCTGATCTCGATAGAGCCAGCGAACCGCGGCGGACTGTCCGTCAGCGGTCAATGACCGCCTGCGGACAGGGTAGGGGTGACCGGATTGGCTCAGATCAGCGGGTCCCGGCCTAGGGCTCTGCGGTCGCCAGATCCAGGGCTAGCCGCACCGCTCCGTCGGCGTCCTGGGCACGGTGCAGCCCCGGCTCGGGCCAGCCGTCGGGCCGCTCGGGCGTCCAGCTCGCCAAGGTCACCACCGGCACGCCGTGCCGCAGGGCGAGGGCGATCTCCGAGAGGGTGCCCCAGCTGCCGCCGACGGCGATGGCCGCTCGGCCGGAGAGGGCCACCGCCAGATTTCGGCCCTGGCCGACTCCGGCGTAGACCTCGTGGGTCAGATGGGGGTTGGGGGCGGGCCCTGCGCGGCGGTCGCCGGGGAGGATGCCGAGGGTCTCGCCACCGGCGTCCCGGGCCCCCCGGCAGGCCGCCTCCATCACGCCCCCGCGGCCGCCGCAGACGAGCACCGCTCCGGCGCGGCCGAGGCCCCGGCCCACCCCGTAGGCCAGGTCGGCGAGTCGCTCCCCCCGGGGGTCTCCGGCGAGGTCGCCTTCCCCGAAGACGGCGATCTGAAGCCGCGGCATCGCCTCAGCTCGGGACGTAGATGTCGAGCCGGTCGCCGGGGCGGATGAGGCTGCGGGCCCCGAGGCCGTTGGCGGTGAGCACGTCCCGCACCGCGACGCCGTAGCGCCGCGCGATGACGGCGACGGTCTCCCCCCGGCGTACGCGGTGGCGGCGCCGCTCGAAGGCCCGGGGGGGACGGATCCGCAGCTCCTGACCCACCGACAGTCGACTCGACCTGAGGTCGTTCCAGGCCATGACGTCGCGGTAGCGCACCGAGAAGATCTGGGCGATGGTCTGGAGCGTGTTGCCCCGCTGGACGGTGTAGACCAGACCGCTGGGGGCGGCGCCACGGGGGTACACCGTCAGCTCTTGGCCGATCTTCAGGCGGTAGGGGCGGGAGAGCCCGTTCCACTTGGCGATGTCGCGCCAGGGGACGCCGTGCTGCTCGGCGATGGTGGACAGGGATTCTCCGCGGCGGACCCGGTGGGTCACCGTGCGAACCGCCCCCTCGGGGGGGTGGACCGTGAGGCGGTCGCCGCGGTAGAGGACCCGGCGGCCGAGGAAGGGGTTCCAACGCTCGAGGTCCGCGACGCTGACGCCGAACTCCTCGGCGATCCCCCCGAGGGTGTCGCCCTGTTTGACCCGGTACTCGAAGCGCGGGCCGCCCCGGCGGGTTTCCGAAGCCGCTCCGCCGGTGGATCCGCCGCCTCCACCCCGGGGCGGGCGCAGCCCGTCGTTGGCTCTGGGGTCGGTGCCGAGGCGCTCTCCGGGGGGCGTGGCCCCCATCTGCTCCGCCAGGGTCATCTCGGTGGAGCGACCGCTGGGGGCCGGCCCGGCGGCGAGGGAGCCGATCAGGCGCTCACCGCCCCCTTTGGGCACGTAGAGGGGGAAGTTGCGCACCGGCGTGGAGCTGGCGCTCGACGGAAGATCGGTGTTGGCGGTTCGCAGCTCGGCCACGGTGGTGCCGGAGCGGCGGGCGATGGTGGCCAGGCGGGTGGGGTCCGGGATGGTCACGACGTCGTAGGACTCGGCGATCTGTTCCGGACCGGGGAGGTCGAAGCCGAACCGTGCGGGGTCCGACGCGACGATCGCCGCGGCGAAGATCCGCGGCACGTACTGCTGGGTTTCGGGGGCGAGGCAGTCGCGGATGGCCCAGAAATCCCGCCCGCCGAAGGGGTCGTCCAGGGTCCTGAGGCAGCGCATGATGCGGCCCTCCCCGGCGTTGTAGGCGGCGGTGGCGAGCATGAAGGAGCGGGAGCCGAAGATGCCGATGAGATCCAGGAGGTACTCGGCGGCCGCCTCGGTGGACTTCTCGACGTCGTAGAGATCCTGCCGGTTCCGCAGGCCGTAGCGTTTGCCGGTGGAGGGGATGAACTGCCACAGCCCCTGGGCGTTGGCGTGGCTGCGGGCGCGGGGGTTGAAGCCGCTTTCCACCAGGGCCATGTACCCCTGCTCGGCGGGGATGCCCTTGGCTTCGAAGACCGCGGTGATCACAGGCCAGTACTTGTGCTTGCGGCCGTACGCCCGTTCGAAGAACGAGCGCTGGTGGCCCTTGTAGAACTCGACGTAGCGGCCGATCTCGTCGACGAAGGTGGCGAGGCTCTCGGGCTTCGGGGAGGTCTCGCCGAAGCGGGCCAGGATCCGCCTGGCCTCCCGCTCGATGTAGGCCTCCTCCGCCAGGGTGCCGTCGTCCGCTAGGCCGTCCTCAAGCTCCTGGGCGATGGCTTCGAGGTCTACCCGGCCCAGCTCGGAGCCGAGGGCGCAGTCGAGGACCGACAGCCCCTGCTCCTGCATGACTTCGGGAAGGTCGGCGTCGAGCAGGGCGATGCGGGCGTCCCGCAGATGGTCGCGGGCTTCCTCTAGATCCCCGTTGCGGTACAGGCGGACGCCGTCGCCGGCCCAGGCGATGGCCTGTTCGAGGACATCCCGCACCCCCGAGGGGCGGTCGCCGTCCAGGGGGGTGCCGATGGCTTCGAGGACCAGGTCCGCCGCGGGGGAGTCGCCGGGGTCCCCGACCCCGGCTCCGTCGTCGGCCTGCGCCGCGGGCTCTGCGACGTCCGCCGGAAGGTCGGAGACGATGCGGACCGTGCCGCCGGACCCGCCGTCGCTGCCCGACGAGGCGCAGCCCAGGGGGGCGAGCAGGAGGAGCGTGAGCGGGGGCGCCAGGGAGCGGAGGATCGAAGGGAAGGGGACTGGCGTCTTGGGAATGCTCATCGTAGGTCTACGTCGGCCGTCGAAAAGAGATTCTAACCCGGTCGGTATTTTCGTTTCCTGGATGGGAGTTTTTCGCTAGTCTCTGCGCGTTGCGGCGCCGCCCCGGCGCCAAGGCCATTGCCGTCGGGCGGTTTGGCAGATCGAGCCCCCTGAACCGGTCGCCCAGTTGCGAGGGTTTGAGGAGATCTCCATGGTGTCGATTGCGAAACGAAAGAGCGCGCTCGTCGAAGCGCTGACCCGGTCTTTGGGGGAGCGTTCCCCGGAATCCGATCAAGAGATCGCCGAGGCGTTCGGACGCCACTGCTTCCAGGACGTCGCCATCGACGACCTGGAGCGTCAGGGGCCCGAGGCCTTGCTCGGGGTCGCCCTCTCCCTGCTGGACCTCCTGGGGTGCCGGCCGCGGGGCAAGGCGGAGCTCCGGATCTTCAATCCGGCGGAGTCGGGGGAGACCTGGGCGGAGGGTCGCACCGTCATCGAAGTGCTGTCCGACGACATGCCCTTCCTGGTGGATTCGATCACCGCCGAGCTGTCCCGCCGGGAGCTGACCATCCATTTGGCGGTCCATCCCCAGGTGGCCCCCCGCCGCGACGACGACGGCAAGCTCTCGGAGCTGGTGGCCCTCGGGGCCGACGACGAAGGGGTGGTGCAGGAATCGCTGATGCACTACCAGGTGGACCAGCTCACCAGCCAGGCCGCGAGGGTCGAGCTGGAGACGGCGCTGCGCAAGGTGCTGACGGATGTCACCTCGGCGGTGGCCGACTGGCGGCCCATGTGCGAGGCCTGCCTGCGGGCGATCGAGGTGCTGGAGACCGAGCCCCCGCCGGTGGAGGCGGAGGAGCTGGCGGAGACCATCGAGTTTCTGCGCTGGGTGGCGGGGGACCATTTCACCTTCCTCGGCTACCTGGAGTACGACCTCTCCAGCGAGGGGGACGACGAGTACCTTTCGCCGAACCGGGACACGGGCCTCGGCCTGTGGCGAAAGCTCCCCCTCCACGAGCAGGCCCACGCCCTGCAGCCCCTGCCGTCGGACGAGCGGCGTTTCCTCCACGGCGGCAGCCTGGTGCTGATCTCCAAGACCAGCCAGCACTCCACCGTCCACCGCAACGTCCACATGGACGTCATCTCCTTGAAGCGCTTCACCTCCGACGGCGAGGTGGCCGGTGAAGCCCGTTTCTTCGGCCTCTTCACCTCGATGGCCTACAGCATCGCCGCCCGCAACATCCCGCTGGTGCGCCGCAAGGTGGAGGGGGTAGTACGGCGCACCCAATTCCTGCCGGCGAGCCACAACGTCAAGGTCCTTCGGCACATCGTCGAGCACTACCCGCGGGACGAGCTGTTTCAGGTTTCCGAGGCCGACCTCTTCGAATTCGCCACCCGCATTCTCCAGCTCCAGCTGCGGCCCCGTCTCGCCCTCTTGGTGCGGCGGGACGAGGAAGAGCGCTTCGTCTCGTGCATGGTCTACGTGCCGCGGGACCGGCACAGCACCGAGGTGCGCAGGCTGATCCAACACGAGCTGGAGCAGGCCTTCGAAGGCAAGGTCACGGCGTACTACACCCGCCTGTCCGACCGCCCCCTGGCGCAGCTCCAGTTCATCGTCGAGACCCGGCCCGGCAACCTGCCGGACTACGACGTCCAGGTCATCGAGGCGCGGCTCACCGAGGCGGTGAAGTCGTGGCCCGAGCGGCTCAAGGACGCTTTGGGGGCCAGCGCCGGCGAGGAGGCCGGCCTGGCGATCTGGCGGCGCTACGGCGAGGCCTTCGACTACGGCTACCAGCAGTACACCAGCCCCCACCACGCCCGGAAGGACATCCCGGAGGTGGACGCCGTCCTCGAAACCGGGGCCCTGGGCATCCGTCTGTACCGCCGCCCCGGCGACCCGGAGGATCGCTTCCACCTGCGGACCTTCGAACGGGGAGCCCAGAAGCCCCTCTCCCAGCTGCTGCCGATGCTGGAGAACATGGGTCTCGAGGTGGTCAGCGAGCACCCCTTCCAGGTGCTGCCCCGCAACGCCGAGGGGCCGGTGTGGATCCGCGACTTCGAGGTGATCACCGGCGTCCAGGTGGATCTCGGCGAGGCGGAGGAGCGCTTCAGCGATGCCCTGACCCAGGTCTACCGCGGCGACGTGGAGGACGACGGATTCAACCGCCTGGTGGTGGGCGCCGGCCTCGAATGGCGCCAGGTGGTGCTGCTCCGGGCCTACTGCAAGTACCTCCGCCAGGCCGGAACGGCCTTCAGCCAGGCGTATATGGAGACCACCCTGGCGCGCAATCCGAAGGTGGCGCGGCGGCTGATCGATCTCTTCTACGCCCTCTTCGATCCCTCCGCCCAGGGGGGCGTGGATCGACACCAGCTGCTCCTCGGGGAGATCCACCAGCAGCTCGACCAGGTGGCGATCCTCGACGAAGACCGCATCCTGCGGCGCTTCCTCAACCTGGTGCAGTCGACCCTGAGGACCAACGTCTTCCAGACCGACGCCGACGGGGCCCCCAAGCCCTATGTGTCCCTCAAGCTCGACGGCCATTCGGTCCTCGACCTGCCGAGCCCCCGCCCGCAGTTCGAGGTCTTCGTCTATTCCCCGCGGGTCGAGGCGGTGCACCTGCGGGGGGGGAAGGTGGCCCGCGGCGGCATCCGCTGGTCGGATCGGCTGGAGGACTTCCGCACCGAGATCCTGGGCCTGGTGAAGTCCCAGATGGTGAAGAACGCCGTCATCGTGCCGGTGGGGGCGAAGGGCGGCTTCGTGGTCAAGCGTCCCCCCACCGGCGGCGACCGGGAGGCCCTGCTGGCGGAGGGGCAGGCCTGCTACCAGACGATGATCCGCGGCCTCCTGGACCTGACGGACAACCTGCGGGGCTCGAAGGTGGTGCCGGCGCCGGACGTGGTGCGCCGCGACGACGACGACACGTACCTCGTGGTGGCCGCCGACAAGGGCACGGCCACCTTCTCCGACCTCGCCAACGGCGTCGCCGCGGAATACGGCTTCTGGCTAGGCGACGCATTCGCCTCCGGCGGCTCGGTGGGCTACGACCACAAGAAGATGGGCATCACCGCCCGCGGCGCCTGGGAGTCGGTCAAGCGCCACTTCCGGGAGCTGGGGCGCGACATCCAGAAGGAGCCCTTCACCTGCGTCGGGGTCGGCGACATGTCCGGCGACGTCTTCGGCAACGGCATGCTCCTGTCCCCCCACACCCGCCTGGTGGCGGCCTTCAACCACCTGCACGTCTTCGTCGACCCGGACCCCCCTGCTGAGGCCTACGACGAGCGCCGCCGGCTCTTCGAGCTGCCGCGTTCCACCTGGGCCGACTACGACCGCGCTCTGCTCTCGGAGGGCGGCGAGATCTTCGACCGCAGCGCCAAGCAGGTCACCATCGGTCCGCGGATCCGCAAGGCCTTCGGATTCGACACCGACACCCTGACGCCGAACGAGCTGATCCAGGGCCTCCTCCGATCCGAGGTGGAGCTGCTGTGGTTCGGCGGCATCGGGACCTACATCCGCGCCGAGGGGGAGAGCCACGCCGACGTCGGGGACCGGACCAACGACGAGGTGCGGGTGTCGGCGTCGGAGGTCCGGTGCAAGGTGGTGGGGGAGGGCGCCAACCTCGGCATGACCCAGCGCGCCAGAATCGAGCTGGGGCGAGGCGGCGTCCGCCTGAACACCGACTTCATCGACAACTCCGGCGGGGTGGACTGCTCGGACCACGAGGTCAACATCAAGATCGCCCTGCGGGACGCGGTGGCCTCGGGGTCCCTGGAGGCGGAGGAGCGGGTTCCCCTCTTGGCGAGCATGACCGACGAGGTGGCGGAGCTGGTGCTGCGGGACAACTACCTTCAGGCCCAGGCCATCTCGCTGGTGGAGGCCCAGGGGGTCTCGCGCCTGCACGAGCAGGTCCAGCTGATGCGTCACCTGGAGCGCCGCGCCGGCCTCGACCGTCGCCTCGAATTCTTGCCGGACGACGCCACCCTGGCGGAGCGCCGGAAGGCCAAGCAGGGCCTCACCCGGCCGGAGATCGCGGTGCTCCAGGCGTACGCCAAGATCGACGTCTACAACGAGCTGCTGGACTCCGACCTGCCGGACGACGCCCTGCTGGCGAGCGATCTCGTCCGCTATTTCCCGGGCCCCGTGGGGAACCGTTTCCGCCGTGAGATCGAGGGGCACCGGCTGCGGCGGGAGATCATCGCCACCCACGTCACGAACTCGATCGTCAACCGCGTCGGCCCGACCTTCATTTCCCGCCTGGCGGAGGAGACCGGGCGCCGCGCCGGCGACGTGGCCCGGGCCTACACCGCCGCCCGCGACATTTTCGACCTGCGCTCCCTGTGGGACGAGATCGAGGCGCTGGACAACCAGGTGGCCAGCTCCCTCCAGAACGAGATGATGCTGGCCTCGGTGACCCTGATCGGCGAGGTGACCCGCTGGCTCCTGCGCCACGGCGGACGCCCCTTCGACGTCGACGGGGTGCTCGAACGCTACGAGACGGGCACCGTGGTGGTGGCGGCGCAGCTCGTGGACCTCTTGCCCAAGGCGGCCAAGGGGATCGTCCGCAAGCGGTTCCGCAAGCTGCGGGAGGCGGGGGCCCCGCGGGACCTGGCGACCCGCATCGCCGGCATGGAGATCCTGCCGTCCGCCTGCGACGTCGCCCGCTGTGCCCGCGACTCCGGGGTCGCCGTGGAGCGGGTCGGCAAAGTCTATTTCGCCGTCGGCGAGCGCTTCGGCTTCGATCGTCTCCGCCTCGCCGCCGAGCACATCGGCGGTGAAGGTCCGTACCAGAAGGGCGCCACCACGGCCACCCTCGACGACCTCTCGATCCACCAGTCGGAGCTGACCCGGCAGGTGGTGCGATACCCTGGCCGGGCCCGCAAGGCCATAGGCAGCTGGGTCGCCAGCCGGCCCGAGGAGGTCGAGAGGCTGGAGCGTCTGCTGGAGGACTTCGACACCTCCGCCCACATCGACCTGGCGATGCTGTCCATCGCCGAGCGGGAGCTGCGGCGGCTCGTCGAGCCCCGCTGAGGCGGACCTGCGAACCCATGGGAATGTAGCGGCACTTCGAATTGTTGTCCCCGGGGTCGGACACACCGGCCCCAACCACGTCCCCCAAGAACATCGGCCGTTCGCCGATGCCGAGGCCGGAACCGATCCGGCGACTCGCCCACGACGCCCCGGCAACCGCCGCCGGAAGTCGTCCTACGGCCGCGGGTCTCTCACTTTCCTGATAGGAGGAGCACACTGTGACCACCACCGCCGAACCCCAGGCTCCCGAGAGTCAGCAGTTCGATTTCCAGGCGGAAACCCGCCAGCTGCTCGACATCGTTATCCACTCCCTGTACTCCAACAAGGAGATCTTCCTCCGGGAGCTGCTGTCCAACGCCTCCGACGCCCTCGACCGGCTGCGCTTCGAAGCGCTGACCGACAAGGACCTCATGTCGGACGACGAGACCCTCCAGGTTCGACTCGACGTCGACCCCGAGGGCCGCAAGCTGTTCGTCAGCGACAACGGCATCGGCATGGGCCGCGACGAGGTGATCGCCAACATCGGCACCATCGCCAAGTCGGGGACCCGCGAGCTGATGCAGCAGATCCGCGAGTCCAAGAACGCCGAGGCCACGGCAGAGCTCATCGGCCAGTTCGGCGTCGGCTTCTACTCCGCCTTCATGGTGGCGGACCGGGTCGAGCTCTTGACCCGCCGCGCCGGCGAAGACACCGCCACCCGCTGGGAGTCCGGGGGGGACGGTTCCTACACCCTGGAGGACGCCGAGCGGGAGGGCCGCGGCACCACCATCGTGCTGCACCTGAAGCCCGTCGACAAAGACAATGGCATCGAGGACTTCACGGACTTCTTCACCCTCCAGAACATCGTCAAGCGCCATAGCGACTTCGTCGCCTACCCGATCGTCGCCAAGGAAACCCGCGAAGAGGTGGACCGGGACGACGACGGCAAGGAGATCGAGGGCACCCGGAAGACCGTGGTGGAGGACAAGACCCTCAACTCCATGGAGCCGATCTGGACCCGGCCTGCTTCGGAGGTGAGCGACGAGGAGTACGCCGAGTTCTACCGGCACATCTCCCACGACTGGACCGAGCCCCTGGACCAGGTGTCGCTGCACGCCGAAGGCCGGATCGAGTATCGGGCCCTCCTCTTCCTGCCGTCCAAGGCCCCCTTCGACCTCTTCTACCGGGATTCCACCCACGGCCTGCGCCTCTACGTGCGCCGCGTGATGATCATGGAGCGCTGCGAGGACCTTCTGCCCCTCTACCTGCGCTTCGTCAAGGGCGTGGTGGAGAGCTCGGACCTGCCCCTCAACGTCTCCCGCGAGATGGTGCAGCAGGACCGCCACATTCAGCAGATGCGCAAGTGGCTGACCAAGAAGGTCCTCGAGCACCTGGCGTCGATGAAGAAGGACGACGCAGACAAGTACATGACCCTGTGGCAGGAGTTCGGACGGGTGCTGAAGGAGGGGGTCAGCCTCGACTTCGAGAACCGCGACAAGCTCCTGCCCCTGCTCTACTTCCAGTCCTCCGCCGACGCCGAGAAGCTCACCACCCTCGACGAATACATCGAGCGCATGAAGGACGGCCAGGAGGAGATCTACTACCTCACCGGCGAGAGTCGCTCGGTGGTGGAATCCTCGCCCCACCTGGAGGCTTTCCGGGACAAGGGCTACGAGGTGCTCTACCTGGTGGATCCGGTGGACGAGATGGTGGTCCAGGCGGTCAACGAGTACGAGGGCAAGGCCCTGAAGTCCGCCGGTAAGGGCGAGGTGGAGCTCGGCACGGACGAGGAGAAAAAGCAGGCGGAAGAGGAGCTGAAGGAGAAAAAGGAGACCTTCGGCAGCCTGATGGAGGCGCTGCAGAAAGCCCTCGACGAGGACGTCAAGGAAGTGCGCCTGTCGACCCGCCTCACCACTTCGCCGGTGTGCCTGGTGGGCAGCGACTTCGACATGAGCCCCCACCTGGAGCGCCTGCTGCGGCAGAGCGAAGGGGGCTCGAACCTGCCGAACCAGAAGCGGATCCTGGAGCTCAACCCCAAGCACGCGATGCTGGAGAAGCTCCAGACCCGGTTCGACGCCGACGCCGAGGATCCGGTGCTCGGCGACTACGCCAAGCTGCTCTACGGCTACGCCCTGCTGGCGGAGGGTTCGGACCTGCCGGACCCGGCGGAGCACAACCGCCTGGTGGGCGACCTGATGATGAAGGCCCTCTGAGGCCCTTCGTGAACGTGTGACCGTCACCGAACGCGTGAGAAACGCCGGAGCTTTCGGGCTCCGGCGTTTTCTTTGTCGTCGATCCCGTCAATCGATGGGGCGCATCAAGAGCAAGTCCCGCTGCGGGTCGCTCCCGAGCAGAAACACCTGGTCACCGATCTCTTCGAATCCACTCTTGCGGTAGAAAGCGATGGCGCGGGGATTGTGTTCCCACACGCCGAGCCACATCCCATCGGCGTCACCCCGTCTCGCGTCGGCGAAGAGGACATCCGTCAGCGCCTGGGCGACGCCGCGGCCGTGCCACCCGGGGTCGACGTAGAGACGCTTCAGCTCGACGGGTCTGCGCGCTTCTACGGCCACCGGCGGTGGCTGCCAGTGCAGCTGTCCATAGCCGACGAGGTCGCCGCTTTGGGCCGCGAGGTACGTGGCCTTTTGGGGATCCAGAATCTCCCGTCTCTGGAGGGCCTCGCCGAAGGCGGAGGCGCAGTAGGAGTCCATGTCCTCTGCGGAGTTCATGGTCTCGAAGGCGGCCCGGAACGTGTGCTCCGCCAGGCGGGCGAGGGCAGCGGCGTCCCGCTCGACGGCGGTTCGGATCGTGATGTCGGTCATAGGGCCCTGTTCAGCTGTGGAAAAGCTCGATTCTGGCGCGGTGACCCGGAGCGCGGTGTAGCCTGGCGTCGCAGGTGATCAGGGGGGCCTCCAGGGCTTCCGCCAGTGCGAGGTAAGCGGCGTCGTATGCGGTCACGTTGTGGCGAAGCTGCCAGACGCGACGCAAGAGGGCTTCGTGGGAGAACCGTTGGAGGGCGAAGTCCCCGAGGTCTTGGATCGCTTGGTCGGCCCGAAGATCGGAGCAGTGCCCTTCCCGGCACAGTCTACGGAGAACCTGCGCCACTTCCAGGTCGAGGAGGGTGGGGGCACAGGCTTGGACGTCGTCGGCGAACAGCCGCTCGCCGATCGAGACCCCGGCGGGCGTCGTGAGCAGAACTTCGAGCATCGCCGAAGCGTCGACCACGATCACCCGCGATCCCTCTCCTCCCTCACCGCGTCCGCCAGTGAGATCGTCGGGGTCACCCGATCGCGGGTTTGAAGCCGCGCCTGCATCTCCTTCAAAGACGGTCGCTCGGCTACCCGCCTGACCTCCCGCAGGAGGAAATCTGAGAGGGACATCCCCTCTTCGCTGGCCCTGGCCTTGATCTTGCGATGGAGGGCTTCGGGCACGTTGCGGATTTGGATCATCTTGTGCATGTTGCTAGCATGCTTGCATGTGATGCGCATGTCAAACCTGGGGCACCCCCCCTCAGGCTGTGAAGTGTTCCCCCAGTAACCCGTCCACCACCTCCGGCTGGTCGACGGGCAGGGTGTGTCCGGCGTCTGGAACGATCTCCACCCGGGCCGCTGGAGCGAGTCGGCGGACCCGTTCCGCTGCCCGGTGGACGTCGAAGAGCCTGTCGTCGGCGCCGAAAAGCACCAGCGTGCCCGCCGGCAGGCTCGCGAGCTCGTCGTCGGAGATCCGCGGCGGCGGGTCGTAGGGCCGGGTGCTTCGCCAGCGGAGGACGAAGTCCGCCAGGGCGTCCTCCGGAACTGGCACCGCATTCGGGGAAGAGATGCGGCGGTAGAAGCGGCGCGCGATCCCGTCGGTGGGGACCAGGGCGGCGAAGAGCGCCGCCAGCGCGAAGGACGGCCGCATCCCTTCGAGGGATGGAGGCGCCAGCGCCGCCAGGCGATCCACCCGATCGGGGTGGGCGGCGGCGAACCTAAGGGCCAGCCAGCCGCCGAAGGACGCGCCGCAGATGGACGGCCGTTCGAGCCCCAATCCGTCTAGGGCTTCGCCCAGCCACCGTAGGTGTCCGTCGGACCCGAAGTCGGGTCGGTTCTCGGAGCTCCTGCCGGCGTCACCGGGCAGGTCGAGGAGGTACAGCCGGGCGGTGCGGCCCAACCGTTCGACGTTGGGGCGCCAGGTGGTCGCGTTGCCGCCGCCGCCGTGGAGGAGGACCAGCGGCGGTGCGGCGTCGTCGCCGCAAAGCAGCAGGTGGGCCGGGCCGAGGTGGGTCTCGACCTGTCGGCTCTCGAACGGAATCGGCCAGGAACGGAGGGTCTGCGCATAGCCGTCGAGCACGCGTCGACGAGCTTCGGGGGTCTTGAAGGCAGATTGGGGCATGGGGGGCTCCTCGCCCCGCCGCCTCAACGCTGGCAGCCGGGGCAGTAATAGGTGCTGCGGCCAGACTGTACGATGCGCCGTATCGCAGAGTTGCAGCGACGGCAGGGTTCACCGGCCCGCCCGTAGGCCTCCAGGGATACCTGGAAGTACCCCGAGTTGCCCTCGCCGTCGGCGAAGTCGGCGAGGGTCGTACCCCCTTCCTCCACGGCCCGCCCGAGGGTGGCGGTGACCTCGTCGGCGAGGCGATCCCAAGTCCTTCGGGAGACCCGGGCCACCGAGCGCTTCGGGTGTACCTTGGCCCGCCACAGGGCCTCGCTGGCGTAGATGTTGCCGACCCCCACGACGACCCCCGCGTCCATGAGGAACGTCTTCACCGGTCCACGGCGTCCGCGGGCGGCCTCCGCCAGCACGCCTCCGTGGAAGTCCTCCGAGAGGGGCTCGACGCCGAGGTGGGCGAAGTGGCGGTCCCCGTCGAGGCCGTCGGTGGGGATCACGAGGGCCTGGCCGAATCGCCTGGGGTCCACCAGGCGAAGGCGGCGGCCGGAGGCGAGCCGGAAGGCCAGGTGCTCATGCCGTTCGTGGGGGGTGCCTCCGGCGACGACGGTGAGCTGGCCGCTCATGCCCAGGTGGATCGCCAGGGTCCGTCCGCCCTCGAGGTCGATCAGCAGGTACTTCGCCCGTCGCCGGGGGGTGGCCATGCGCCGGCCGGCGAGATCCTCCAGGGCGGCCCGATCCAGGGGCTCCCGGAGCTGAGGGAAGCGGACATCCACCGACTCGATGACGTCGTCGGTGAGCAGCGGCACCAGGCTCAGGCGGAGCACTTCGACCTCGGGAAGCTCGGGCATCGCCGCAGTCTACGCGAGGGGCCTGCCGCGAGGAAGCGGTTCCGCCTTCGGAGAGGCTAGGCGAAAGTGGGGCGTAAAAGAGTTCTTGACGGCGTAAACAGGGCGGGCGTAAAATAGGCGTAAGTCATGAACAACGCACACGCACTCCCCAATCCCACCTTCCCAGGCCAAGCCCTTTCTGGCCGTACGCTCCCTGGCCGCTCAATCCCTGGCCCAATTCTGGCGGATCCCGTCCGCTGGCTGCCGAAGCTCCGCTTCACCCCTGGATCTAGCCAACTCCGGCACCTCCGCCGCGCGCTGCGGACGGGGCGGCCGGTGACCCTCGGAACCCAAAAGCAGCCCTTCGAGGCCCTTCCGGAGCGGGACGCCCTTCTGGATCTGCTGGAGCGTGCCGCGCTCCGCGGTTCTGCGACGGCGGTGACCCTTCTTTGCCGCTCCGCCGCGGTGCTCGAAACGTTGCCGCGCCTCGCGCAGCTCGATCAGGACCACGCCATCGTCGTGGAGATTGGCCCAGGGGCCGGCGACGACCGCCTCGGGTCCAAAGCTCGTCAGGGAGCGCTAGCTCGTCAAGGCGAGACGGTCCGCCGCCTGTCCCAGGAAGGGATCGCGACGAGGTGGAACCTCGGAGGCAGCTGCGACGATCTCTCGACGGCGGAGCTCAGGGGCGTCGTCGCCGCTGCCGTCGCCTATGGGGCGGTGGACGTTCGCTGCGAAGGGGAGCCGAGCCCCCGGCTCGAACAACTCCGCCTCGAATTCGGCCTTCCGCGGGCCCTTCCCGGGCGCGGTTGATCCGCACCCTGGAGACTAGCCTCTACGAGTGTCCCGCAGGTCGCTACGAAAGGGCCGCCAGACGCTTGGAGAGGTCGGCGGCGCTTGCGGGGCGCTGCTCCGGATCCTTGGCTAGACAGGCGAGGACGATGTCCGCCAGATCGTCCGGCACGTCCTTACGGAAGCTGCGGGGATCCTGCGGGGCCGTGTGCAGGTGGTGGTAGAAGGACGTCGCGCCGCCGCTGCCGAAGACCGAACGTCGGCATAGGAGCTCGAAGAGCACGCAGCCGAAGGCGTAGATATCAGCCTCCGGGCCCACCGGTTCCCCCCGGATCTGCTCCGGCGCCATGTAGGACGGGGTTCCGGCGGGCTGGGTGGCGACCTTGCCGACGTTGTCCTCGAAGATCCGGGCGAGGCCGAAGTCCGTCAGCTTGACCCGCTTCTGCTCGTCGCTCCACATGAGGTTCGAAGGCTTGAGGTCCCGGTGGACGATGCGCCGTCCGTGGGCGTGCTCGAGGGCGGAGGAAATCTGCCGGGCGACGTGGATCACCCCGCGGATCGACATCTGCTTCTTGAGAAGCAAGTGGTCGAAGCTCTGGCCCTGGATCAGCTCCATGACCACGAAGAAGTCCTCGCCGCTTCGGCCGACGTCGTAGACCTGGACGATGTTCGGGTGGGAAAGACGGGCGGCGGATCTCGCCTCCGTCAGCAGGGCCTCGGCCGTCACCTGGCCCCCCATGGCCTGTTCCGGAACCACCTTGTAGGCGACCTCCCGCTGGAGCATGCGGTCCTCGGCCCGGTAGACGACCCCCATTCCGCCCCGGCCGAGCTCACCCAGGATCCGGTAGCGCCCGTCGAGCTGGGCGCCGACGGGCAGGGTGTCGGCGGGCAGGCTGTCGACGGACTTGAAGAGTCTGACGGTGTCCGGCTGGGGGAGGGTGGCGTCGGCTTCGAAGCGACCCTCCACGCTGTTGGACCTCGCCTGCTGGAGCAGGGTCTGCTGTTTGGGGCGGTCCCCCAGGACTCCGTAGAGCTCCGCCGCGGCGGTGAGGTCCCCCGCCTTCTCATAGAGGCCGGCGGCCCGCTGGGTATCCCCCGCCGTCGCCCACTCGCCGGCGGCGGCGCTCCACTCCTCCGCCGATTCGAGCCATTCCGCCGCCTTGCCGGCGTTCCCCTCCCGCTGGTAGTGCTCGGCCCGTTCGAGGGCGGCGCGCCGTGCATCCCCCGAGCGCTCGAAGATCTCGGCGGCCGCCAGGTGGGCCCCGGCCTTGACGCAGATTTCCGCCGCCTCCGCCGTGGGCTCCAGGAAGTCCTTGGCGATGGGGACGGCCACCGCCATTTGGCCCGCGTCCACCGCGAGGCTGAAGGCCCGCTCCGGCTCCCGCTCCGTGAGCCAAAGCTGCGCGCCCCGGCGGACCGCCGCCGTCATATCGAGGCTCAGGTTGGCGCTCCCGGTCTGCTCGATCGACGCCCGGATCGCCCGCTCCATGAGCTCCGCCGCTTCCCGCCCCTCGGCCCCCCGCAGCCGCTTGACGGACTCCGCCTCCATGCCGGCGGCGAGGTAGCAGCGGGCCGCCCGCAGGGGCTCCTGGGCGCGGTCGTAGGCGCGGGCGGCGAGGTACATCTGGCCGTCCCGCTCGTAGGCGAGGGCGGATTCCCCGTGCTCGCCGTCGTCCTCGCTAAGCTCCGCGTAGATTCGCCACTGTCCGCCCTCGCGGGCCACCTCCTTGGCCCGAGCCCGCTGCCCGAGCTCGATCAGCAGGGAAGCCAGGGGGCCGTGGCAGCCGCCCTTGACGTATTGGGCGATGGCCTTCTTCGGCTGCCCCAGGGACTCGTAGATCCGCCCCGCCTCTTGGTGGTTGCCCTGGCGGATCAGCTCCCGCAGGTCCCGTTTCAGCTGCTTTTGTTGGGGGCCCTTCGGCCCCCCCCGGGAGGAGGGGCCGAAGAGGATCCGGGACATCAGCCAGAGGACCACCGCGACGAACCCCAGTCCGATACCGAAGTAGAGGACAGCGAGGGGATCGTCCGGGGAGGGTAGCCAGCCGGAAGACTGCGCCCTTGCCCAAAAGTCGCGGAGGGACTCCATGGCCGAGCCGGCGGTCGGCTCAGGAGGGCTCGTCGCCGATGCGGACCATCAGCTTGCCGGTGTTGCTGCCGTCGAAGAGCTTGAGGAGGGCTTCCGGGGCGTTTTCGAGCCCGTCGACGATGTCGTATTTGCCCTGGAGTCGACCCTCCGAGACCCAGCGGCCCAAGTCCTCGAGGGCCTCGCCGTAGCGGGCGCGGAAGTCGAAGACGATGAAGCCCTCCATGCGGCCGCGGTTCATCAGCAGGGATAGGTAGTTGACGGGCCCCGGGGGCTGCTCGGTGGCGTTGTATTGGGAGATGGCGCCGCAGAGGGGGATCCGCCCACCCTTGTTGAGGAAGCGCAGGGCGTGGTCGAGGGTTTCGCCGCCGACGTTGTCGAAATAGACGTCGATGCCTTTGGGGCAGGCCTCTTTCAGGGCCGCCCCTAGGTCGGCGGTCTTGTAGTTGATGGCGGCGTCGAAGCCGAGCTCGTCGCGGAGCCAGGCGCACTTCTCTTCGGTACCGGCGGTGCCGACGACCCTGCAGCCCTTGATCTTGGCGATCTGACCCACCACGGAGCCCACGGCTCCGGCGGCGGCGGACACGAACACCGTTTCCCCTTCTTTGGGCTGCCCGATATCGAGCAGGCCGAAGTAGGCGGTGAGGCCGGTCATCCCCAGGGGTCCGAGGAACAGGGGAAGGGGCATGCCCTTGGGGAGCTTCTCCAGCTCTTTGCCCCGGGCGACGGCGTACTGCTGCCAGCCCAGGGCGCCGGAGACGAGGTCCCCAGCGGCGAAGCCGTCGTGGTTGGACTCCACCACTTCGCCGAGGGTCAGACCCCGCATCACGTCGCCGATACCGATGGGCTCGATGTAGGACTTTCGGTCGGTCATCCACCCTCGCATGGCGGGGTCCAGGGAGAGGTAGATGAGGCGCACCAGGACCTGGCCGTCCCCGGGGCTCGGCACGTCGCCGTGGGTGATCTCGAAATTGCTCGAATTGGGGAGGCCTTCCGGGCGAGAGGCCAGGCGAACCTGAAGATTCGAATCGCTCATGGTGTTCCTTTCTGATGCGTTCGAGGCATCTTCCAGGCTACCCGGTCGGGAGTCAAGGCCGGAGGGCCTCCGGACCCTTCGAAATGAGGGCTCGATCAGGGCCGCCGGTGCCAGTGGCCCCCCGTCCGCCTGGGACCCCTGAGGGCCCGCAGCGCGTAGACCGTGGCCATCTCGCGGCCGCCGAGGGTCAGCCCCCCGTCCACCGTGAGGAAGGGGGACGGGGCCCAACTGCCGTCGGGCTGCTGATGGCGACAGAGCTCCTCCCGCGCGTGCCCGAGGTCCAGGTCGAGCAGCGCCAGGTCGTGGGCGGCGATGATGCGGGACGCCAGCTCCAAGGGTTCGAGACCTTCGAAGGTCTTCGTGGCGGACCACATCCTCCGGACCGCCCGCTCCAGGGACCGCCGCAGGGTCGCTGCCAGGGGGGTGGCGTCGCGCCAAAGCTCGGTGACGAAGGCCAGGAACTGGGCCTCCGATTGGCTGTAGCGACCGCTGCGCAGCAGGTCCGGGTTCTGGAGGTGGCGGCAGATGTAGTCGAGGTTCCTCTGGATGATCTCGGCGACCACGAACATACGTCGGGTCCGGGAGCCGTCCTCGCGGAACTCCCGGACGTCCACCACGTCTTCGAGGTCCAGGCGCGCGTGTCGCACGGCGAGGACCACGGCGTGGAGGGCGTTCACCACCGTCAGCGGATCGGCTTCGCGGCCCCGTCGGCAGACGACCCCCTCGTCGTGGTCTTCCCAGAAGACCTTGAAGACCCCCTCGGGAACCCCCTGGACCGGCTCGGCGGCCGCCGCCAGCAGGATCTCCTCGGCTCCCCGGCGGAGGGTCTCGACGCCGATGGCCCCGGTTCGCCACAGCGCCACGAGGGCGACGCCGGTGGTGCCGACATCCGGGGCGAGGGCGGCGGGGGTGTCGAAGACGTGGAACCTGGGGGCGTGGGGCGAACGCTTGTCCCGCAGCCATTCCATCAGCAGCCGCCGGGTGGTGGGTGCGATGTCCGGCAGCCATTTGAGGGCGAGGGCCGAGGTCAGGGTCTCGGGTCGGGGGAGGTCGATGCCGACGGCGGCCCTGCCCGATTCGGACCAGCGGCTCTGGAGCCCGTGGGCGTCGGCGCGGCGAGCCAGGAAGGAGGTGCCGAGCCGCTCCGCCCGGTCGAGCCAGAGTCGGTGCAGCCTGGGGACTTCGAAGGCGTCTTCGTCGAGGGTCTCGCCGGCAGCCACGGGCGGGGGTGGGCTGCCCGGCAAGGGATATGCTTGCGGGGTCATGGGGTTGCTCTCCACGGCGGGATGGGTCGGTGGGATGGTCGTTTGGAAGGATGGGGGAAGCTTGAGGGCGGTGAAGTTCCTCAGAGAGATGGTCTGTTCCCCCACGAAGATGAACGCGAAGAATCGATAATTAGGGGACATCGACCAGCGATGGCGTTACTAGGAGTGCGGACTCTCACCCTCCGGTACGGCGGCGACGCGCCGCTGCTCGACGGCGTGGGGTTCTACGTCCAGCGGGGGGAGCGCATCGGTCTTCTGGGGCGCAACGGCACCGGCAAGTCCACCCTGCTCAAGATCCTTTCGGGGGACGTGAAGCCGGACGGCGGGGAAGTGGTGCTCCAGGCGGGCACGCGGGTGGCGAGGCTGGCGCAGGAGGTCCCCAGGGACCTGCGGGGGGACGTCTTCGACGTCGTCGCCGGGGGGCTTCCGGAGCTCGGAAGCCTTCTGTCGGACTACCACCACTGGAGCAGCCGGCTGGCCCAGGGGGATGGTTCGGAGGCCGACCTGGCACGCCTCGAAGACGTCCAGCATCGGCTTGAAGGGGCCGGCGGCTGGGACTTGCATCGACGGGTGGAGTCGACCCTCTCGCGGCTGGGGCTGCCGGCGGAGGGGCGTTTCGAGACCCTTTCCGGCGGTATGTCCCGCCGGGTCCTGCTGGCCCGGACGCTCCTTTCGGAGCCGGACCTCCTGCTGCTGGACGAGCCCACCAACCACCTCGACATCCCCGCCATCGAATGGTTGGAGGAGATGCTGAGGTCGTTCCAGGGGGCGATTCTCTTCGTCACCCACGACCGCGCCTTCCTGCGGGGTCTGGCGACCCGGATTCTCGAGATCGACCGCGGTCGGATCGACGACTTCCCGGGGGACTACCCCCGCTACCTGGAGCGTCGCCAGGCCCAGATGGAGGCCGAGCTCGCCCAGCACGACCGCTTCGACAAGAAGCTAGCGCAGGAGGAGGCTTGGATCCGCCAGGGGATCAAGGCCCGGCGGACCCGCAACGAAGGCCGGGTGCGGGCCCTCGAAAAGCTCCGTGAGGAGCGTCGGGCGCGCCGGGTCGGCAAGGGCCAGGCGCGCTTCGCCATCGAGGGGGCCGAGCGCTCCGGCAAGCGGGTGATCGAGACCGAAGGGCTGACCTTCTCCTGGGCCGGCCGGCCGATGGTGAAGGGCCTGTCGACGACGATCTGCCGAGGAGACAAGGTGGGGCTCCTCGGTCCCAACGGCTCCGGCAAGACCACCTTGCTGCGGCTGCTCCTCGGAGAGCTCGAGCCGGAGGCGGGAACGGTGGAGCACGGCACCCGCCTGGAGGTGGCCTACTTCGACCAGCTACGGGAGCAGCTGGACGAGGACCAGTCGGTGGCCGACAGCGTCGCCAACGGGGCGGACCAGGTGGAGGTGGGGGGGCGACGCCGCCACGTCATCAGCTACCTGCAAGACTTCCTCTTTCCGGCGGCCCAGGTGCGCAGCCCCGTGTCGAGCCTGTCCGGCGGGGAGCGCAATCGCCTCCTCCTGGCGCGGCAGTTCACCCGTCCCTGCAACCTCCTGGTGATGGACGAGCCCACCAACGACCTCGACATCGAGACCCTGGAGCTTCTCGAAGCCCTCCTGGTGGAGTACGAGGGCACCCTCCTGGTGGTCAGCCACGACCGGACGTTCCTGGATCACGTGGTCACCAGCACCCTGGTGATGGAGGGGGACGGACGGGTCGGCGACTACGCCGGCGGCTACACCGACTGGCTGAGCCAGCGTCCACAGGCGAAGACCGAAGCGGCACCGGCGGCG
>JBCDIS010000117.1:0-22366 GCA_038748685.1 Acidobacteriota bacterium | reverse complement strand
GGTGGCCGTGAGGGTATAGAGGGTGGAGTCGGCGGGGGACACGGTGATCTGGGCCGTCGTCTCGCCGCCGGGGGACCAGCTGTAGGCGTGGCCGGGCTGGGCCGGGGCACCCAGGGTGACGGACTCGCCGGCGCAGATCGTGCGGTCGGCGCCGGCGTCGGCCGTCGCTTCGGGGAAGCAGAAGGTGCAGTCGGTGCCGGGGGAGTCGGGGATGCGCAGGGCGATCCCGGGCTTGAAGGCCCGGACCCAGAAACCGGAGAAGGGCTCGAGGCTCCCCTGCATCGACGCGGTGCCGCCGTCGAAGGCGTCGTAGGCGGCGCCGTTCCAGCGGTGGGCCACCCGCGACATCACGCAGCTGGGGTCCGGCGGTACGAGGTCGCAGGCCCGGGTCAGGCCGACGAGGGGGTCGGCCCCGTCGAGGGACAGGACGTTCGCCCCGTCCACCACCTGGACGTCGGCCCAACAGACTTCGAAGGGGAAGGGGTGGCCCACCATGTTCTGGACCCCCTCGGCGGGCTCCGCCGTCAGCGGTAGGTCCCGGTCCGTGTTCTGGGTTCCTTCGACGGTGAGGCTGCGGCCGGAGTCTAGGGTGATCAGCCAATAGCCGCGTCCGCTGTCCATGGGATCACCCAGACCCAAGGTGCGGTACGTATTGGCGGCCTCGTCCCGCTCGAAGGCGGCCCAGGTGGTGCCGTAGTCGGCGACGGGCAGGTCGTCCCCCACCACGTCCTCCAGGGTGTCGTCGGCGCCGACGTCGCAGGGTAGGGAGACGAGGGACCATTGGCCAGGGGCGAAGGGGCGTTCCCGGAAACAGGCTTCGCAGCTGGCGGGGCGTTCCCCCGAGACCCAGGCGATGAAGTTGTTGGCGATGCCGGGGTCGAAGCCGGTGGGGGGCGCGAAGGCGGTGGTAGTGAAGAAGAGGCCGCCGAGCCAGTGGCTACCGGCGATACGGCCGGAGACGTCGAGGGCGATGTCCTGGACGAAACCCCCGGTGTCGAGGGTGGCGACGAGGGTCCCTGAAGCGTCGAATCGGTAGAGGTTGCGGTCCCAGGCGCCGCCGTAGATCTGACCCGAGGCGTCGACGGCGATGGCCCGCACGTCGATCGGACCGCCGATGGAAAGGGCCACCGAGCCGAGGGACTGCATCGTCAGGGGGTCGAAGACGTCGACGGTCTGGACGCCGGTGCTAGGTTCCCGCAGCGCGTACAGCCGGCAGTCGAGGCCGAAGGCGAGGTCCCGGTACTCCTGGGTGTCGGCGAAGCGGACGAAGGAGAAGCCGTCGTTGGTGTCGAACCGAACGATGCCCATGTCCTCGCGGAATTGGGTATCCATGTCGGTGGCGAAGACATAGCCGCCGGTGGCCACCAAGCCGCCGTAGGTGATGTTGTTGACAGTGCTCCAGCCCGCGGCCTGATGGTCGTTGAAGAACGCGCCGTTCCAGGTACGGAGCCGTGGGTTGAAGGTGCCGTGGTAGACGTGCAGCGTCCCCGACTCGTCTAGGACGAGGTCCCGAAGCTGCTCGTTGCTGGGGTGGGCGGGGACCGGAATCGACTGAACCAGGGTGCCGTCGACGGTGTACTCCCGGATCTCCCGCAGGCTGAAGCCGCCGCTCAGCAGCAGATTGCCGTCGGTTAACTGTCCCTGGGCTGGCATCGACAGGGCGCCGCAAACCAGGGCGATGGCGAGCCGAGCGGCGAGCCGCGGGGCCGAAGTGGTGGCGGCGGTGGACGCCGGGTGTCTTGGGGCGGCGCAGCGGGCCGTCGACCAGGGAAGGGCGAAGCAAGGGCCAAACATGGAAGTCTCCTCACCGAAGGCCGAGAGGGGAAGGGGCGAAGCCAGAGGGCTTCTGCCAGGCAATTCGTGGTGGAGACGCAGCGGAACGACAGAGCAGACTCGGATACTATAGGAAAATGCAGGGTATTTCCTGTCGAGGTCGCTGGTGCCCCGGACTTCAACCGTCGAGACGGCTGCAGCGGATCAGTGGTCGAGGTCTTCGAACGATGGGACCTGCAAACCTCCGGCGGTCGTCCCTCGACCGAGCAAAGCACGATGACAGTAACTGTGAACCACCCTAGACGCTGAGGTGAAGCTTGGACTATCCGTCGTACTACCAGGAGTTGGGTTTCGATCAGAGGCTGATCGACATCTCTACAGCGAGCCTCCGTCTTCCCGGCTATGTATTCCAACCACCACGGTGGACTGGGTTTCCTCCCGCCCTGCTACCCCTTTGGTTCAAAGAGGGTGCCTTTTTCGGATATTGGCGCCACTGGTTCTGCCCCGAACGGACGACCAGCCTGGTAGAGCACGTCGCTGAAGACAGCTGGTACACCCTGGAGGTCGCCCGATCACCGGACCAGCTCTTTGCCCGAATACTTCTAGATGGAACCGGTGAAAAGGGAATGCGGGACAGCGACCTCAAATTTGCCGAAGAGGTTGGATTGTCGGACCTCGTCGAAGGCATCGAGGACGCCTACGGGAGGGCATATGGCGACTACCACGCCCTCCTCACGCTTGCCCCGTTTACCGAGGTCTTGGCCCCGCTCGAATGCTTTGAGTACGTCGGGAAGGAGGATTATCGGGGTGATTGGCCCTGGCTGGGGGATCCGGAGATCGTCTCGCGGGGAAAGAGCTTCTGCGAGTACGAAGTGAGTGACCTTCCCGAACAGTTAGAACCCTTGCGCCAGTCCTTGCCTCCGTGGTTCGGGAAGGGAGACAAACAACCCGTCTTTGATGCCTTGCTGGCCAAGTCCGATTTTCGGGGATGCTGGATGTGCCTGAACTCGATCGGTTGGACCTATTCAGCAGCTAAGTCTTCGATCCTTCGGCTGGCCGAGCGAGTGGGGGATGACGGGTTTGGCGCTTTCGCAGAAATGTGGGCAGGGAACTACCACGAGGAATACGATGAGTACTGAGTCTCGAGACCGTCGTCGGATCTCGGAAGGGTAAGGCTCGGCCTCCCCAGGTCGTTGCTGGTCCAGACCCTATCCGTCGAGACCGGCGGCGGCGGCCCGGAGGCGGAGATCTTCCATCATCTGGGCGGCCTCCGCGCCGCGGCCGGCGTCGGCGGCGAGCTCGGCCCAGGCCCGCCGGAGCCGCAGCTCGAGGGGCACCATACCGAGGCCCGCCGCCTCGTCCGCCAGGGTTTCGAGGGGTCCCAGGGCCGCCGGGCCGTCCCCCAGAGCTGCCCGCAGCCGGGCGCGGGCGAGGCCCGCTTCGAGGCGGACGGCGGGCTGCTCCAGGGCATCCTCGACGGGGGCGAGATCCCCCAGGAGCTCCTCCGCCTCGTCGGCCCGGTCGGCCCCCAGCAGGGCGGTGGCCAGCGCCGCGGCGGCCCGCACCTCGTCCGCCGGCCGGTCGTCCTGAAGGGCCCCCTGCCGCGCGGTGGCCGCGAGATCCTCCGCCTCCTCCAGCATGCCCTCCGCCAGCGCCACCCGCGCCAGGGCCACCTGGGAACGGCCCACCTGTGCGGTCTCTTCCAATTCGAGCCGCAGATCCAGGGCTTGCCGGTGGGCGTCCCGGGCGGCTCCGGGGTCCCCACGCTCGAGGTGCAGCTGGCCGAGGTGGAAGAGCACCTGAGCCTTGGCGGACCGCTCCCCCACCTCGTCCGCCAAAGCGGAAGCTTCGTCGAGCCGGTCGCGGGCGTCGTCGAGCTCCCCCGCCTCCACCAGCAGCCCCCCGAGGTTCGCCAGGGAGGTGATCTGATCGAGCTTGAGGCCGGCGTCCCGCCGTCGTTGCAGGGCCTCGCCGTGGAGACGGCGGCTGTCCTCCAGCCGACCCTGGAGTCGGAGGACCTCGGCGGAGTTGTTGAGGCTGTGGGCTTCCCCCGCCTGACCGCCGATCTGCCGCCACAGGTCACGGGAGCGCTCGAACATCTCCCCGGCCTCCTGGAGGCGGTCGCGGTCCACCAGGATCACCGCCCGATTGTTGGCGGTGTTGGCCTGGCCAAAGGGGTTCTGGATCTCGAGGTAGGTGGCCTCCGCCTCGCGGTACATCGCTTCGGCGCCGTCCAGGTCCCCCTGCTTGCGTCGCACCACGGCGAGGTTGTTGAGGCCGGCGGCGAGTCCCCCGAGGTCGCCGATTCCGCGGCACAGCTCGGCGGCGCCGCGGAATCCCTCGGCGGCCTCCTCGAAGTGGCCGCGGTCGGCCCGGGTGTTGGCGAGGGCGGTCATGGCCTGGGCCTCGCCCCCCGGATGGTCCAGGTTCCGGTAGACCCGCAGGGCCCGGTGGGCCGCCGCCTCGGCGGCCTCCCCCTGTCCGAGGAGGCGGAGGGAGCGGGTGCGGGCGAGGAGGGCCTGGGCCAGCAGCAGGTCGGCCCCCTGGGTTTCGGCCCCGGCGGCGGCCCGATCCGCCGCCGCCAGCTGGCGCTCGAGCTGGGAGAGGGCGCCGGCGGCGTCGGCCTCCGCCAGGTCGAGGCGCGGATCGAGGGAGAGGGGCTCCGGCAGTCGGCGGAGCTCGTCGAGGGTGTCGAGGGCCTGGACCGCCATGCCGGCGGCGGTCTCCGTCGCCACCAGCCGCAGGCCGTAGTCCAGCTGGTCGGGGAACGACTCCCAGAGATCGCGGTAGACCCCGCGGGCCGCCCCCCAATCCCGCTGCGTCTCGCGGTAGCGGCCCTCCACCACCAGGCGGTCTTCCCGCGACAGGTCCGACGACAGCTCGAAGGCCCGCTCGGCGGCCTGGGCGGCCCGCTGTCCGTAGCCCAGGCCCTCCCAGGCGGTGGACAGGGCGGAGTGGATCAGCGCCTTGTCGCCCTCCCGGGCGGCGGCCCGTTGCAGCAAATCCTTGGCGGGCTCGGGCTCCACGTTCCGCAGGTGGTCGAGGGCCTCGGCGTAGAGGCGCGCGGCTTCCGGGTCCTCCGGCAGGCCGCTGAAGGGGTCGTCGACGCCACCTTCTCCGGCCCCCAGGGCCTGGCGAAGGCCCTGGCCGAGGGTCCGCACCATGGCGAAGAGATCCGCCACCGAGCCTTCTTCCGAGACCGTCGCGATCTCGGTGCCGAGGGCCGCGTCCTGGACCCGCAGGTCGAGGCGCAGGGAGTCCTGGCCCTCTGGACCCGGCAGGCTCACGTAGGACCCCAGCACCAGGAAATCGCAGCCCAACAGGCCGTGGAGCTGGCCGGCCTGGCCCGGCGTGAGCTGGGCGACGGGATCGAGGTCCAGCTGCTGGAGGGCGTCGGCCACCCGCTGGCCGGGGACCCCCCTGAGGTCCTGTCCGCTGGATAGCTCGGTGCCGAGCATTTCCGACACCGCGGTGGAGATCCAGTCCACCTCGGAACGCTGGTTGAGGTTTTCGAGCCCCATCACCGCCACCGATCGTCGCAGCTGGACCCGCCCAGGATCCCGGTGCCGGTGGTTCCACCAGGCAAGAGCCAGGGACAGGAGGAGCACCGCGACGAGGACGCCCCCGAGGAGAGCCGGGGTCCGCCGAGGGGGGGCCTGGGCCGCCGGCGGGGTCGGGGTCGCCGGAAGAGTCGGGGTCGACGGTGCGGCGGGTCTGGGCCCGGGGGTAGGGCGGGCTACTTGGGTCGGCGCAACGGCGACCGTCGGTGGGGACGTCCCCATCGGCAGGGTCGGATCCTGCGTCAGGGGGACCGTGGCCCGCGGCGTCGCCGTCGCGACGGTGGTGGCGGGGCGCAGGGCGTCCACCAGGTGGAGGACGCTGGGGAAGCGGTCCGCCGGCCGGCGTTCGAGGCACCGCAGGATCGCCCGGCCCCAGGGGGCGGGGAGATCGGGGGCGTGAACGTGGGGCGGCGGAGGCGGCTCCTGGAGCCGCTTCACCGCGGTGGTGAGGGGATTGGGGCCGTCGAAGGGGAGGCGGCCGGTGACCATCTCGTAAAGCACGACGCCGAGGGCGTAGAGGTCGGCGGCGGAGGAGATCTCCGGCGCCCCCTCCACCTGCTCCGGCGCCATGTAGGCCGGCGTACCGACGATTACGGCGCCGGTGACCCTCGCCGCCAAGGGGTCGGCGGCGCCGGCCCCCCGGGCGACGCCGAAGTCGGTCACCACCGCCCGCACGCCGCCGCCGTCCTCCGGCACGAGGAAGACGTTCTCGGACTTGAAGTCCCGGTGGACGACCCGGGCCCGGTGGGCAGCGTCGAGGGCGGCGGCCATCTGTTCCAGAAGCGGAAGGCAGGCCTCGGGGGACATCCGCCCCTGCCGCCGCAACCTCTGGGCCAGGGTCTCCCCCTGGAGCAGCTCCATGGTCAAGAAGGTCACGGCGTCGCCCCCAGCCCCGTGCTGACCGAGGTCGAAGATGCGGCAGACGTTGGGGTGGGTCACCAGCCGGGCGAGGGCGATCTCCCGCTTGAAACGGTCGACGGCGCCGGCCTCCTCCTCCAGGTGGGTGCTCACCGTCTTGAGGGCGACCCGCTGCCGCAGCTCCAGATCCTCGGCCTCGTAGACCTCCCCCATGCCGCCGCGGGCCAGAAAGCCCACGATGCGATAGCGGCCGGAGAGGACGTCGTCGGCCCCGAAGGCCGGCTCCGCCTCGGCCCGGCTGCGGCGGGTGCCGCCGGTGCTCACCACCGTCGCCCCCTCGGCCTCCGGCACGGGGCCGGCGGCGGGGGTCGTATGGTGGGCCAGGTCTGAGGCGGTCACGATCCGGTTGGGCGGCGGCGCGCCGGTTTTGGGGCGGAGCCGGAACCGGGCGCCGCAGCCGGGGCACTCCACCCTCGGCGAGGGCTGTGACAGGACCTCGGGCGGGATGGCGATGGCCATGCCGCATTTGTGGCAATCGAGCTTCACAGGGTTCTCCGGTATCTGTATCTTAAAGGACATGCCGCGACATCCGCTGAGGGCCAGAGAGGTGGAGCTCGAACTGTTCACCAGCCGTTTTGCCGCCGTCGCCTCGGAAATGGGGGAGATGCTTCAGCGGACCGCGCTTTCCACCAACGTGCGGGACCGCCTCGACTTCTCCTGTGCCCTGCTCGACGCGGAGGGCCACCTGGTGGTGAACGCCCCCCACATCCCGGTCCACCTCGGGGCCCTAGGGCTTTGCGTCCGGGCGGTGCGCGACGCCCTCGACCTCGGTCCAGGGGACACGGTGGTCACCAATCACCCCGGCTTCGGCGGCTCCCACCTGCCGGACGTCACCCTCGTGTCGCCGGTCCACGGGGACGACGGCCGCTTGGTGGGGCACGTCGCCAGCCGCGCCCACCACGCGGAGATCGGCGGCAGCCGCCCTGGCTCCATGCCCCCCGACGCCCGCCACCTGGCGGACGAAGGGGTCGTCATCCCCCCGACCTTCCTCGTGCGTCGGGGGGAGGCGCGGTGGGGCGACGTACGGGAGCTGCTGTTGGGAGGGCCCTGGCCGTCCCGCTCGGTGGAGGAGAATGTCGCCGACCTCGACGCCGCCCTGGCCGCCAACCACCGGGGGGCCAAAGCGCTGGCGGACCTGGTGCGGACCTCCGGGGCGGACCCGGTGGCCCACTACATGGCGGCCCTGCGGCAACAGGCGGCGGACCGCATCCGCGCCGCACTGGGGGCACTCGGAAACCGCCGGCTCGAAGCCAGGGAGCGTCTCGACGACGGCACCCCTTTGGCGGTGGCGATCACCTTGGAGGACGGGCGGGCGACGGTGGACTTCACCGGCACCGGCGGCGTCCACCCCGGCAACCTCAACGCCACCCCCGCCATTGTCCGCAGCGCCGTGCTCTACGTGCTGCGGATGCTGCTGGACGAGGATTTGCCCTTGAACGAGGGCCTGCTGGACGCGGTGGAGGTGATCATCCCCCCCGCCAGCCTCTTGGATCCCCCCTTCGAAGCGCCGCCGGAGGAGGCACCGGCGGTGGTGGGGGGCAACGTCGAAACCAGTCAGCGACTGGTGGACACCCTGCTCAAGGCCTTCGGCGTCGCCGCCTGCAGCCAGGGCACGATGAACAACGTGCTCTTCGGCAACGAGCGCTTTGGCTTCTACGAAACCGTCTGCGGCGGCGCCGGCGCCGGTCCCGGCTGGCACGGGGAGGGGGGTGTCCACACCCACATGACCAACACCCGCATCACCGACCCCGAAGTGCTGGAGCAGCGCTACCCGGTGCGCCTGGAGCGCTTCGCCCTGCGGCGGGGGTCCGGCGGCGCCGGTCTGTGGCGGGGGGGCGACGGCGTCGAGCGGGCGCTGCGCTTCCTCGAGCCGGTGCGCCTGTCGATCCTCACCCAGCACCGCGTCGAAGCCCCCTACGGTGTCGAGGGCGGGGCTCCTGGGGCCCTCGGCCGCCAGCGCCTCGAACGGGCCAACGGCCGGGTGGAGGTCCTCGCGGGCGTTGATCGGGCCGACGTCGAGCCCGGGGACCTCTTGGTGCTCGAAACCCCCGGCGGCGGAGGCTGGGGTGAGCCCGGGGGTGACGACCGATGAGTCCCCCCCTTTCCACAAAACGTCTCCTGGGAATCCTGGCGGGGGCGGTGGTGGCCGCCGCCTTCCTCGGACCCGGCACCGTCACCACCGCCGCCCGGGCCGGCTCCGCCCACGGTCCCCGGCTGCTGTGGGCGTTGCTCTTCGCCACGGTCGCCTGCTGGGTGCTGCAGGACGCCGCTGCCCGTCTCGCCCTCGCCTCCGGCCACCCGCTGGGGGAAGCCCTGCGCCGCCGATTCCGCAGCGGCGCCTCGGCGGTGGCGGTGCTGTGGCTGGTGGTCGGGGCGGTGGTGGTGGGCTGCGCCGCCTACGAAGCGGGCAACATCCTGGGGGGCGTGGCGGGGGCCCAGCTGGCGCTGCCGGCGTCCAAGACCGTCCTCACCCTGGTGTCCGGCGGAGCGGCCCTGGCCCTCCTATGGTTCGGCAGCACCGGCGCGGTGGTGGGGGTGCTGGGCATGCTGGTGGCGGTCATGGGCCTGGGTTTCCTGGCCACCGCCGTCGGCCTGGTGCCGGCCCCCGCCGAGGTGGCCCGCGGCCTGCTGGTGCCCTCCGTTCCGGAGGGCGGGGCGCTGCTGGTGCTCGGCCTCGTGGGGACGACGGTGGTGCCCTACAACCTTTTCCTCGGCTCTGGGCTGGCCCGCGGTCAGGATCCCGGCGAAGCCCGCCTCGGACTCGCCGTGGCCATCGGCCTCGGCGGCTTGATCTCAATGGCGGTGGTCGTGGTGGGGGGCGCCGTCGTCGGCGACTTCTCCTTTGGGGCGGTGGCGGAGGTCCTCGGCAACCGGCTCGGCGGCTGGGCGGTGGGGGCCTTCGGCCTCGGCCTTTTCGCCGCCGGTTTCTCCTCCGCGGTCACGGCGCCGCTGGCGGCGGCGATCACCGCCCGGGGCCTGTTCGCCGCCGGGATCGACGACCCACGCTGGCACGCCCGGGGCTGGCGGTTCCGCGCCGTGTGGCTCGGGGTGCTGGGTGCTGGGGTGGCCTTCGGGCTGCTGGACGTGCGGCCGGTGCCGGTGATCCTCCTGGCCCAGGCGCTCAACGGCATCCTGCTGCCGGTGGTGGCCGTCTTCCTGATGGTGGTGGTCAACGACCGCCGGCTCATGGGGGGCGACGTCAACGGCCCTGCCGCCAATCTCCTGATGGGACTGGTGGTGGCGGTGACGACGGCCCTGGGTGCCCGCGGCGTGCTGCGGGCCGCCGCGTCCACCTTCGACCGACCCGCCTTGGCGTCGGCCCAGACCCTGTGGCTCGCCACGGCGGCGGCGCTCCTGGTGCTCGGGGTGTGGCTCGTCCGCGAGCTTCGCGGGCGCTGAGTCAGGTCCGGGTGCGCTGGCGCTTCGCCTCGGCGAGGGCCACGGCGGCGGCGGTGGAGACGTTCAGGGAGCGCACCGGCCCCGGGTCCATGGGGATGCGCACCAGTCGCTCCCGGTGGCGCTCCCGGATGTCCTTCCGCAGGCCCGTGGACTCACGACCGAAGATCAGGACCGTCGGCGGTGTGAGGTCCAGGTCCCAAAGGCTCCGCTCCGCCTCGGCGGAGAACAGCCACGGCGCGCCGAGACCCTCCATGGAACCTCCGAAGGCGGTCCAGCTGGGCCAGACTTCGAGATCCACATGGCGCCAGTAGTCGAGCCCCGCGCGGCGCACCCGCCGTTCGTCGATGGAGAAGCCGAGGGGGCGCACCAGGTGGAGCCGGGCGCCGAGGGCCAGGCACGATCGGCCGACGTTGCCGGCGTTCCATGGGATGTCGGGCTCCACCAGGGCGATGTGGAGGTCCGTTGCAATAGGGTCAGGCATGGCCGGCGTCCTCCATGCCGAGGCGGCGGCTCGCCCATGCGAGGGTGGCGGTGCGGGCCACCATGAACGCCGCCAGCGCCCCCCAGAGCAGGTGGGGGTCCCCGGCCCGCAGCGCCAGCCAGGCCAGCGGTAGGAAGACCCCCACCGCCGACACCAGCATCGAGTTGCGCAGGGTCCGCCCCGCTGTCAGTCCTAGGAACAGGCCGTCGTAGATGTAGGCGGCGGATCCCACCAGCAGCACCGGCACCAGCCACAGGGCATAGGAGGCCCCCCGCTGCACGACGTCTCCATGGGAGGTCAGGAGTCCGAGCACCGGCTCGGGGGCCAACGCCATGGGCACCACGAAGAGGGCCGCGAAGGCGGCGCCGGTGAGGAGCGCCAGCCGCAGCAGGCGGCGTAGGGCGGAGCGGTTCCCGGCGCCGAGGAAGATCCCCGCCAGGCTCTCGACGGCGAAGGCGGCGCCATCGATCATGAAGGCCGCGAGGGTGACGATCCGCAGCAGGAGGGCGTTGGCCGCCAGTACCTCGGCGCCGAGACGGGCGGAGATGTCGGTGAACAGGGCGAAGCTGGACACCAGGCAGAGGGTGCGCACGAGGATGTCGGCCTGGAGGGAGAACATCGCCCGCCAGCGCTGGCCGTCGAGCACCTCCCCCCACGACCAGCCCACGCCCCCGCGGCGCGGCAGGTAGCAGGCCACCGCCACCGCCAGCATCGCGTATTGGCTCGCCATGGTGGCCCAACCCGCTCCCTCAGCCGCCCACCCCAGGCGGAGGATGAACACGTAATTCAGGACCACGTTGACGACGTTGGCCACCGCCGTCATCGCCAGGGCGATCCTGCTTTCCTCCCGGCCGAGAAACCAGCCGAGGAAGGCGAAGTTGGCGAGGGCCGCCGGCGCCCCCCAAATCCGGGCGAGGACGTAGTCGAGGCCGGCGGCTTCGGTGCCGGGATCCCCCGACAGGAGGCCGAAGGCCAGGTGGGCGAGGGGGCCCCGCAGCAGGAGGATGGCGAAGCCGGCACCCGCCGCCAGCACCAGGGAGCGCTGGAGGATGCGGTGCTGTTCCACCGCATCTCGGCGCCCCGTGGCCTGGGCGGTGAGGCCGGTGGTGGCCATTCGCAGGAAGCCGAAGGTCCAGAAGACGTAGTCGAAGACCACGGCCCCGAGGGCGACCCCCGCCAGGAAGCGGATGTCGTCGAGGTGGCCGAGCATGGCGGCGTCCACCAGCCCGGCCACGGGCACGGTGAGGTTGGCGAGGATGTTGAGGGCGGCGAGCTGTGCGAAGCGCCGCCCCAGGGGGGGCGGCGCCGAGCCCGGATTAACACCAGCCGTACCGTGATGTCACCCGCGCCGAGGTCCACCACCAGGTTCGCCACGCCGGAGCCCCGCCAGGTCACCGAACGGGGGAAGCCCCGGCCTTCCACGCGGCTGTCCTCAAGCCACAGGTCGGCGCTGCCGACCCCCACGTCGAGGTTCACCGAGGCCACCCGCTTCTCGGGGAAGACGATGTCCACGTCCCCCGCCGCCGAGTCCACTTCGAGGTGGCTGCGCATATTCTTGATGACCACGTCACCGCCGGCCAGGTCCACCTCCACCGCCAGATCCCGCGGGAGCCGGAGGCGCATATCGGCGGAGATGCCCTGGAGCCGTGCCCGGGACGTGCGCTTGAGCTTTAGGTACAGACGGTCGCCAGAGATCCTGGGTACCAGCTGAATGCGATTCGCCCGGCGCTTGCAGGCCTCCGAGTCGGTGCGGTCGCAGGTCAGGATCAGCTCCACCTCGGCGTTGCGGCCTCGGATCCCCTCGACCTGCAGGGAACCCACCGTCAGGTCGACTTCGATCTTCTTGGCGTCGCCGGCGAAGAAGCTCTGTTCGATGCGGCGGACCGCACCATCGTCGTCGGCAAAAGTCGGCAGGGCCCCCAGGAACAGGGTCGCCCCGAGCAGGATCAACAGGGTCGAGGTCGCGGAGGTCAGGGGTAGGGGGGTCTTCAGGCTGCGATGGGGGGTCGTATGGAGGCTCACGTCACCCTCTTGCGTCGGTTGCGGATGTAATCGGCCAGGATGAACTCCCCCAGGTTGTCGGGGGAGGCGAAGTAGGCCCGTCCGCGGTTGGTCTGGGTCAGTTTTTCCACGAACTGCTGCAGGGTCGGGTCGGAGGCGATCATGAAGGTCGTGACGACGATCTTCTGCCGCCGGCAAAGGTCGGCCTCTTCGAGGGTCCGGTTGACGATCTTGAGGTCGAGGCCGAAAGGGTTCTTGTAGATCTGGTCGCCCTCGGTGATAGCGGAGGGCTTGCCGTCGGTGATGAGGAACACCTGCTTGTTGGGCTGCTTCTGGCGGGACAGCAGCCCCCGGGCCACCTGGAGGGCCTCGCGGGTGTTGGTGTGGTACGGCCCGGCGTCGATGTAGGGAAGGTCCGAAAGTGGCACCTCCTGGGCCCGATCGCCGAACACCAGCACGCCGACGTGGTCTTTGGGGTACTTGGTCTGGATCAGCTCCGTCAGCGCCAGGGCCACCTTTCGGGCGGGGGTGATGCGATCTTCCCCGTAGAGCACCATGGAGTGGCTGATATCGATCGCCACCACCGTGGCGCAGGCGGTCAGCTGCTCGGTCTCGTGGACTTCGAGGTCCTGCTCCGAAAGCTCCAGGCGGCCGTGGCCCCGCCGCATGGCGTTGTGGAAAGAACGGCCCATGTCGAGGTGGTGCAGCTCGTCGCCGAAGCGGTAGGGCCGGGTCTCCGGCAGCTTCTCCACGCCGTCCCCCGCCGATCGCACCGGGTGGTAGCCGGCGGCCCCCCGGCGGAGGTCGCGGAAGATCTCTTCGAAGGCGCTGCGGCGGATCCGCCGCTCGCCGAGGGAGGTGAGCTGGAGGTTCCCCTCCGAGTCCACCCCCACCATCTGCTGCTCGGCCATCTGCTCCAAGAACCCTTCGAGGTCCATGCTCTCCGGCAGGTACCCCTGGTCCTGGAGCTGCTGCAGCCATTCGACGGCCTGCTCCACGTCACCGCCGCTGGCTAGCAGCAGCTGGTTGAACAGGCGCTGGAGGTTCATCCCTTCGAGGAGGGCCTGGATCAGAGCAGGGTCAAGGTGGCGGTAGCGGTGGCGCATGATGGGACTCTACTTCAATGGGAGCTTTCGGTGGGTGGTACGGCGCCGGCGGCAGGGGGTTCGCCTGCCCAGGGTCCGGAACAGCTGGGGAGGTCCGTTCATTCCCCATCGGGCTTCGCTAGGGCAAGTAGATATCGCCTGCATGCATCCTGAACGTACTGAAGTCATCGGCGCTCTGCCGGGCCCCATTTCTACCTCGGCTATGCAGCCCACTGCTCGCGCAATCTCTCGATGAGAGTCCAGCGGGCCTTGAGGGATTGGTTGAGACTCAAGGCGTTTCTCCCCCAGCGGAGATGACTCGGGCTTGCTCGGGCGGATCCAATGCCTCTTCGTTCGTTCCACCCGGCAGAGCCGGTGCATCGATCGTGAACGGCAATCTCTCGAAGGAAGCAGACCGGTTCCACGACCGGGCAGGCACGATGTTTCGGCGGCGCGCTTCGCGATCGGACCGGTCGGGACTCTCGCGTAGATCGCTGGCCGCGCTGGTGCGACGACTGAGGACCGGGGCTCTTGCGATCCCTCGTCGGCGCCATTTCGGCCCAACCGCAAGAATGGTCGAGACAGTTGTCGTCTCATCGGGCAAGATTGGTGCGATGCCGACTACGCTCGAATTGCTGCTGCCGCTGCTCGCGCGACTGGTGCGCACCGACGGTGAGCTCCAGACCCTCGCCGACCTGGCTGCGCAGGACGGTCGCTCGCCGTTAAGATGTTTGGCTCGGTGTTTCAATTCGCAACGGCCTGAGGTATCCCTATCGCCGGTCCGCCCACAGCAAAACCTACGTCACAGACCCGGGTGAAGTACCCAATCCCGCCGACTGGCTGACCGAGATCGTGTTGCCGATCAACGGACCATGCCGATCGGAATCGGCCTAGACTCTTTCCCAGAACGCCCACCGCTATCCATCGAGAGGCACGACATCCCATGACCTCAGTCTCCCAAGTTTTGCAGGCAATGGAATCCAAGGGTAGCGAGTCGACGAGAAGAACGTATGTGCGCCACGGCGCCACCGGGCCGACGGTCTACGGTGTCAAGGTCGCGGACCTGAAGGTCATCGCCAAGTCGATCAAGGGCCAGCACGACTTGGCCTTGGCGCTCTACGACACCGGCCAGTACGAAGCGATGTACCTGGCGGGCATGGTGGCCGACGGCAAGAAGATGACGAAACAACAGCTCGACGCTTGGGCGCAGGGCGCGGTCTGGGCGTGGAATGCCGAATACACCGTGCCGTGGGTCGCCTCGGAAAGCGAGCACGGGTCTGCGCTCGCACTCGAGTGGATGGATTCGAGTGCGAATCACGTGGCGTGCGCGGGCTGGAACACCTTCGGCGGCCTGGTAGCAACCAAAGCTGACGAGGATCTCGACCTGGACGAGATCCGGTCGCTTCTCGGGCGCGTGGAGCGTGAGATCGGAGCCGCACCCAATCGTGTGAAGTACTGTATGAATGGCTTCGTGATCGCGGTCGGCTGCTACGTCGAGCCATTGCAATCCGCAGCCAAAGCGACAGCCGAGGGTCTCGGCAAGGTGGAGGTCGACATGGGCGAAACCTACTGCAAAGTGCCCGTGGCGACCGACTACATCGCCAAGGTCGAGAAGGCCGGACGGACGGGCAAGAAGCGCAAGACGATTCGGTGTTGATCCGCCTAGCGATCCCTGCCCTTTCCTGATTGCTGGCAACCCTGAATCCCGACTCCTGCGGTCACCCGGGCGACCGGGCCGGATCCACGAGCCGGAGTCCGGGTGAGAGGCTCCCGAGAACCGGGCCCAGTCGAGGTGAGGGGTGGGCTGAGTGTGAGGTGCTCCTCGGAATCTGGTCCAATCGAGTGAGAGCCCACATCTCGAGGTCGCGAGGCTTGGGTTGGCCTACCAAGCTACGACGCGAAGCCCTTGCACAGCTTCGAAGTGCCGATCGCGGCTCACGACCGGCTCGTCGTGTTGACGAGCCAAGGCTGCGATCCACACGTCATTCTCGGGAATGGGGCGACCGTGAGTGCGCAACTCTTCGCGCACTTCGGCATAGGACTGGGCGAGGTTGAGATGACGCTGATAGCTAAGTCTGCTCCTGACATCACTTGAGCGGTCGCCGGTGCTTGCCCACAACTTCCTCGCCATAGGCCCAAGAATCGGTTCTAGGACAGTCGTCGATCCAGTGATCCTGGAGCTACGAATAGGAGTCTAGTCCGTCCTATCCGATCCCAACCCCTGACGCCGATTCGGAGGAGTTTTCTATGCCCGGCCGCTACACCTTCGTCCTGAAGCCTTCGACCCTACTGACCCTCGCGATCCTCCTCGCCGCAGCGTCGGCCACCGTCGCCTCGGCCGAGACGCTGGTGGTCGCCAACAAGAGTGACGCCACGGCATCCCTCATCGACCTGGAGACCGGCGAAGTGGTGGCCACCCTGCCCACGGGCCAGGGACCCCACGAGGTGGCCATTTCCCCCAGCGGGCGTCGGGCTTTGGTGACCGACTATGGGCCGCGGGGGGAGCCGGGCTCGACGCTGACCCTGCTGGACGTGGCCACCGCCAAGGTGGTGAAGACGGTCGATATGGAGATCTTCACCCGTCCCCACGGCGCGGTGTGGCTCGACGAGCATCGGGTGGCGGTGACCGCCGAGGATCAGCAGGCCGTGGTGGTGGTGGACATGGCGGCGGGCTGGGTGGAGAAGGCGGTCCCCACGGGCCAGGAGATTTCCCACATGCTGGCGGTGCAGGGGAACCGGGGCTACGTGGCCAACATCGGGTCCGGCACGTTGACGGTGGTGGACTTGGCCACTGGAAAGCACGTGGCCGACGTGCCCACCGGCGATGGCGCCGAAGGGGTGGCGGTGGCCGGCGGGCACGTGTGGGTGACCAACCGGGCCGCCGATACGGTGAGCGTCCTCGATGTCTCCACCCTCGCCAAAGTGAAGGACATGGACTCCCCCGGTTTCCCGATCCGCGCCATGGCCACCCCCGACGGATCGAAGGTGCTGGTGACCCGGGCCCGGGGCGGGGACCTGGTGATCTACGACGCCGAGAACGTGGGGGCCTCCCGCACCGTGGACCTGGGGATGAAGGCCACGGAGCTGCGGGATCGGCTCTTTGGAGACCGCTTCGGTGACAGCTCCGTACCCATCGGCGTCATCGTCGACCGGGACGGCCGGCGGGCGTGGATCGCCCACGCCAACGCCGACGTCATCTCCGAGCACGACCTCGAAACCGCCGAGCAGACCCGGATCCTGAAGGCGGGGCGTGAGCCCGACGGCATGGGTTTCACCCCCGTTTCGGTGGTCGTCAGGTAAAGATCCCCCAGTCCCGCGGCGTGAAGGTGGGATCGGCGAAGACGTTGCGCACGTCGGCGTTGCCCAGCCGCTTGGTGAGGGCCTCGGAGAGTACGTCCCGCACGTCGGCGGTGATCCGCACGTCCTGGTTCTCGAACAGCTGATCGTCGTCGAGGCCGGGCCAGTCGGTGACCACCCGCCCGCCCTGGACGTTGGGTCCGAGGGCGAAAAGGATGCCGCCGTAGCCGTGGTCGGTTCCGGCGCTCCCGTTCTCGAACACGTTGCGGCCGAACTCTGACATTGCCACGGTGGAGACGTTGCTGACGCTGGCGCCTTCGAGATCCTGGTGGAAGGCCGCCAGGCCCCGGGCGAAGCTCGACATCAAGAGGGCCAGCTGGCCGTCCAAGGACCCCTGGACCTCGTGGGTGTCCCAGCCGCCGAGGTCGATGGTGATGGCCTCCACACCCACCTGGGCGCGGATGAGGGCGGCGGTGGAGCGCAGGGCCTCGCCGAACTCGTCCTCGGGGTAGGAAGCGCCGCCGGCGGGCTGGTAGCCGGCGAAATCGATCCGTTTGAGCAGCTCGATGGTGTCGAAGGTATGGCCGGCGGACTTGCCCAGGGGATTGTCGAGATCCCGGTACATGGTTTCGAGGGCGGCTCGGCGGTCCGCGAGGCTGCCGGGGTCGCCGAGGAAATCGAATCCCGCTGGATCTTCGATGGGCAGGGTCTGGGGGGCCCCCACGAGGGTCCGGGGCAGGCCGAAGCCGAGGCCCAGTCCCCGCAGCACGGCCCCCTCCGTGGCGGGGGCGGTGGTGGCGAGGTGACGGGCGAGCCAGCCGGTGAACAGGGACGCCGGCGGGTTCCCCTGGCCCACCTCCATGAAGTGCATCGAGTCGAAGTGGGAACGGTTCGACGCCGCCATGCCGCAGGCGTGGACGATGGCGAGGTCGCCGCCGCGGAACGCCTCCAGAAGGGGCGTCATGGCCGGCGGCAGGCCGAAGCGGCCGTCGAGGTCGAGGGCGCGGTCCGGCGAGCTCGCGTCGGGCCGGGGGATGGCGAGGGTGGGGCGGAGCCGATAGTAGTTGTCCTCGGCGTGGGGCACGCAGAGGGTCAGGCCGTCGGCGCCCCCCCGCAGGAAGATCGACACCAGGACGTCGCGGTCGCCGGGACCCTCCGCCGCCAGGGCCACTTTCGGCAGCCAGGAGGGGACGGCGAGGGCGGAGAGCAGACCGGCACTGGATCCGAGGAACCCTCGGCGGGAGAGCCCTCGGCGGGTGGTTTGGTAGTCGCGGCAGCCCTTGCGGGGGTCGTGGCACATGGGGGTCTCCTTCGGCATCAGTAGTTCTGGAACTCGGGGGAGGCCGCCGCCAGGCCGAGGGCGTCGCGGACCGTGGCGGCTCCTGCGGGCCGGGAGGCCAGGAAGTCGCGGATCGCCGACCGGCTGGAGTCCCCCAGGGTGCCGCGGGTGAAGAGGAGGTCGAGCACGTCGGTCAGGGCGTCCGGCGACTGCTGGGGATCGAGGGCTTCGAGGTCCACCACCGCCGCGGCGTTCTCACCGTCCCCGAGGGTATAGAGGCCGGCGAAGTTCCACCTCGGCATCACCAGCCCGGACCAATAGCCCTCGCTGTCGGGGTAGCCGTTCGGGGGCGCCCAGTTGAACGGCAGGTGGCCGCAGGCGAAGAGGGAGGAGAGGAAGAAGAACGGGTTCTGGATGCCGGCGAAGGGCGCCCTGAGGGCCGACGTCACTAGGTGGAAGGGCCGCTTCAGCTTCTCGGTGGAGCGGGCCATCCGCCACCATTTGAAGGCGGACCGCAGCATCGACTTGATGTCCCCGTTTGTGGCCAGGTAGACGGCGGCGATGTCCTCCACCATGCGGTCCGTGGGCTCGTAGCCCCAGATCCAGCGCAGCAGCTTACGGCCGAGGAAACGGGCGGTGGCGGGGTGGCTAGCGAGGATGTCGAGGACCCGTTCGCCGTCCTCCATGCCGCCGCCGGCGGGGATCCGCTGGCCGAGGACGGTCTTGGGGCCGTCGTCGTGGAGGGTGGGGTAGAAGACGAAGGTGCCGAGGGTGGGGTCCGCCTCGGCGGAGATGGACCAGCCGGTGAAGCAGCGGGCCACCTCCCGCACGTCCTCCTGGGTGTAGCCGCCGTCGACCCCGAGGGTGTGCAGCTCCATCAGTTCCCGGGCGTAGTTCTCGTTGGGGTGGCCGACGAAGTTGGAGGCGTTGGAGAGGTAGAGCAGCATGGCGGGGCTGCGGGCGCTGGCCCGCAGCATCTCGGGGAAGCTGCCGAGGGCGTGCCGGCGGGCGACGTCCCGGTCGTCGGCCTGTTTGAGCAGGTAGGCCAGGTCGCTGGCGATGTCGATGGAGAAGTGGTCGGACCAGAAGTGCGCCATGCGCTCGTAGAGCTGACGGGGGTTGTAGACGGCGCGAAAGAGGGTCGCGGTCCACAGCTCGTAGATCGGCGTCGCCTGGTCGTCGGTAAGCTCGTAGTTCAGGTAGAGCTCGTAGGGCGACATCGACAGGGTGGGTAGGGCGTCGAGGATCACCTGCTCCAGGCCCCCGTCGTCGATGGAGTCGGCATCGAGCTGACGCTCCAGGTAGCCCTCGGGGCCGAGGGCGTCCATGGTCTGCTGCTCCGCAAACGTCCAGCCGAAGGTGGCCCGCTCGATCAATCGATGTTCGAGGTTGGCGGCGTTGCCGCGGGCGTTGCGGGCTTGGGGACCGCCCTCCAGCCCGGCGGCGACGGCGCGACGCTGGGCGCCTTTGAGGGAGGCGGGGATCTGGGGCAGGCGGACCTTCCGGCTGGCCCGTTCCAGGCCCGCGGGGTCGAGGCCCGAGCGCCGGGGTCCGAAGAAGGAGGAGCGAGCGACGACGGCGTCGTGGCCGACCTGCGAACGTCGTTTCAGGGTCTGCATCGCGGATCTCCTCAGCCGCAGGTGGCGAAGGCGCCGGTGTCGGTGACGGCCGCGGCCGCCGTGCCCAGCGGGTTGGAGTAGGTCTTGACGGTGCCGTTGGCGGTGTCGGTGATCCGCAGGGTGTATTCGAGGTTGGTGGTGGCGGCGGCGAAGACCCAGAAGTGGCCGTTGACGCCGCAGGCGTCGAGTACCTTCACCATCAGCTCCCAGTTGTTCTCGTCGAAGAAGTAGAACACCGCCGAATCGGGGGAGCGCACCGCCAGGGTGGCGGCGCCGCGGCCGCCGTCGAAGTCCCGCCAGTCGACCTCCACCCGGAAACGGTCGCCGGTGAGCAGGACCCCGTCGCCGCCGCTGTCTCCGCCGGTGCTGGCGAGGAAGCCGCCGTTGGGGACGACGTCGGTCACCGCGGTGTCGTTGCCCACCACCGCCGCGGTGTGGACGGTCCCGCCGCCGAGCACCGAAGCCGGCAGGCTCACCCGCACCCGGTCGCCGAGGAGGGTCATCGCCACCCGCGCCGCGGTGGAGCCGTCGGACGCCCGCACGAGGTCCGCGGCGCCGTCGGCGTAGGTTCCTAGGTCGACGTACATGTCTTGACCCATGCCGGTCTCGACGTCGGTCAGGAAGTCCACCATCGGGGTGCCGCCGGTGGCCGGGTTACGGTCCGTGTCGAGATCGAGGAAGCCGAACAGCGCGCCGTCGCCACTGCCGGGCGCCTGCACGGGTGCGTCGAAGGTCAGCTCCACCTGGAGCACCCCGCCGGAGGATTCCGCCAGCAGCCGGACTAGGTCGGGGCGGCCGTCGTTGAGGGTGTCGCCGACGGGGTCCTCGGCGCTGGCCCGGGGCGCGGCGTGGGCGACGGACGCCAGCAGCAGGACGCATGTCAGAAGCACGGTGCAGGCCAGAAGCCAGGGCCCCGCCAGTAGCCAGGGAGAGGGTACCGACCCGCGTTGGGATTCGGCGGTTGGGGAAGCTTCGTTCATCGTGTTCCTCCTCGTTCGAGATCGCTATCGGGGTTCCTACCCTGTCCAGCGCGAACGGGCTGAAAACTCGATAACGGGAGCGGAAGAATCCCTAGGCGGGTCCCCGGGAACCCCGGGACGCGGGGCGACGACGGAGTCTCCGTGCCCGGGGTGAGGGCAACCCGCAGGCGGAATCGTTCGTACCCCGTGGACCGGTGCGGGCCCTCCGCACCGGCGCGTCAATCCCCACAAACCCTCCATGAATCGAGGAGCAATGCATGTCCTACTCGAAGCGACACGATCCGTTTCCGGTCCGTGATCCGTACCACGGCATCTACGCCTTTGGGGTCGAAACGCCCCCCGGCGCCCGCGTTCTGCGCATCTCCGGTCAAGTCGGGGAGACCCCTGAGGGTGAGCTGGCGGAGGGCTTCCGCGGCCAGTGCCGCCAGGCCCTCGCCAACGTCCGAGCGGTCCTCCGGGAGGCGGGCATGGACTACCCCGACATCGTCAAGATGTGCTTCTACCTGACCCACCGCGAGGACATGGCGGCCCTCGTGGAGGTGCGCAAGGAGCTCCTGGACGGAGTTCGCCCCGCCATCACCACCCTCTTCGTCGCCGGCCTCGTGGGCCCCGAGTGGCGCGTGGAGGTGGACGTCGTGGCCTGCGCCCCGTGAGGCTGCCGAAGGTGAACGCCCTCAGCGCGTCATCGCCCCATCCGGCCACCCGCCGCCCCTGCCGCCGCCGCGGGACCGCTGCAGGATTGGATCCCAGGACCGGATTTCGGCCGTAGCGTAGACCGCCGCGACCTGCGGGTCCCTCCGCAGCCGTTCCCGCAGGGGCGACCAAGGCCCGGTCGGCCCCGGTAGCCACAGCGCCGCCGACCGGTGAGGCGAGTCCCCCACGATCCGGATGACAGATGCAGGCGACAGGACCGTGTCGTGATGTCCCGGCGGATGCCTGTCGACAAACCGCGCCACGTCGCGGCTCGCCATCGGCTGCTGGAACACCACGACGAGGCCCGGCGGCAGGTCCGGCTCGACCCGCGCCAGCCACGGAAGCGCGACGATGGCCACAAGCATGGTCAGGAACGATAGCGCCGTGCCCCGCGGCGGTCCGGGCCCGCCGGGTCGTCGGGTCCCGGCGGGCCGTCGGAAATGAAGCACTTTGTTGATCGAGGTTGGGGGGGCTCCCATGGACGTCCTCCAAGGAGAGGGACCCTCCCACCTCGATCTGAGTTCCTCAAATCACCACTTCCGGCGGCCCAGCCCGCGACCCGCTGGAGCCGGATCGGGTCACACGGGCGGGGTTCCGGCGGAGCTACTTCCCCCTTGGCGGCGGTGGGGTCACAGGGAACTGGTGGACGTGCTCGACGGATCCGTGGTCCATCGCCCGGTTTTTGGCCAGGAAGGCGTCGAAGGCGGCTTGATCGTCCCACTGCGTCAGGGTCATGTAGTCGGGGCGGTGGTGATAGCCGAAGGGGGACTCGCCGTCCTTCAGCTCCAGGAGGAGCCGACCGCCGGCCCGGGTCGCCTCCTTCGCCCATCGGCGCTCGAAGGTCTTGAACGCCGATGGATCCTTGGCCCAGTAGGCGGTCAGCACGTGCAGCCGATCGGAGCGGTAGACGAAGGAGACGTCCTCCGGCATCTCGTAGTAGGTGACGCCGAAGACCGACCAGATGTCCCGGCGCCACTGGTGGAACTCAGGCAGGCGGCTTTCGAGGACGTGGAGGGCTCGTTTGCGCTGCGCGACGCTGGGCCACGCGCCGATGGCGATGAAGTCGGGGTGGAAGTTGCCCTGGGTCGGGCTGGCGCCGGGGCGGAAGCCGGGAAGGGGCTGGTAGCCGTTCTCGACGGCGATGGGGATCGCCTCGTCGAAATAGGTCTTGAGCAAGGTCCCGCTGTCGGGGTTCTGGATGGCGAAGAGGAAGTCGACGACCTGCCCCTTCTGGTAGGCATAGGTCTTCTCCTGGACCTCCGCCGCGGCGTGGGTCGCGGC
>JBCDIS010000116.1:0-22390 GCA_038748685.1 Acidobacteriota bacterium | reverse complement strand
GGAGCGGCAGCTGGACGAGGCGGAGTCGCTCCACAGGCTGGCCCTCGACGTTCGCCACGGGAAAGGCCTGGCGGCGCCGGAGGGGGCCTCCCTTTGCGCCCTCGGCGCCGTCGCCCACGCCCGCGGCGACTACCCCACCGCCCTCGATCGCTTCAGGCAGGCGGAAGGGGTGTTGACCCGGGCGGAGGCCGACCCGACGAACCTCGCCTTCGCCCTGCTGGGAAGGGCCCGGGCCCTGGCCCGGCTGGGGGACCCGATCACCGCCGGCAAGGCGGTCCGGAGTTGCCTAGAGTCCCGCGCCGGACGGGACGACAAGGTCGGCGAGGCCATCGCCAGAATGGAGCTGGCCAGCAACCTCATCACCCGGGAACAACTTCAGCCGGCCCTCGCGGAAGCCCGGCGGGCCCACTTCCACCTCAGCCTCGTCCCCAGCTCGTCTCTCCTCGGCGACGCCGAACGCCTCCTGGGCCGGATCCTCATCCGCCAGCGGGACTACCTCCAGGCGCTCCAGCACCTGGAAGCGGCGATGCGTATCCACCAAGACCACAAGGACGGCCAGGCCATCGCGGAGGACCGATCGTGGCTCATGGAGCTGGCGCGCATCCAGGGGGATTGGCAGTCCCTGCACCAGCACTTCGCCGACCTTTGGGACCAACTCCAGACCCTTCCCTTCGTCGTCGACGGGGAGGCCCTCTATTTCCGCCTGTTCCGCGCCTCCGAAGCGCTCTTGTCGCAGAGCTTCGAAGTCTCCGAGGCCGTGCCCTTTCTACGGCGCGCCTACAAGGAACTGATGCGCAAGACCAGCTACCTCGACCCGAGCCTGCGCCACCAGTTCCTCTACCAGATCGTCGAGCACCAGGCCGTTCTGGACGCCGCCGCCCAGCACCAGCTCTCTCTGCCCCTGTTCACCGGCGATTCCCCACCCTGACGGGGACTTCGCCGGCCGGCCCCCTCATCTGCCTTCGGGCAGGCGATCGAACACCGCCGCCAGGCGCCGAAGCTTGCCGGCCGAGTCCGCCGTGAGGTCACCGCGACCGAGGCGCCAGCGCCAGTTGCCGTGCAGCTGCCCCGGAGTGTTGAAGCGGGCGCCGTCCCCCAAGCCGAGGACATCTTGGATCGGCACGAGCGCCAGCTCCGACGCCGTGCCGTAGGCCAGCCGGATCAGGGTCCAATGGACCTGCCTCGGGCCGGCTCCGGAGTAGACGCTCAGGCGATCGCGGCTCTCCCGGTCAAGCCCACGGAACCAACCCAACGCCGTCGAGTTGTCGTGGGTTCCGGTGTAGACCACCGTGTCCGCCCCGACGTTGTGGGGGGTATGGAGGCTGGCCTCCGGCTCGAAACCGAACTGCAGGACCCGCATGCCCGGCAGTCCGATGTCCCGGCGCAGGGCATGGACGTCCTCGGTGATGTCCCCCAGATCCTCCGCCACCAGCGGCAGGTCGCCGACGGCCGCGGCGAGGGCGTCGAACAGTGGCTTTCCGGGACCGTCCCGCCAACGACCCTCCCGCGCCGTATCGTGGTCCACGGGCACCGCCCAATACCCGGCGAAGGCCCGGAAGTGGTCCAGTCGCACCTGATCCGCCAGCCGGAGGTTCGCCCCCAGCCGGTCGATCCACCAGCGGAAGCCGTCCGTCTCCATGCGGTCCCATCGATACAGCGGATTGCCCCACAGCTGGCCGTCTTCGGTGAAGTAGTCCGGCGGCACGCCGGCGACCTCCCGCGGACGCCCCTCGGCGTCGAGGTCGAAGAGCTCCCGGTTGGCCCACACATCGGCGGAGTCGTAGGCCACGTAGATCGGCAGATCCCCCATGATCTCGATGCCCCGCGCCGCCGCCTCGCTGCGCACCCGACTCCACTGGCGCTCGAAGAGGAACTGGACGAAGCAGTGGTAGGCGAGCTCGTGGGCTTCGTCCCGCCGCACCCGCTCGAGGGCCTCGGGGTCCCGGCGGGCCAGCTCGGGATCCCACCGGTGCCAGCTTTGCGCGTCGAAGCGACGCCGAAGAACGGCGAACAGAGCCCAATCCTCCAGCCAGGACCCCTGTTCCGGCGCCGAGCAAAACGCTTCCAGGGCCTCCCAAAGCTCCCGCGGAGCTTCGCTCTGGAATCGATCCCATGCCATGCGAAGCAGGCGGTCCTTCCACGCCTCCACGGCGCCGAAGGCCGCGGCGTTCGCCGGCTGCCCCGGCGCGAGGATCAGCTCGTCGTCCCGCAGCAGCTCCTCGTCCCGCAATAGCTCCAGCGAAATCAGCGCGGGGTTGCCCGCGAAGGCCGACAGACCACTATAGGGGGTCCCGTGCATCCCCGGGGGGGTGAGGGGAAGGACCTGCCACACCGACTGCCCTGCCGATACCGCCCAATCGAGAAACTCGTCGACCGCGGGCCCCAGATCGCCGATGCCGAAGGGGCCGGGCAAGGACGTGGGGTGCAGCAGGATTCCGGCGCGGCGTCGTCTCGTCATGGTCGGCAGATGATATACGCCTTCTCGGCGGGTCGACCGTCCGAGGAGGAGATGCCCAGCTTTAGACGCTAAGCACTCGATCCGTAGGCCCGTTACGGGCGACAATGGCACCCGGCGCCATCTCCGCGGGCCCCCAAGCCAAGGTGATCCAAAGCCCCCGAGACCACGCTGAAACCGATGTCCCGAACCCCCAAACCGCCGAGCCCAGCAGAAGGGGAGACATCCGCCGGTACCCACCGGCGCAATCTCTGGGCCGTCAGCCTCACGAGCTTCTTGACGGACATCTCCAGCGAGATGATCCTGCATCTCCTTCCTCTGTACCTATCGGGGGTCCTCGGCGTCAAAACGAACGTCATCGGCCTGATCGAAGGGGTGGCGGAGGCGACGTCGTCGCTGGTGAAGGTCTTCGCCGGCCGTCTTTCCGATCGCCTGCGGGCCCGCAAGGGTTTGGCGGTGGCGGGCTACGCCCTGTCGGCCCTGGCCAAACCCTTCTTCGCCGTCGCCGGATCGTGGGGCTCGGTGGCGGCGGTTCGGTGGGTGGAGCGGGTGGGTAAAGGGGTGCGGACCGCACCGCGGGACGCCCTGCTGGCGGACGGCGCTCCGCGGCGGGGTCGGGGCCTCGCCTTCGGCCTGCATCGGGCCGCGGACACCCTCGGTGCGGTGGTGGGACTCGGCATCGCCCTCGTGGTGGTCTGGACCGTCGCGGGGGGCGGGGCGCCCCTCGGTGCGGATCTGTTTCGGACCCTGGTGCTGATCAGCCTGGTTCCGGCGTTCCTCGGGGTCGCGGTCCTGGCGACCCTGGCCCGGGACGTTCCGGCGACCCAGCGGATGCCCCGCGGTCCGGCTGCTCCAGCGAGCGCGGCGGAATCTCCGGAGGCCCCCGCCGCCGGCCCCCGCCGCGGCCTCGGGAGGCGGTTCTTCGTCTTCTTGGCCATCGTCGCCATTTTTGACCTGGGCAACTCCGCCGACGCCTTCCTGGTGTTGAGGGCGGCGGAGCGCGGACTCTCCGTCGCCGCAATCCTGGGCATGCTGATGACCTTCAACCTCATCTACGCCCTGGGCAGCGCCCCGGGGGGTTGGCTTTCCGACGTCCTGGGTCGACGCCGGGTCCTGGTGGTCGGTTGGGGGCTCTACGCCGCCGTCTACCTCGGACTCGCCCGAGCGGAAAGCGGAGCCCAGGTCTGGACCCTGGTGGCGATCTATGGTCTCTACCACGGGCTGACCCACGGAACCGCAAAGGCCATGGTGGCCGATCTCGTGCCGGCGGAGCGCCGCGGCGCCGCCTACGGCGCGTACCACGGGACCCTCGGGGTGATCGACCTACCGGCTTCGGTCCTCGCCGGGGTGCTGTGGCACGGCGCCTTCGGCTGGGGAGGCTTCGGCGCGCCGGCACCCTTCTACGCCGGCGCCGCCTTTGCGGGCCTCGCCGCCGCGCTGCTGCTGTCGCCCCTCGGCCGGTCGGTGGTCGGCGACGGGCCGACTCCGGAACGCCGGGGCGACGCCCCTCAGCGTCCGGCGGAGCCCTGAGGGACCGTCGACACCAAAGCCGGCGCCATCACCTGGGCTTCGAGGCCCGCGGGTACCGGGTCGCCATGGGAACGCTGTACCAGGTACATGGCCAGCAGGCCCAGGGTCAGGGCGGCGAGCACGGCGGCGAGCCAGGTCTTCCAGGTCGGCGGCGCTTCGGCGAGCTCGTCGGGGCGGGGGCGCCGGATGTCGACCTCGGTCTCTTCGTCCGAGTTGTCGTTGTCGATTCGAATCCGCTGGGTGGCCAGGTTCTCGAGCTTGTCGGAGTCACGGTCCTCCGCGAAGCAACGACCGACGACGACGGTGATGTTGTCCGATCCGTCCACCTCGTTGGCGAGCCGAATCAGCGCCTGCGCCAGCGCCTGGGGGTCCGGGTTGCGCAGGGCCAGTTCCAGGATCCTGTCGTCGCTCACGCCGCCGGTCAGGCCGTCGGAGCAGAGCACGAAAAGATCCCCCGCCTCAACGTCGACGCTCCGAAGGTCCACCTCCGGCGGTAGGGAGTCCCCCAGGGAGCGGGTCAGGATGTTGCGCTGGGGATGGGTCCGGGCGGCTTCGGCGGAGAGCACCCCGGCATCGACCTGCCGCTGGACCCAGGAGTGGTCCGACGTCAGCAGCTCGATGCGGCCTCGACGGATCAGGTAGGCGCGGCTGTCGCCGACGTGGGCGAGCACCATGCGGCGCGAGGTCATGGCCCCCATGACCACCGTGCTGCCGAGGCCGCGGATACTCGGATCGCTCTCCCCGAGCTGGAAGATCTCGTTGCTGACCCGGCGGATAGCGCGTCCGAGAACCGATTCCAAGGGGGTTCCGCCGGAGTGCTCGGGCCAAGACAGATAGGCGCCGGTGCTGAACCAGTCCCGCAGCTTCTCCGCCGCCATCTGACTCGCCCGATCCCCCGCCCGCTCCCCACCCATGCCGTCGGCCACCAGGATCAGGCCCGCCAGATGGGAAGGATTGCCCTCCCCGGGGAAGGGGACGAAGACCGCGTAGCTGTCCTCGTTTCGCCGCCGCTGCCGACCGACGTCGGTCGCGAATCCCACTTCCAGGCTGAATCGGGCCATGTTGAGAAAGCTCCTCCGAAATGCGGATGCGACGACCGCGGCCTGTCGATCGGAGGCTTGCTGCTCTCGGATCGGCGACTCGATGGGGGATCGTGGATTCCCGATATTAGCCATCGGGAAGGATCCTGCGATTGGATGAATCGACCCCTAAATTGTCGCCCCTGCCCTGGGAGAAGTCAAGCCGAGGGGGACCGACCTCGGGTCCCTCCCCGGCCCTAGATCGACTCAGTCGGAGGGTACCTGAACCCGCCCGCCGACGTCCCGATGCCGGACTCCGCCGGAGCCGTCCCGCTCGACAATGAAATCCCCACCGATCGACGCGACGTCAATGACGCCGGAACTGTCCCGCCGCACCAGGACATCACCGGTCACGTCCTCGATGTAGATACCCCCCGAGCTGTCTTCCTTGATATCCACCGAGCCTCCGATGCCCGTCAGCCGCAGGTCACCGGAGCTGTCTTCGAGCCGCACGTTCCCTTTCGCGTTGCGCACCTCGATACCGCCGGAGCTGTCCTCGATATCCAGGTCGCCGGCTACGTCCTCGACCCGAATGGCCCCTGAAGAGTCCTCCACCCGTAGGGACGCCACGGATTCGACGGACAGGGCGCCGCTGGAGTCGATGACCTCGATCGGCAGGTTCGCGGGCACGTCCACTTCGAGATCGAGCTTCGCCCCCTGATTCCACCCCGAGGTCTCGGGCACCCGGGCGAGGATCCGAACGGTGTCACCCCGCCTCTCGGTCTCGATTTGGACATCCTCCAAATAGCTACGGCGACTGGTGCAGGCCTGTCCTCGGGCGGTCACCTGGGTAGCGCCCTGGCGGCCCCGTACGGCGAGGGTACCGGCCTTGGCGACGATCTCCACACGGCTGGCGCCGCCGACGTCGATGGCGCCTTCTCGGGTGGCTTCATGGTCACAATCCCAGGCGCAGGCGGGCAGGGAGACGGCGGCGGCGAGGCCGACGAAGAGGATTCTTTTCATCACGGCTCCTTGAAGGACGTTAGGCATTGAGACCGGGCTCCGGGCGCGGCCCCGGCACAGGGGGTGTACTCACGCGCGCGCCGCCCCCAGCAGGCGGGCGGGCAGGAAGAGGACGGCCCGCAGCAGCTCGAAGACCGCGTCGACCGCGATGCCCACCAGGCGGAAGGGCAGCAGCAGCAGCCACACCAGCGGATAGAGCACCAGGGCGAGCAGGGCGATCGGCCAGCACAGGACAAACAGCAAGCAGAAGGCCAGAAACTTGAGCATGGATTCGGTCACCTCCAGCTCCCACTACGGGGGCCCCGGGAAGAATGTTCCACACTCCGCGAAAGGCCGAAGACCCGACGTCACAGCCTTAATGGACGGCGTAACGTTCGACTGGTGTACTGTGGACGTTGGACAGCTGAGTGACTTCCTAGAGCTACGAACTATCGAGACGCCCTTCGGAGGCTCTCGACCGAAAGCATTCGCGAGACCGGGTCTCGGCGGCCTTTGGCTGCACCGATCAAGGGACCCTAAGATTTTGGGAGGGGAGGTGGATCGGGCAGATGGCACCGCTGCCCGGTCGCAAAGCCGCCCCTCCCCTTTTTTTCTTTGGCCTTGCTTCGCCCGCGACCCCGACCCACCGGGGGGAGCGTCAGCTTCCGAAGCGCTCCAGGGCGGCCTCACACCGCTCGACCGCGGTGCGCAACTCCTGGCGCTGGCGGTCCCCCTCCCCACCGTCCCCCTCGGCGGACTCCAAGGCCCGTAGGGCTTCCCGGTAGGCGTCGCGGGCCGCGTGCCAATGCCGCCAGGCCGCCGCACCGTCGGACTCCGTCGCGGACTCGACGTGGAGATCCCCGAGGGCGCTGCGGGCATCCACCACGTCTTGGGTGAGCTGACGCTGGACCGCCGCCGCCGTCCTGGCGTGGTGGACGCTGACCCCGAGGGCACCGAGGAGGGATACGAAAAGCAGCGTAGCCGCGACGACCCATCCCCGGTGACGTTCGACCCAGCGGCCGACGACGTAGCGGAAGGCTCTCCCCCGTACCTCCACCGGTCGGTGGTCCAGGACCCGCCCCAACTCCCGCCCCAGATCCTCGGCGGAGCCGTACCGGGCGAGGGGGTCCTTGGCCAGAGCCTTGGCCAGGATCGCGTCCAGATCCCCCGTCAGCAGGCGACTCAGCTGCTTGGGGTCCTCCGGGCGGCGCCGGATGTCGAGGGTGTCGCCCTTGGGCCGTAGCGCGGCTTCACTCGCCGGCGCCACCGGCTCCACGCATACCGCCCGCGCCAGCTTCTCGAGCCGCCTTTCCTGCAGGTGGTAAGGGGAGTGCCCGGTGAAGACCCGGTAGGCCAGGACCCCCAGCACGTAGACGTCGCTGGCGGTGCTCACGGGCTCGCCGAGGAACTGTTCCGGACTCGCGTATTCCGGCGTCATCGGCGCCTGGGTCATCCGGGTTCGGCCGTCGGCGGGGGTGAGGTCGGGATTGAGCAGCTTGGCGATGCCGAAGTCCAGCAGCTTCGGATTCCCCTGCTTCGTCACCAGGATATTGGACGGCTTGAGGTCACGGTGGACGACGAGGTTCTGGTGGGCGTAATGGACCGCCGAGCACACCGTCGCCAGCAGTCGAACCCGGTCCTCCAAGGGCAGCTGGTGCAGGTCGCAGTACTCGTCGATCGGCACCCCCTCGATGTATTCGAGCACCAGGTAGGGGAAGGCGTCTTCGGTGGTGCCGCCGTCCAGCAAGCGCGCGATGTTGGGGTGATCCAGATCGGCGAGGATCTGTCGCTCGTCGAGGAACCGTTCGAGGACGACCTGCTTGTGCCTCGGCTGCACCAGCTTGACCGCCACCTTCTGGTCGAAGCCGTCGGTGCGGCGCCCTAGGTAGACCGCCCCCATGCCGCCGCGGCCGAGGAGACGCTCCAGGCGGTACGAACCCACCGAGCGGCCGACGAGGCTGCCGTCGAAGTCGGACAGCAGCTCGACGGTCGGGTCCTGCCCTCCGTCGTCCGAGACGAAGCCCGCGAGGTCGGTGGTCTCGGGAATCCCCGCCACCAGGGTCTCAGGATCCTCGTGGGACGCCACCAGGGAGGCGACCTCCGCCCCCAGCTCCGGTTCCCGTCGCCGCAGCTGGACCAGGTACTCCGCCCGCGCGTCGCCTTCGAGCTCGAGGGCTTCGTTGAAGCGCTCCTTGATCCGCGCCCACTCACCGTGCCTGGTCATGCTGCCGCGCGCTCCTCGATCGGTACAGGATCGCCGTCCGCGGCCCACCGATTCACGGTAGGGGCCCGGGTGCTCAGGCGTCGCTGTCGCCCCAAGACAGCTCGCGCTTGAGCCATGCGCGGGCCATCTGCCATTCCCGTTTCACCGTCCGCGCGGAGATTCCCATCACCTCCGCCGCCTCCTCCACCTTGAGTCCGGCGAAGTACCGCAGCTCGACGATCCTCGCCTGACGTGAGTCGAGGGCCGCCAGGCGGGTCAGGGCATCGTCCAGGGTGAGGAGGTTCACCACCCGGGTGGCGGACCCCCGATCGCGCACCGGAGCAACCCCTTCGTCGAGGGTCATGCGCAGCCCGCCGTCCCGCTTGGCGGCCTGCCGCTTGCGGGCGTGGTCCACCAGGATGCGCCGCATGAGCTCACCGGCGACGCCGAGGAATTGGGCACGGTTCTGCCAGTGGATCCGGTCCTGGGATACCAGGCGCAGGTAGGCTTCGTTCACCAGCCCGGAGGCTTCGAGGGTGTGGTTGGAGCGCTCCTTCCGCAGGGACCGTTCCGCCATTTTCCGCAGCTCGTCGTAGACGACCGGCATTAGGCGCTCCAGCGCCCCCCGATCCCCCTGCCGCCAGTCGAGCAGCAATTGGGTGACGTCGAGAGCCGGATCCAAGCCGCTCCCGCCACCCTTCTCACCGGCGTTCGCGCCCGGGTCGGTCCCTCTCGAATCCCCACCTTGTTCCGACATGGGCCCATTGTAGCGGACCCGGCGGCCCTGCGCTGACACCCCTGCCCATATACTCGACACCGTCTCTGCCCGGACAATCCGCCGCCCCTTGCTTCCGAGAGGAGCCCTCCCATGGTGCTACGTCCCCGTCACCGGCCGACCCCTACGCTTCTCGCTCTGCTGCTCGTCGGCTTGACGACGCCCACCTTTGGCGGGCCCGGATGCGACCGGCACGCCGCCGTGGCCGCCGAGGACGTCCAGGTGGTGCGGGTGGCGACGACGTCCCGCGCCCAGCGGGACCTCCTGGCGAGGACCCTCGACGCTTGGCGGATCGACCCGGCGGACGGCGTCGTCACGGCGGCGGTGGATGGAGCGGACCTGACCTGGCTGCGGTCCGAGGGATTCTCCGCCGAGGTCGACGACGACGCCACCGCCCGCCTGCGGGCCCCCCGTCGGCGGAGCCCGGAGGGATCGCCGGGGATCCCGGGCTTCCCCTGCTACCGCACCGTCGAAGAGCGGATGGCCCTGGTGCAGGACCTGGCGGCTCGCCACCCCGACCTCGTGACCCTCGTCGACATCGGAGATTCCTGGGAGAAGCAGCAGGGGCTGGGGGGCTACGACCTGGTGCTGCTGCGCCTCACCAACGCCGCCGTCGCCGGGGGACCCGGGGGCAAGCCGAGGCTGATGGTGATCGGCGGCACCCATTCCCGCGAGTACACCCCGGTGGAGCTGGTCACCCGATTCGCCGAACATCTTCTGGATCGCTACGGAACCGACCCGGACATCACCTGGATCCTCGACCACCACGAGGTCCATCTGCTGCTCGACGCCAACCCCGACGGCCGCAAACGGGCCGAGACCGGCCTGTCTTGGCGCAAGAACGCCGACGACGACTTCTGCGGCGGCTCCAACGACCGGGGTATCGACCTCAACCGGAACTACACCTTCCGCTGGGGCTGCTGCGGCGGGTCGAGCACCAGCCCCTGCTCCCCCATCTTCCGCGGCCCCGCGGGGGGCTCGGAGCCGGAGACGGCGGCGATCATGGCCTACGTCGACTCGATCTTCCCGGACCAGCGTGGGGACGGCCTGACCCTACCGGCCCCCGACGACTCCACCGGCGTCCTCCTCGACGTCCACAGCTTCGGCGAAGACGTCCTGTGGTCGTGGGGCTTCACCACCACCCAACCGCCCAACGGCGCGGCGCTCTATACCCTGGGGAGGAAGTACGCGTACTTCACGGGCTACAGGCCGCAACACGGAAGCCTGGGGACGGTGGACGGCTCGACCAAGGACTACGCCTACGGCGAGCTGGGGGTCCCCGGCTTCACCATCGAGCTGGGCAACGCCTTCTTCGAGAGCTGCGGCGCCTTCGAAGGCACGATCCTGCCCGACAACCTAGACGCCCTCCTCTACACGTCGAAGATCGTCCGCACCCCCTACCTGACCCCCGGGGGACCGGAAGCCCTCTTGGTCGACGTCGACGGAGATGGCCCCGTGGGGCTCGCGGAGGTCGGGGCCCAGGTGAGCCTCGGCGCCACCTTCGACGATACGCGCTACAGCTCGGCCAACGGCGTGGAGCCGACCCACACCATCGCCGAGGCGGAGGTCCGGGTCGACGTCCCGCCGTGGTCCGGTAGCGCCCGGGGGTCCCTGCCCATGACCCCCGCCGACGGCGCCTTCGACTCCTCCGTGGAGGGCGCAACGGCGACCCTGGATACCGCGGGGATGGCCCCCGGTCGCCACTCCCTGTATCTGCGGGGCCGCGACTCCAGCGGACGCTGGGGGCCCGTCACCGGCGGGTTCCTGTACCTGGTGGACACCGCGACCTCACCGGTGATCCGGGGCAGGGTGCTGGACGCAGTCACCGGCGCCCCCCTCGCCGCCGACATCCGCCTCGGCCCCTTCCGTGCCCAGGCCGGCGCCGACGGCCTGTACTCGCTGCGGGTCCCCGCCGGATCCTGGGACCTCACCGCCGAAGCCCCAGGCTACGGCCCCGCTTCGTTCTCCGGGGTGGAGGCCCAGGGCAACCGGACGATCGTCCGCAGCTTTGCGCTGCGGCCCTTCGAAACCGCCTTCCTCCACGACGCCGAATCCGGCCCTGGGGGGTTCACCGCGGACGCGCCGTGGGCCATCACCTCCGAGAGCGCACAAAGCCCCGTCAGCGCCTGGAGCGACAGCCCAGGCGGCAACTACGGCGCCGGCCTCGACGTGTCCCTCGTGGCCCCCGCCGTCGACCTGGCGGGCGGCGGCGCGGTCGAGCTGACCTTCTGGCACCGGTTCGACCTGGAATCGGGCTTCGACTTCGGTCACCTGGAGGTCTCCGCCGACGGAGGCCCCTTCACTTCGCTCGCCAGTTTCGACGGCATCAGCGGCTGGCGCCAGGAGCGCTTTTCGCTGGATCTGGGGGACGCCGCCGAAGCCCGGATACGGTTCCGCCTCGAAACCGACGGGGCCCTGGGCCGCGACGGCTGGTACGTGGACGACGTGGAGGTCCGGACGCTGCCTCCCCAGCTCGGCGGCCTGGTCTTCGCCGACGGCTTCGAAGCCGGGGATACGGCCGCCTGGTCCAGGTTCCCGGTGGTGCTCGAATGATCCAGCGCTTCGGTTTCAGAAGGTCCAGCTGATCCCCAGCGACGGCAAGACGCCGAACGAGTCGTTGGGCTCCAGGAAGACCCGGTTGTCGGAATCCAGAACGATCTCACCGGGATCGAAGTCGAAGCCGCGGATGTTCTTTCGATCGTAGGCGTTCTGGAGATCGAGGAAGGCCATCAGCCGTCCGCGGCGGGTGTCGATCCGTCGACTGATCCGCAGGTCCAACCGGTGGTAGTCGGGCAGATTCGAGGCGTAGAGCGGCCCGACGCCGAGGAAGAAACCGATCTCGGGATCGAAGCCGAGACCGACGTCGGTCGACGGCCAGCCGGTGTGGTAGATCCAGACGCCGTTCACGGACCAGACGTCGTCGGGCTGGTACTGCAGGTTGAGGGTCACGGCGTGGCTCTGGTCGAAGAACCTGGGGACTTCCCGGCCATCGACCACGTCGCTGGCGGTCGAGGTGACGTAGCTGACCCAGCCGCTCCACCGATTCCCTCCTCGATAGCTGAGGAACAGCTCCAGCCCCTCCGTCTCGGCGGACTCCGGTTCCAGGCGCACCCGGTCGCTCTCGAGCTCCGGGAACGGCGTGAAGGTGTCGAACACGCTTTGGTACCTGGGTCTCAGGGAGTCGATCTCCCGGCGGTAGGCCTCGGCCCGCACCGTCCACCTCCCGGCGCCGAAGGAGTGCTGGTAGCCCACCTGGAAGAGATCCGACACCTCGTCCGGATAGAGGGTCAGGTCGCCGTCCGCCACCGAGAGCTCGGTGAGCCGGTGGGCTTGGCGGAACCTTCCGGCGGCGAACCGGAGGACTCCGTATCGTTCCAGGTCGACGACCCCGTTGAGACGGGGCGAGACCTGGGTCTCCTCGAAGTGGTCGTCCCGATCCGCCCGCGCCCCAACCTCTAGCGTCAGCCTGGACCCTAGGCGGATGCGGTCCGACAGGTAGAGTCCGTACCGCTCCTGTCGGCGATCGAATGCGACGGAGAGCTGTCCGTTGGGATCCATGAAGCGGGGATCGTTCTGCACCGGCACGATACCGGAGGCGGCGCGCCGGTAGCGGTATTGGCCGTCGAAGCGCCGCGCGCTCCACCCCGCCTTCAGCCAGTGCCGATCTCCGAGGTCGGCGGCGAGGTCCTGCCGCCACGTGGCCACGTCGAATTCGGGGTCGTGATCGACCCCCCGAACCTCCCGTACCCCTCCGACCCGGACCACGTCGGTGTATCGCCGCTCGCTGTCGAGCCGTGTCCAGGAGAGGGCCGAGTCCAGGAGCCACCGTCCGTCTAGGAAGGCCTGGTGCCGGAGCCAGGCGGTGGTGTTGCCGTAGGTCGCGTCGCCGACGAAGGGCTCGTCGTCGTCGGCCTCGGTGTAGTCGAATGTGTCCCCCGCGGCGAGCACGTTGAAGTTCCAGGACGAGCGCTCCGAGCCCCGGTACCGCAGCTTGCCGAAGGCGTCCCAATAGCTGATGCCCGGGGCGTCGTCCTCACCGGCCAGATCCAGGAGAATGTCCAGGTAACCGCGCCTCAGGGAGGCCAACCAATCCACCTCACCGCCCCGCAACGCGCCGCCGGACGCCGCCGAGAGGTTCGAGAAGCTGGCCGCGAGACGCACCCGATGGCGGGGATCCCAGTCCGCCGAGGTCATGTCGAGCACCGCCGTCTGGCGGTTGCCGTACTCCGCACCGAAACCGCTGCTGATCAGTTCCACCGCCCCCGTCACCTCCGGATCCAGGATGCTGAAGAATCCCCCCTCCACCTCCTTCAGGTGGAAGGGCTCGAAGAGCTCCACGCCGTCGAGGAGGACGAGGGTCTCGTCTTGGAAGCCACCCCGCACGGTGAAGCCGGCGGCCAGGTCGGAGGTGGCGGTTCCGGGCAGGATCGAGATCGCCCGAAAAAGGTCGTCGCCGAAGTGGGGCGCCAGCTGGACCTCTTCCCGCGTCAGAACAGCGCTGGAGGTTGGGGTGCTGCGCAGCAAGGAGTAGCTCGCGGTGACGGAGATCTCCTCTTCCACCGTCCGCTGGAGCACAATCTCCAGGGGCCCCGAAGCTTCGGTCCGCCCCATCCCCTCGGCATCGAGGACGCGCGTCTCCTCAGCGAAACCCGGTGCCACGATCCGAACCTCGAAGGTCCCGGCGGGAAACGACTCCAGACGGAAGAGGCCCTGCCCGTCGGTGCGGACCACCGGCCCACCGCCCTCCACCGAGACCGCGGCGCCGACGACCGGCTCCCCGTCGCCGGACCTCACCAAGCCTTCGATGACGCGAGGAGCCCCCGGGGTCTCTGTCCCCGCCATGGGGACGACGGGCCCCGAGACCAGGCAGGCGAGCAGAGGTATCGACGAGAGGCGAAGGAGCCGTGGCGCCTTGAGGGGGCCAGCGGGTCTCAGAGAAGATAGGCGCATCGAGCGGTCTCCGTGGTTCGTGGATCTTCGAGATCGACATCCGAAGCCGGCGCCGATCGAGGAACGGCCCTCGGGCACTCAGCTCGATGTCTTAGGGCCAACGCCCGACGAAACCCCTCGCGTCGGCCACCGATCGACCATGAAACCGGCCGCCCACTCGACGATGTCCACCGCCACGCCGCCCTTCACCCCGGCGTGGCGGAGGTGGTTCGCCGTCGCCGCCCTCCTGCTGACCCTTCCTTGGGCGTCGCCGATCCCCGCGGCGACCGGCGGGGCCATTCCCCTCGAGGAGGAGCTCCGGCGCCTGGAGGGCCTTGGTGGGCTGAGTCTTGTTTACAGCTCGTCGGTCGTGACCCCCGATCTCCTCTTCGACGAGACCGAGCTGAGCACGCCGAGGTCCACAGACCCGCGGACCCGCCTGGGGGAGGTGCTGCGCCTCTTCGACCTCGAAGCCCGCGACACCGGCGCGGGTTTCCTGGTGATCGCCCCCGCCCCATCCGAGGATCCCCCGCGTGAGGATCCCATCGTCGAGATCAAGCTGACGTCCGCCGCGGGAGCGGCCCAGGACCGTAGCCTTCCCTGCACCCTCACCTGGTCGGGGCCCTCCCCAGGGACCTCCCCCTGTTCCGTACCCGGTCGCAGCCGACTTCCGTTACCCTTCGGGGCCCACCATCTGGGCGTCGAGGCCGGCGGGTATCTACCGATAAAGGTGACCTTCGAGGTGTCTCCGGGCATGGAGCCGATCTCCTTGATCCTGGAGCCGGTCCCGGAGTTCCTCGAATCCATCGAGGTGGTCCCGGCCGACGGTTCTGAGCTCGCGGCCCCGATCCGGGGCGGTCAAGACCTATCGGCCCGGAGCCGTCCCGAGACCATGACGCCGACGTTCTCCGACGCCCTCCGCGGCGCGGCGAAGATGGCCGGCGTAACGAGCAACGACGGTTTCGCCCAGGTTTGGATGCGCGGCGGCCATGCCGACCAGGTGATGGTCCGCCTCGACGGCCACGAGATCGACGAGCCCTACGTGCTGGGTGGTTTCCTGAGCAAAGTCTCGTCCCACATCGTTAGTGACACGACGATCCTGCCCGGGGCCTTCCCCGTCGAATACGGTCAGCGGCTGGGGGTGATCGACCTGACCAGCCCCGATCCGTCCCCGTCACGGCGAGCCGACGTCACCTTCGGCCTATTCGAGACCCGCGGGAGCCTGGCCAAGGGGCTACCCAGGGGAGATCTGCTGGTGGGGGGGCGCATGGATCAGCTCCGCTTCACCCACGATCTCTTCGCGGTCGAGGCCACCCCCAGGTTCTCGGACACCTTCGCCAGGGCGTCGCGGGACCTGGGCCCCGGAAGCTCGATGCGGATCCACCTGCTGCGTTCGAACGACGACCTGGAGGAGCTCTACGAACCGGTCGGCATCGAGGCCTATCGCCTGGGGGCCGAGGGCTGGGACGGCTGGTCGACCCTGTCCACCCCGAGCAAGGTGGGTTGGATTGCGACCCGCGCGGGCTGGTCCCGCCAACGCCGTGACCGCACCGCCCACAGCCGGCGGCCGCGGCTCGACTACGACCTCGTCGAGTCCACACGCAGCGATCGTTTCGACCTGGGTCAGCTAGTGACCACAGAGCTCGGGGATCACCGTCTCCGATGGGGATGGGACTACCGGGACGACCGGAGCGCCTTCGACGTCGACTCGCGGTGGCACCTCACGGCTCCGCTAGCCCAGCTGCGGACCCACCCCGCCACCGGTGATCTCGATCAGACATTCTCGGTGGACAAACAAGAGTTGAGCCTCCACGCGGGTGACACCGTCCGCTGGCGCAACGGCCTCTCGTTCCGGTTCGGCCTGCGATTCGACCGAGATCTGGGCGCCGATCGGCAACATTGGAGCCCCCGCGTCTTCGTCCAAGGCGCTCTGGCTGAAGGGTCCTGGCACGCCGGCTGGGGGCGCTATCTCCAAAGCCATCGGCCCCACGGGCTGGCGGTCCTCGACGGCGAGCGGGAAACTACTGAGGCCGAGTCCCTCGACCGATGGGTGCTGGGGGCGTCGTGGGCACCCGAGGGGGGCTGGGGGATCCGGGTCGAGGCCTACTCGCAGCGCAACACGCGGCCCCGGCCGCGCTTCGTCAACCTCTTCGCACCCCACGTCGGCGTGCCGGAGCTGCTGGTGGATCGGATTCAGTGGCCGAGCACGGAACGCCGCAGCGAAGGCCTCGACCTGTCGATCCAGAAGCGATTCCGCCACGTTCCGGTCAGCACCTGGCTGGCCTTCTCCCTGGGTCGCACCCGGGATCGCATCGACGATCGCTGGGTGCGCTCGGGCACGGATCAGCCGTGGACCCTCCGGGCCGGCGTCCGATGGACGAGCGGCCCCTGGGCCTACGGGCTGAACGTGGACCTGCGGGAGGGCTGGCCGACGACCCGGATTCGAAGCGCCGCCGAAGAAGCCGCCGTGCCGGAGATCCAGAACCTGGCCGACGGACGTCTCCCGCAGTACGAGCGCCTGGACTTCGATCTCAGCCGACGCTGGCGCCTGACGTCCGGATCGTTCGAAGCCTCCCTCTTCGTCCACAACCTGCTCAACCACGACAACGTGGTCGGCTATCTCTACCCCGGCTTCCGGGACTCCGGCGGCTCCCTTGAACTCGAGCAGGAGACCGAGAACTGGGGCTTCCGCGCCGTGCTACTCAGCGGGACCTGGAGCTTCTGAGGTTCCGATCAGAATCCTCCCCTCCCCCACGTCGTAGGGCCAGCCCGTGCTGGGCATCACCGCGCCGAGGGCCAGATCAGCCCTCAGGCCCTCCGGAGAGCCGTGGAGAACCTCCCCCTCGGCGGCCCGCTGCCATCCGTCGCCCGCGTACTCGACCCGGTGACCGGTCTCCCGGCCCACCCAGGTCAGGAACTCAGCGACCGTGACCCCGTCGAGGTCGAAGGGCGGAGAGGCGTCGAGGACCCAGTCCCAGGCCACGTCGGCGGCCGCGGCGGTCTCTTCATAGGTCTCCCCATCCTGGCCGAGGAACCGCAGGTACCCTTGCCGAACCTCGAATTCCCGTCCGTCCGTCCGCAGCTCCACGCTGCCCTCCCGGACGCGAACCCGCAGGCCGTCCCGAAGCTCGATCAGGTATTGGGTGCCGACATCTCGGACTTCACCCCACGGCGTCTCCACGACGACGGGGGCGCCTCGATCGATCCGATCGAAGTAGAGCTTGCCGGACACGAGGCGATGGCGATCACGGGAAAGCACCGCGAAGTCGGCTGCGGCTCCCTCCCCCGGGGCTACTCTCATGGAAACACCCCCGACCGCCAGGGCTACTCGTCCTTCGCCGGAGACCGTCAGCCGATCCCCTTCGCGAATCGAGGCACCGACCTCCAGGGGCTCTCCGCCCAGCAAGACGGAGTTGGCCGAGCCGACCGCCTCGACCCGTCCAAGCTCCTGGGGCCTCGATCCGAACACCAGCCATAAACCCAGCGCCGCCACGACGGAGGCGGCCAGCCACCACCAGTGGAGGCCGCGACGGGCCCGGCGGGGGCCGTAGAGGTCGCGGAATCTGCCGCGCAGATCGGATTCGAGCCGACCGCGGGAATACTCGTCCAGCGTGGGGGCCGGCCCCGCGTCGTCGAAGATCCGCCCCCACGGGTCAACGTTTGCCGATTCCGCCCGGTCGTCGGTGGTCTTGCTCATGGGTGGGCCCTCGGGGGGCGTTTCACGCCGGGTCGCCCCCGGCGCCGACGTGGAGATCGTCGAGGACCGTCCTCATCGCGCGTTTGGCGCGGCCAAGCCGGGACTCGACGGCTTTGGCCGTCGTCCCGAGCCTCCCCGCGACCTCTTGGATGGTCATGTGTTCGAAATAGCGTAGCTTGAGGACCTGGCCATAGGTATCGGGCAGGAGGTCGAGGGCTTCGTGGACCCGAAGCCCGCGGTTCCGGCGATCCATGACGTCGTCGGGCCCTTCAGCGGAACTTCGCATCTGGTCGAGGGAGTCGCTGACGATCTCCCGCTGTGCGAGCCGCTGCCGTCGACGCAGGTGATCGCGGGCACGTTGGCGGCAGCAGGCATGGAGCCAGGTGTAGAGGGAGGACTCGCCGCGAAACCGGTCCAGGGTCTCGAGGGCATGGCACAGGGTCCCGTGGACGACCTCCACCGCTTCGGACTCGTCGCCACCCAGGTGGCGCAACGCCAGGCGGTAAAGGCGATCGGCGAAGCGCTCGAAGAACTGCGCGAAGGCGGCCTCGTCGCCGCGGAGGACACCGTCCACCAACCGTCGATCCTGCTGGAGTTGACCTGGATCTGAAACGAGCACGGTTTCTTGGGGTTCCGGCGTTGAGGAATCCCTCGCACCTCGGTCCCTTTTTCCCCAATTTCGCCCCGTGGCTCCCCTACCGGCGAACAGGCGGCCCACCCAATCCGTCGAGCCACGACACGAAGGTTTCCGCCAGCTCGTCCGCCACCTGGTCGGCGGTGCGTCCGGACCGCACCAAGACCTGGAACCCGTGGTCCGCCCCCTCCACCACGTGAAGTTCCGCCAGGTCGCCGAGCCCTTCGACGACGGGGCCCAGCAGTTCCAGGTCCGCCAACTTGTCGCGGGTACCCTGGAGGAACAGCATGGGGACGTCGACACCGGCGAGGTGATCCGCCCTCTGGACCCCGGGCTTGGCGGCGGGATGGAGGGGAAAGCCGTAGAACGCCAGACCGCGGACCCCAGGCAGCGGCGACTGCGACTGTGCGGTGGAGGTCATCCGCCCCCCCATGGATCGACCGCCGGCCACCAGCTCCAGGTCACCCGCCAGCTCCCCCGCGGCCGCCACCGCGGCACGGACCGTCGCGATCAGCCTGGGCGGCCGATCCGGAGCGCGGCGGCCGGCCTCCATGTAGGGGAACTGGTAGCGAAAGGTGGCCACCCCCAAGTCCGCCAGGCGCCTCGCCGCCGTGTCCATACCCGGATGCTCCATCCCCGCGCCCGCTCCGTGGGCGAAAACGAAGAGCCAGCGGGCGGATGGCGGGCGCAACATCAGAGCGGAGACGCTGTCCCCGCCGTCGACTTCGAATCGGTGGCGCGCTGCTTCGACCTGCAGATTCGGCATTGATTCTCCTATAGACCCATCCAATAGCCAAAAAATGTTACCCCAGGCCTGCCCAACGGGAAAACGAAGACGCTTTTTGTCACCTTCGGTTCCCCACCTAGTTCTAAACCCGGCCGTCTTCCGACGGAACCAGCGGATCTCCCGAGCTGGCCCCGCACTTGCATAGACGCTTATTGACAAAACAACATAATTCGCCTGAGTTCGGCGCCCGCTCCCCCACCGTCCCGACGACGTCGGGGGCCAGTTCCCCAGCACCGGTGTCGAATCCTGAGGAGACAGGACCCGATGACGTCCAACGCACCTCTACAGCGCTCCATCGACCCGAAGATCCGAGACCACGCCCGACGCGCCCGCCTCGCGGCCCGTGCCGCCCGCGCCCGTCAGCGCCTCGGCACCGCCGCCGCCGTCCCCGACGGGCTGCCGAAAACCGGCCTCGAACAAACCCCTTCCCTACGCCGACCCGACAAGCAGGCACCGGCGGGCCAGGGCGCCAAGGCACCGCGGGCGGCCCCGTCGCCGCCCTCCGCCGCGGTGACGACCCTCCGCCGCGCCGCCTTCGGCCCCACCCCCGGGGCCATCGCCGACTTCAACGCCCTCGCCGGCAACGACGCCGATCGCCTACAGACCTGGGTCGACCAGCAGCTTGACCCCGCTTCGATCGACGATAGCGCCCTCGACGCGCGGATGGCCCAGTCGGCCTTTTCCACCCTGGGCAAGCCGCTACCCCAGCTCTGGCTGGATCACCTCGTCAACGCCACGGAGTGGGAAGACATCATTCGCCCCATCGAAGAGACGACCCTAGCGACGTTTCTCCGCGCCATCCACTCCCGCCGCCAGCTCTTCGAGGTGATGGTGGATTTCTGGCACACCCACTTCAGCGTCTTCGGCTACGACTTTCCCATCGTCGCGGTGTGGGTCCACTACGACCGGGACGTCATCCGCACCAACACCTTCGGCAACTTCAGGACCATGCTCGAAGGGGTGGCCCAGAGCCCGGCGATGCTCTACTACCTCGACAACAACGTGAACTCCTTCGAGGACCCCAACGAGAACTACGCCCGGGAGCTGATGGAGCTCCACACCATGGGTGCCCATGCGTACTACGGCTCCCTGCCGCAGGACCAGGTGCCCACCGACGGGCAGGGAAGGCCCCTGGGCTACGTCGAAGACGACGTCGTCTCCGCCGCCAAATGCCTCACGGGGTGGACCCTGAGCGACCGGGACTGGGACCCGGATTTCGGCAATACCGGGGAGTTCCTCTACCACGACCCGTGGCATGACCACGACGCCAAGACCCTCCTCGGTGAGGACCTCTCCCCGAACCAGGCGCCGATGAAAGACGGCCGGGACCTCCTGGACCTGCTGGCCTCCCACCCCGCCACCGCCAGGTTCATCGCCACCAAGATGTGTCGTCGCCTGGTGGGGGACTCCCCGCCGGAGTCTCTGGTGGACGCCGCCGCCGCGACGTTCCTGGCGGCGGTGGACGCCCCGGACCAGATCGCCCAGACCCTGCGCACGATCCTCCTGGCGCCGGAGTTCCTCGGCACCTGGGGCGACAAGGTGCGCCGCCCCTTCGAGATCGCCATCGCCACCTTCCGCGGCATCGACGGCGATCTACCCTTCACCGAAACCGACGACTCCACCAACTGGTTCCTGTGGGAGTTCTACCAAACGGGCCAGGCCCTTTTCTCGTGGAATCCCCCCAACGGATACCCGGACTTCAAGGCGGCGTGGAACAGCAGCTCCCCCCGGGTCATGTGCTGGCGCCTCGCCAACATGTTGGTGCAGGTCTCAGACCCCGACGACAATCCCTATCTCGACGTCCTCGCGAAGACCCCGCCATCGGTCCGCTCGTCGCGGGAGATCGTGGAATTCTGGGCCCAGCGCCTCTACGGCACCGCCGCCTCGCCGCAGGAGGAGGAGCACCTGATCGACTTCATGGCCCAGGGGCACAACCCCGACTACGACCTTCCCGTGTCTACCTCAGAGGAAGTCCAGAGCCGCCTGCGGGCGCTGGTGGCCCTGATGTGCATGAGCCCGTCGTTCCTCTGGCGCTGAACGCCTGGAAACCCAAGATAGCGATACGGAAAGGACCCGAGACATGAGCATGACTCGACGCGGTTTCCTGGCGGGCTGCTCCGCCGCCATCGCCGGCTACTCCGGCTCCCGATTCAACACCATGGCCTTCGCCGACCCCGGACTCAACCAGGAAATCCTGGTGACCGTCTTCCTGCGGGGGGGCATGGACGGTCTCAACTTCCTGCCCCCCATCGACGGGCCGGATCGGGGCCACTACGAGGCGGCGCGCCCCACCATGCGCATCCCCGTCTCCGGCCCCGGGGCCGCCATCAACCTGGACGGGCAGTTCGGCCTCCATCCCTCGGCCGCCCCCCTGTATCCCCTTTACCAGGACGGCCGGCTGGCGATCGTCCACGGGGTGGGCATGGTGGACGTGGTGAACAAATCCCACTTCGACGCCATGCGTTTCGTCGAGCTGGGGACGCCGGGGTCCTCCAGCATGACCACGGGCTGGCTGACCCGCCACCTGTCGTCGGCGGGGAACCTGCCGAGCCAGATCGTGATGCCCTCCCTGGCCATCGGCGACCTGCAGCCGGCCTCCCTCCTGGGGAACCTCGAAACCCTCAACATGACGGACCCCGACTACTTCAACATTGACAACGGCCCCTGGCTGTGGCGCAACGGCCAGCGCAAGGCGCTGCGCAACATCTTCGAGAGCGACACGTCGTGGCTCCACGACACCGGCGTCCAAGCCCTAGACTCCGTCGACATCATCTCCCTCAATGTCACCGGCGGCTATACGCCGTCCAACGGTGCCGCATACCCCGAAACAAGCTTCGGCGAGCACCTCCAGGTGCTGGCGCAGATGATCAAGCTCGACCTCGGTCTCCAGGTCGCCACGGTGGACCTCGGCGGCTGGGACACCCATGACGAGCAGGGGGTCGGCTCCAGCGGCTACTTCGCCGATCTGCTCGGGGAAATGGCGGCTGGCCTCGCCGCCCTCTACACGGACCTCGACGGCGCCGGCGCCTCGAACTACACCCAACGCCTGACCGTCGTGGTGCAGAGCGAGTTTGGCCGGGAGGTCAACGAGAACAACGACAACGGCTGTGAGCACGGCTACGGCAACTCCATGATGGTGCTGTCCGGCAACGCCAACGGCGGGCTCCACGGCCAGTTCCCCGGCCTCCACCCCGACCAGCTGGTGGACGGCACCGATGTGGGCGTCACCACCGACTACCGCAGGATCCTCAGCGAGGTCCTGATCCGGCGGATGTGCAACAACTCCCTCGACACCATCTTCCCGGGCTACACCGGCTACACGCCCCTCGGGGTCGTGCAGGGCACGGACCTGCCCCCGG
>JBCDIS010000115.1:0-22729 GCA_038748685.1 Acidobacteriota bacterium | reverse complement strand
GTTCGAGAGGCATGGCGCCGATGGCAGCGGACCGAGCAGGGGGATTCCCCGGTGCCCGACGAGGTGCCGTCGAGCCTACCGGTGGTGACCTGCGGACTGAGCCACGGCCTGTCCCTGGTGGCGGACCTCTTCGGCGGCCCCGGCCGAAAGCTCGCCCTCACCACGCCCTTTTGGGGCAACTACCGCCAGGTGTTTTCACTGCGGACGGGGGTGGAGCTAGTCACCGAACCCGCCTACGGTACGGACCGCCGATTCGACCCGAAGGCCCTACGCCGAGCCCTCGGGGCCCTGCCGGAGGGTGAGCCGGCCCTCGCCCTGGCGAATTTCCCTTCGAACCCCGGGGGCTACGCCCCCACCGCCATCGAACGGGCCCGCCTGGTGGAGGGCCTGGTGGCGGAAGCCGAGCGTCGGCCCCTGGCGGTGATCTGCGACGACGCCTACGGCGGCCTGGCCTACGCCGAGGATGCCCCCAACAGCTCGATCTTCTGGGACTTGGCGGGGCTCCATCCGAACTTGGTACCCATCAAGATCGACGGTGCCACCAAGGAATTCGGCTTCTTCGGCGGCCGGGTGGGTTTCCTGACCTTCGGCGCCGAACTCGAAGACGAGGCCAGACAGGCCATCGAGAGCAAGATCGCCAGCCTCGTGCGCTCCACCCTCGGCTCGCCGGTGGCCACGAGCCAGATGGTCTTGCTCCGCAGCCTTGCGGGGGGAGAGGCCCTCGCCGAGGTCTCGGAGATCCGTCGCATCGCCCGGGAACGCTACGGGGCGGTCCGCCCGGCCCTGGAGGCCCTCGATCCCGGACTGTTACGGCTGTTGCCGTTCAACGCCGGCTTCTTCGTGCTGATGGAACTGGCGGATGGCCTGGGGCTCGACCCCCACGTCGTGCGTCGACACCTCATCGAAAAGCACGATACGGGGGTCGTCTCTAGCAGCCCCAACTACCTGCGCCTGGCCATCTGCTCGGTGGCGGCAGAGGATCTGCCGGAGACGGTCCGGCGCATCGAGCAAGGTGTCCGCGAGCTGGCGGGGGGTTGAAGGGCCGTCCCTTCGCCGAGCACCTCGGGTGGGCGCGCGGCGAAGGGGCGGTCCTCAGTGGACGAGCTTCTTGTACTTGATGCGGTGGGGCTGATCGGCGTCGGCGCCGAGGCGGCGCTTGCGGTCGGCCTCGTAGGCTTCGTAGTTGCCCTCGAACCAGACCACCTGGGAATCCCCTTCGAACGCCAGGATGTGGGTGGCGATTCGGTCCAGGAACCAGCGGTCATGGGAGATCACCACCGCGCAGCCGGCGAAGGACAGGAGGGCCTCCTCCAATGCCCGCAGGGTATCGACGTCGAGGTCGTTGGTGGGCTCGTCCAGCAGCAGCAGGTTGCCCCCCGCCTTCAGCGTCCGCGCCAGGTGGACTCGGTTGCGTTCACCGCCGGACAGATCCTTGACCCGCTTCTGCTGGTCGGCGCCCTTGAAGTTGAACCACGAAGCGTAGGCCCTGGCCGCCACTTCCCGGCGTCCGAGGAGGATTGGATCCTGGCCGTCGGAGATCACCTCCCACACCCGCTTCTCGCCGTCGAGGGAGTCGCGGCTCTGGTCGACGTAGGCGATCTCGACGGTCTCCCCCAGCCGTAGCCCCCCGGCGTCCGGGGTTTCCTCGCCGGTGATCATGCGGAAAAGGGTGGTCTTACCGGCGCCGTTGGGGCCGATGACGCCGACGATGCCCGCAGGTGGCAGGGAGAAGTCCAGGCCCTCGAAGAGCAGACGGTCGCCGAAAGCCTTGGAAAGCCCGCTGGCCTCCACCACCACGTCTCCGAGCCTCGGACCCGCGGGGATGTGGATCTCACGGGTCTCCCGGCGGTCGAGGTCCATCTGCTGGTCCTCCGCCAGGAGATCCTCATAGGCGGCGAGACGGGCCTTGCCCTTGGCCTGCCGGGCCCGGGGCGCCATGCGGATCCACTCGAGCTCCCGTTGCAGGGTGCGGCGACGGGCGGAGGCCTGCTTCTCCTCCTGGGCCAGGCGCCCCTCCTTCTGTTCCAGCCAGGATGAGTAGTTGCCTTCCCAGGGGATCCCCTGGCCACGGTCCAGCTCCAGAATCCAGCCCGCGACGTTGTCGAGGAAATAGCGGTCGTGGGTGATCGCCACCACCGTCCCTGGATACTCCGCCAAGTGGCGTTCCAGCCACGCCACCGACTCGGCGTCGAGGTGGTTGGTGGGCTCGTCCAGGAGCAGCAGGTCCGGCTGCTGAAGCAGGAGGTGGCATAGGGCCACTCGGCGACGCTCGCCGCCGGACAGCTGGGTGACGTCGGCGTCCGCCGGCGGCAGCCGCAGGGCGTCCATGGCGATCTCGAGCTGCCGGTCCAGCTCCCACGCGTTCTTGGCGTCGATGGCGTCCTGCACCTCCGCCTGCTCCGCCAGCAGCTTGTCCATGTCTTCGGGGCTCAGATCCTCGCCGAAGCGGGCACTGATCTCGTCGAAACGCTCTAGGAGCGCCCGGGTGTCCGCCACCGCCGCTTCGACGTTGCCGAGGACATTCTTCCCTTCGTCCAGGCGGGGCTCCTGGGGCAGGTAGCCGACCCGGACCCCTTTGGCGGGCCACGCCTCGCCGTCGAAGTCGGTGACCTCGCCGGCCATCACCTTGAGCAAGGTCGACTTGCCGGCGCCGTTCAGACCCAGCACTCCGATCTTCGCCCCGGGTAGGAACGACAGCCAGATGTTCTTCAAGACTTCCCGGCCCGGCGGATAGATCTTCCGCAGGCCTTTCATGACGTAGACGTATTGCTCGGACATGGGATCTCCGTGGACGGCGGGACGGATCCGCGGCTGTGGTTGAGGAATCGAGGTCGACGGGCGGAAAGCGCCGTCGGCGGGATTATGGCGAATCCGGTGCCTGGGGGAAAGGGCGGCGGGAGCCGAAGGGGTGCGGCGGGGCGAGACCGGGCGCGCCCTGGGAGGGCGCGCGGAGGGTTGGGCGAAGGCGCCGCCCCCGGGATCGGGGAACGGCGCGCTGGGGCGGGGTCAGTCGATGACCGACTGACTCCAGGCCGAGAAGTTTCCGGCCTCGAAGCCGTCGACGAAGACGCTTTCACCCACCCGGAAGTTGGCCACCGTCCAGGCGGTGGTGTTGAGGGTCTTGCGGTTGTCCGCCGCCTGCGGCTCTCCCTCCGCGATGCCCATCGGGTTGCCGGTGCTGGGGTGGTCGACATCGGGGTTCGACCAGAACAGCTGACGCTGGCAACCGCCGCAGCCGTTGCTATAGGCCATGACCGTCCGCCAGCGATTCTGGGGATCGCGGTAGCCGTGGTTGTAGCTGAAGGGGGCGTTGACGGTCGGGTCGACGAAATAGTCGTGGCGCGCCGACTGGATGTGACCGAGCTCGTGGGCGAAGGTGTAGTTCGGCGACACGCAGCTGTATTGCGTGACACAGAAGGCGAAGTCCTCAAAGTCCACCGACACCGGATTCATGATGTAGGCGATGCCGCAGCCGCCCCCGCTGACGATCATCTTGACGATGTCGGCGCTGTACTGGTCCCTCAGGGCGTGGACGTCGTCGAGGAAGCCGTCGCTAGGATTGCGCAGACGGTTGCGGTCGGTGCTGACGCTTCCGGCCTCGGTGTAGTCCACCTGTGCGGTGTGGACGAGGTTGATTCGGTGGAGGATGCCGCTGTTGGCGTACCCCTGGTTGGTCTCGGACACGCCGAGGTCGATGAGGTTCTCCACCGCGGTGACGTTGCCGACGGCGCTCACCGCCTGGGCGGTGTAGACCACCATCAGATCCTGGATCGATCCGTCGTCCTGGACGGCGGCGCCCCTGGCCTGGGCGTCGGCGGCGGCTGCTTTCAACGGGTCCAGGTTCACCGGCGTCGGTTCTTCCTCTTGATAGACCGGCGAAGCCTCGTCGACGTCGTAGATCACGTGGGGGCCGCCGGCGTAGAACAGGAGGTACAGGCTACCGTGGGCACGGACGCTACCCACCGTAATGCCGTCCTTGGTAACCAGCGTCAGGCTACTGAAGGGGTCGTCGGCGACGGTGCCGATCCAGGTCAGGCTGCCGGACCGGTTCCTCTCCAGGTCTGTACGCTGGGCCACCAGGGTCACGTCCTCGAAGAGGTTGAGGTACAGGGAAGTCGCGGCGAAGCTCGGGTCAGCGGCGAGGCCCCCGAGGGCCTCGACGTTGAGATCCACCAACCGCTGACGGTGGACCGCCATCTCTTCGCTGCGGTCGATGGGGGCCACCTCGAGGGTGGCCGAGCTGAACAGCGGCGCCGGCGCGGCGGTGGCCGGGACGGAAACCAAGACGAGGCAAGAAACCGCGAAGAGAGCAAAGAGTCGGTGCACGGGAATCTCCTGGGTGGCGATCGGCGGGCAGGCCCGGCTAGGGTTCGGACGCATGAAGGTGGGTGTCGGCGACGATGACGCTCAGCGGCCCTGGCGCCTGCCCTCGAGCTTGGGACGTGTAGTCGTGAGGGTTGGGTCGCGCTGGCCCGATCCTGAGACCATGATCCAAAAGCCTATTATGGGCCAAGGTGTTGGGTTCTCCAAGCCGCCGGCATCTCGAGGGGGCCAGCCCATCGTGCCGGAACGCCGCGGATCGGATAGGCTGTTTCCAATGTCTAGCGATCCGAAGGCACCGAGCGTCGAGCCCCCATCAAAGGCCGGTCCAGCGACCGAGCCGAATGCTGGAGGGGAGCGCCCGGACGAAGCGAAACCTTCTCCGGACCCGCGCGGGCTCCACTCGGCCTCAGAAGTCCCTCCGTCGACCCTCAATCGGCAGCTGATCGAGGCCCTCGACGGACACGGCGGCGCCACCTGTTTCCGGGTCCTCCGGAGTGGCCGCTACCGGGACATCTCGTATCGGCATTTCAGGCGCCAGACCCTTAGGTTCACCGACTTCCTGCGCCGCCACGGCCTCGAAGGGGAACGCCTCGCGGTGTGGGGCCCCAATAGTCCCGATTGGATGGTGGCCCACGTCGCCGGCCTGTTGGCGGGGGCGGTGGTGGTGCCTATCCGCCAGTCCCTGCGCTTCCCCGAAGTCCGTAGTCAGCTCGCCGACAGCGGCGCGCGGGCGGTGGTGGTGTCCGGGGCGGAGCGTCTGGCATCTTTGGAGGGGGTCCGCAAAGAGCTGCCGGAGCTGACGCTGGTGGTGGCGATGGAGCCGGACGAAGATGACGATCCGGACGGGGTACTGCCGGAAGGAACGGTTCCCCTGGCGGACGCGGTCTCCAAACGCCTCGACGAAGGGCGGAGCGAAGAGCTACGGCGACTGGCCGTCGAGCAGCCCGCCCACTCCCCGGCGACGATCCACTACGCCGTCGGCGGGGGCGAGGGCGTCCTCGGGGCGGTCTTCGACCACGGACAGAAGGCAGCGGTCCTGGATCAGCTCCAGCGTTGGTTCGAGCTCGACGTAGACGACGTCGCCTACACCGCCCTATCGTGGAGCTACCCGCCGAGTCTCACCGTGGCGCTCTACTTCCTGCTGGCGGGCGTCCCCAACGCCGTCAGCCGCAGCCGCGACCTGGTGGTGGAAGAGGTCCAGCAGGTGAGCCCCACCCTCGTCCTCACCATCCCCAACGCCCTCGAACGGGCCTACGACCTTGTCGTGGATGCCAGCATCCGGCGTCTTCCGGAGTCGACCCGCGAGATGTTCCATTGGGCCCTCGCCACCGGGAAGCAGTACCGGGCCGCCGGCGCCGATGCGTCCCCCGAGCTACGGGACCGCTACCTGCGGGCGGACCGCACCTTCTTCAGCCGTATCCGCGGCGCCTTCGGAGGTCGCTTCCGGCATTTCCTGTGCACCGGCGCCCCGCTGCAACGGACCCTGGCGGAAACCCTCGAGGCCATCGGCCTGCAGCCGGTGAACATGTACAGCGTCACAGAGATCCTGGGCTTCCCCACCGTCAATCTCCCCGGCAGCGCCGAGGTGGAGGCCTGCGGGCCCGCTGCCCCGGGTTTTGAGGTCCGCCTGGCGGAGGACGGCGGTTTGATGGTGAAAGGGCCGACGGTGATGCGGGGCTACTGGCGCCAGCCCGAAGCCACCGCCAGGGTCATTTCCGCCGACGGCTGGCTGCTGACCGGCGACTTCGGTCGGCTCGACGACCACGGCAACCTCTTCCTCACCGGGCGCAAGGGGGAGACGCTGATCCTCTCCACAGGCAGGAGGGTGTCGACCCGGGCCATTGAAGAGACCCTCGCCCAAAGCCCCTTCGTCGACCAGGCGGTGATCTTCGGCGAGGGGCGTCCCTACCTCTGCGCCCTACTGGTTCCGGATCTCGAGGCCCTGGCGGATCATTTCCGCGACGACGAAGGCCTGGGGGACGATATGCCCAACGGCGGAAGCAGTTCCGACGGGGATCCTCTAGAGCCCGGCCCCCTGGTGGCCCCCGCCACCCCCTTCGCCGGCCACGCCTCCTCGGGACTGCGTTGGCATTGGACCCCGCGGGGGCAAGAACGGGATCTCGATCCCGAAGGGCCCTCCGTCGAGCGGGTCACCACCCTGGCCCACCCCCGGGTCCAGGAGTTGCTCGACCAGGTGATCGCCGAGGTCAACGATCAGGCCGAGCCCTGGGAGCGGATCGAAGCCTACGCCCTGCTGGGCCAGCGCCAGTCGCCGGAGGCCCAGCAGCTGACGGAGAATCGGACCCGCGACCACGCCCGCCTCGCCGAGCGTTGGGCCGCAGAGATCCGAGCCCTCTACCCTAGCGAGCCCATCCAGCGAGCGGAACGGGAGATCACCCAGGTGGCGGTGGGCCCCGAGCGGCTGCGGGATCTGCTGGAGAAGGAGAGCATCCTCGACGCCTGGACCGCCGATGCCGGCATCGAGTTCCTCTTCGACCTGGCCCGGGAGCACGGCATCGACGCCCCGTCGGTGGTCCACATCTGCGATGCCGCCGCGAACGTCGCTCAGATGGAGAACGAAGAGCGCCCCCTCTCGACGGCGCTGATCGTCGGCGATCCGATCCGCATTCACCGCATCCTTCCCTCGAGCCCCATCCAGCTCCACAGGCACGATCACATTCGCCGTATGCGCAATCGCCTCGTGGGCCTCGCCAAGCTGGTCAACGGCATGGAGCTGGCCTACGTCGTCGACCGCCACGGATACGTCCGGGGGATCTCCAGACTGCAGCTGGACCTGCCGGAGAAGACCACGATCTTCGGCCCCCAATTCCGCATGCACGCCGAGATCTCCAGGCGCTGCGATGCGGTGGTTTTCTTCGTACCCAGGGGGGGACGCCAGGTCCGCGTCTTCTCCCGCGGCCGTCTGGCGGGGCGCTACGCCAACGGCGACTGGATGCCCGAGCTCGTCGGGCGGCTGGAGCACGTCCTCGAGGAGCTGGCGGGTGAGAGCCGGTACCAGAAGCGGCTCTTGGTACGTCTCCTGCGCTGCGCCTTCCGCATGTCCGAACGGAACCTCGGCGCCATCTTCCTGCTCGGTGACGCCGGCGCCATCCTGGAGCGATCCGACGCCCCCGACATCAGCCATTTCGCCTGGTTCGCCAGCTCCCCCGTCGGCACCCTGACGGACGACGAGCTGATCAACTTCGCGCGCCAGGACGGAGCGACGGTGATCGACGCCGACACCAGCCGCCTGCGGGCCTGCATGGTGTTGCTGCGGCCGGACGCCGGCACCGTCGCCGACGTCGGCCCCGGCAAAGGGGCCCGCCACTCCAGCGCCGCCAAGGCCAGCGCCGAGGTCGGCTGCCTCGCCATCACTGTCTCCCAGGATGGCCCCATCACCCTGTACGAAGGGGGTCGAAGGATCCTCTCCCTGTGAGCCGCGGCTCCCCCCCTGCCATCGAGCCGGCGGGTGTCCCGGGCACGCCCCGGCGAATCTCCCTCTGCTAATATGTTGTCTTTACCACCCCTCGACATCCTGGCCTGCCGCTGAACACGGCGCAGACCCCCTGCGACGAGAACCCACGTGAGATCCGACACCCGTCCAAAGGCCCGGAGCGAGAGGGAAACCTGGTACCTGGAAGGCTTCGTCGACGAGCGGCGGCAGGTCTGGCGGACCGCCATCGACCGCCTCCCCTTCCGCATTGGCCGCCGTTCCGACGCGGACCTCCCCCTCGCCTCGCCCAGGGTGTCCGGCCGTCACGCTGAGATCCGCTCCCGGGAGGGGATTCTCCGGCTACATGACGTCGGCAGCAAAAACGGCACCTTCGTGAACGGAGCGCCGGTGACCCAGCCCGTGGAGTTGGAGGACGGGGACGTGCTCCACTTCGCCAATCAGGAGCTGAGGCTTCTCGTGTCCTCGGACTCCCCCCTCGTCCGCACGACGCTGACCCTGGCGATCAGCGAGCGGGATCTGGCGGCCCAGCTGGCCCAGCGGCTGGACGAGTTCGAAGGCCTCCTGGAGCGCCGGGATCTAGTGGCCGTGTTCCAGCCCCTGGTGGAGCTCGGGCCGGATCGCCGCATCATCGGCTACGAAGCCCTCGGCCGGGGCACCATGGAGGGGCGGGAAGTCTCCCCCTTCGAGCTCTTCCTGCTCGCCGACTGTATCGACGCGGAAGCCCCGTTGAGCGAAGCTCTGCGGGCGGTCGCCCTCGCCTCCGCCCACCAGCTCCCCAACGCCGCGGGCATCAAGCTTTTCCTCAACATCCATCCAGCGGAGCTGCGGGACGGCCCCCAGCCGTTTCTCCGTTCCCTGAAATCGACCCTCGCTGAGAACCGCCCACCCTGCGACCTGGTGCTGGAGCTCCACGAGTCCGCGGTGGCGGACGGCGCCTTCCTGAGGGAGCTCTCCTCCGGACTGGACCGGCTCGGGGTCGAGATCGCCTTCGACGACTTCGGCGCCGGCCAGGCGCGGCTCCAGGAACTGGCGGAAGTGGCCCCCCAATTCGTCAAGTTCGATCGCGGTTGGCTGCGGGACCTGGATCAGGCCTCCGACTCCCGGCTCAGCATGATCCGCCAGCTGGTGGCCATGGTGAAGGGTCTGGACATCGCCACCCTGGCGGAGGGCGTCGAGACCGAAACCGAAGCCGAGCTGTGTACGACCCTCGGCTTCCAGCTCGCCCAGGGCTTCTATTTCGGCCGACCGATGCTGCCGGGGGGAGGCGAGGTGAGCCAACTGAACGACACCTTCGGCGGCCTACTGAAGGAACCCAGCGATGGCTAGGATCGCCCTGCTGGAGCGGGACGCGATGTTCGCGGCGACGGTGGCCGACCGGTTACACGTGGCCGGCTATCGGGTGGAGCTGCTGGACCGCCCGGACCAGGCCCTGGCCCTCGCCCTGGACGGCCGCATCGACCTGGTGATCTCGGAGATGGTGCTCGGCGCCAGCACCGCCGTCGACTTGATCGACCAGCTGCGGAGCCGTCCGGAGGGGCGGTCCATACCGGTGTTGGTCCTGTCCGGCGAGACCGAGGTGGGACAGCGACTCGCACTGCTCAAGGCGGGGGCCGACGACTACGTCCAGCTCCCCTGCGATCCGGAGGAGCTGGTGCTGCGGGCTTCCCGGCTCCTCGGCAGCAATAGCGACGAGCTGCGGGTGCTCGAGGGTGACTTCTCCCAGCACCCCGCCAAAGAGCTCCTGCAATACATCCACAACGCCGGCAAAGGCGGCATCCTCTCGCTTCGGGGCGCCGGCGGCACCAGTGGCCGGATCCAATTCGTCCGCGGTGCGGCGGTGGCGGCGAAGCTGGAGCGCCTCGAGGGCCGGGACGCGCTGCTGGCGATCCTCGGCCTCGCCGGCGGTCGATTCCGTTTCGAAGCGGCCCGGGGTGAGACTCCGGAGGCAGGCTCGGGACCCCAGCTACCGCTGCCCCAGTTGCTGCTCTACGCCGCCTGGCTGGACGACGAGCTGGAGCAGCGGCGCCCCTTCGCAGGCAGCTCCGGCACTCCCCTGCGGATCACCGGCCGCGAGCTTCCCGCCCTCGGCCCCCTCGCCCAGCTGCCCTACGGCCCGGTCCTGGACCACCTGAAGTCCCACCCCCAGTCGCGGCTCTACGATCTCCTAGCCGCCGGATTCGCGCCGCCCCAGGAAGTCCGGCTGGCGACGGCGGTCCTGCTCGAGCACGGTGTCGTCGAGACTCCGCCGGCGAGGCGGGTGCCTTCCACCAGCGAAATATCTTCGTCGGTCTACCTCGACATCGCCATCGGCACCCTGTTGCTGCGGGCGCGCCAGGCGGGCCTCGGCCGGCAGGTGCTGTCGCTGCTTTTGCTGGCGGAGGCCGGGGCCTGGGACTCCCTCACGGCCTTGATGGAACCGGTGCGCCACCACGAGACGCTCGGCCCCCTCGTCACAAAGCTCGACCGTCGCCGGGGCGGCAGCGCCATCTACGCCACGGAGGGCGGCCAGCTCGCCCTCCACGTGCAGGAGCTTGGGGGTGCCGTGGTCGATCAGATCGGCGGCGTCCTGCCCTCCTGCGGCGGGGTGCTGGTGTGGCTCGACGACGGCGCCGAAGTACCGTCGGTCCTAGGCTTGATGGACCGCTTCGAAGGCGCCGATCCGGCGGCCCAGGGGATCGTCGTCTGCCAGGACGAAACCCCGCGCCGGGAGATCCAACGCGCCATCGAAGGTCGGGATCGATGGTCCCTCAGCCCCCACGCTCCGCGGAGCCTGGTGGGCCTGCTTCGCTTCTTCCGCGTCGGCGGGCGGACGCCATGAACCGAGGGACGAAGAGGCCATGATCCGGAACGGCCTGCTGCTGTTCCACCCCGAAGCCGAGGCGCGGCAGGCCCTGGGGATCCCCCTCGCGGGCTGCGGCTTCGAGGTGGTGCCCGCCGCCGACCTGGCGGAGGCGGAGCGGTTCTTCCACGGCCTGAGCCCGTTCTTCGTCGTGGCCCCCAAGGGCGCACTTCCCAGCGGCTCATCCTGGCTCGACGCGGTCCACGACGGCGCCCTCCGGCGGGAGGTCTCCCCCACCTGGCTGGACCCCGAAGCCGTAGCCGTCGGCGACACCGTGACCCTCTCCCCGCCGTCCGACGCTGGGGAGGGCGGAGATCCCGTGCCAACCCTGGCGACGGGGGGCCTGGATCTAGATCGCACGGCCCGCCGCCTGACCCTCGCCCTGCTCGCCCGTCACCTCGGTATGGAAGGGGTGGAGGAACGGTTCATGCTGGTGGGCAGCCTGGCCCTCCACCCGATGCTGGAGGTGCTCCGGGATCTCTCCACCCTCGGCTTCAACGGCCGGGTCGAGATCGTCGACCACGGTTCGATCTGGCTACGGGGGGGCACGCCGACGTCGGCGACCGAAGCCCCGACCCGCGGAGTCAAGGCCTTCTGCCGGCTCGCCCGACATCAAGAAGGGGCCTTGCGGATCTTCCCCAGCGACCCCAGGTCCGCCGCCGACGCGCCGAGCCCCGACATTTCGGAGGACTTGGAAACCCTGATCCTGGCGGCGATCCAAGACAGCCTCGGGGAACGACCGGACCCCCGGGCGCGGCTGGTGGTGGTGATGGGCGACGACTTCTTCGGCACCCAGTTCTCGGAGCTACAGCAGCGGATCCTCGCGGGGGCTCAGCGGAGCACCACGGTGGCGGAGATCCTCGACGCTCTGGAGGACGTGGTGGACAGCGCCGCCATCGATGAGATCCTGGCGCTCCGGGAGGACGGCCACCTGGTCCTGAAGGCCCCCAAGGCTCCGGTTACGATCGTCACCGATTCCACCAGCGACCTCTCCCCGGACATGGCGAAGGCCACCGGAATCGTCCAGGTGCCCCTGTCGGTCACCTTCGGGGACCGCCGCTATCTCGACCGTGTCGACCTCCCGCCGAGGCTCTTTTACCAGCTCCTTTCCCAGGGCAAGGAGCACCCGGAGTCCAGCCCGCCGAATACGGAGGCGTTCCTTTCGGTCTACGGCCCCGCCTTGGAACGGGGAGACGTCATCTCCCTGCACATCTCCTCCGCCCTTTCGAAAACGAAGGACCACGCCGCCCAAGCTGCTACGGAGATGCTGTCGACCCAGGCCTTCTACGCCCGCCACTTGGAGGTGGTGGACAGTCGTCAGGTCTCCTCCGGCCTCGGCCTCATGGCGCTGGTGGCGGCCCGGCTTTCGGCCCTCGGCGGCAGCGCGGAGCAGATCGCCGACCGCCTGCGCCTTCTGCGGGATCGTATTCACGTCCTCTTCGCAGTCGACGACCTCGACTACCTCGTGAAGGGCGGGCGGCTGAGCCGCACCAGGGGATTCGTCGGTTCGATGCTGGGTATCAAGCCGATCCTCGGTCTGGAGCACGGCGCCATCGTCCCCCTGGATCGGGTCCGCGGCGGTCGGGCGGTGCAGCCGAAGATGATCGAGATCCTGCGCAATCGGGTCGAGGACGATCGCCCCCTTTGGGGCTTTGTCACCCATTCCTCCGCGCCGGTCTGGGCCGAAGCCCTTCGGAGACGCCTGCGGGCCGGCTTCCCGATCGCCGAGCTGGGGATGACCGAGATTGGACCGGTGGTGGGGACCCACGCCGGACCGGGCACCGTCGGCCTCGCGGTTTTCCAGCCGACGGACGAGGAGATGGAGCTCCTTGGCCTGCGCTACGGTACCGATCCGAGCGCCGACGAAGTGAATCTCGGAGGGCCGTCCGCCGATGGCTGACGGTTCGACCGTCGGAGACCCGACCCGCGGGTCGGGGGCCGAGGGGTCGACGGACGGGCCCAAGGCCCAGAAGTTCGGCACCTACCTGGGGGTCTTCACCCCCAGCGTCCTGACCATCCTCGGGCTGGTGATGTACCTGCGCTTCGGCTGGGTGGTGGGCAACGTCGGCCTCGGGCTGACGGTCGTCATTGTCCTGCTGGCCAGCTCCATCACCCTGATCACCGCCCTCTCGGCCTCCGCCGTGGCCACCAACATGCAAGTGGGGGCCGGCGGCGAGTACTACATGATCTCCCACAGCCTGGGGCTAGAGCTCGGCGGGGCCATCGGCATTCCCCTTTTCCTTTGCCGCACCCTGTCGATCACCTTCTATAGCTTCGGCCTCGCTGAAGCGGTGGCGGGGCTGTGGCCCCCCGACCTCTGGCCGTCGGTGGGGGGCGCCCTGCCGGGGTACTTCGTCCAGCTGCTGGCGGCCCTCACCATCGTGATCATCACGGCGGTAGCGGGCAGCAGCGCCGCCCTGGCCCTCAAGCTCCAGATCCCAATCCTGATCGCCGTCGTGCTCTCCATCGTCGCCCTGGCGGTGGGGGTCTTGACCGGGCCGATTCAGCCCCCCTCATGGAGTGCCGACTACGAGACCGCACCCGGCGGCTTTTGGTACGTCTTCGCCGTCTTCTTCCCCGCCGTGACCGGGTTTGCCGCCGGTATCGGTATGAGCGGTGACCTGGCGGATCCCCGCAAATCCATCCCCCGCGGCACCTTGTTGGCGGTGGCCACCGGAACCGCCGCCTACCTGCTGATCCCCGTCCTCTTGGCGATCACCGCGCAGGTGGAGCCGGAGGTCCTCACCCTACCGGGCCCCGACGCCTGGTTGGCGGTGGCGCTGCTCGGTCCCATCCTGATCTACCCCGGGATCCTCGGGGCGATCCTGTCGTCGGCCCTGGGCAGCGTCCTCGGGGGTCCCCGGGTGCTCCAGGCCCTCGCCACCGACGGCCTGGCACCCCGTTTCCTGGCCAAGCTCTCCCCCACCGGCCAGCCAACCATCGCCACCTGGATCAGCGGCGGCCTGGCCCTCGCCGGGGTCGCCCTCGGCGGCCTCAACGCGGTGGCGACCCTGGTCACCGTGCTCTTCCTGACGCTCTACATGATGATCAATCTGAGCGCCGCCATCGAGCAGCTGGCCAAGGATCCCTACTATCGCCCTACGATCCACGTGCCCTGGGGGCTGTCCCTCCTCGGCGCCCTCGGGGCGGTGTCGGTGATGTTCCTGATCAGCCCCCTTGCGTGCCTCCTCGCGGCGGTCCTGGAGCTCGGCCTCTGGCTCTACCTGAGGCGGCGATCCCTGGAGAAGCAGTGGGGGGACGTGCGGGCGGGTCTGTGGCTATCCCTCGCCCGATTCGCCCTACTGCGACTGCGGGGCCACGCCGAAGACGCCCGCAACTGGCGTCCCCACATCCTCGTTTTCGTCCGCGACCCGGAGCGACACATCGGCCTCGTCCGGCTGGCCAGCTGGTTCAACCAGGACCGCGGCGTGGTCACCGCCTGCCGCCTCATCCACGGCAGCCTGGAGCACGAGGGGGTGGACGTCGCCAAGCCGAAGCGGGATCTCGAACAGGCCCTGTCCAAGGCCAGCCTCAAGGTCTTCAGCGAGGTCAACGTCGTGCGGGACTTCGAGTCCGGTGCGGTGGACGTCACCCAGGCCAACGGCATCGCCGGCCTGCATTCCAACACGGTGATGTTCGGCTGGCCCACCAGCAAAGAGAACCTCGTCAGCCAGCTCCGCATCATGCGGCGCATCGGTCGGGTGGGCAAGAGCACGCTGCTGTCGCGACTCGCCTGGAGGCACGAGCCGGGGCAGTCCAAGCGCATCGACGTGTGGTGGGGCGGGCTCGAGAACAACGGCGACATGATGCTGCTCTTCGCCTACCTCCTCAGCCTCAATCCGGAATGGGACGACGCCCGCATTCGCGTCCGTTCCATCGTGCGCAACGACGAAGAGCGGCGGGATATGGAGGAAGGCCTCGCCGCCCTCATCCCGGAAACCCGGATCCGCGCCGAAACCGAGATCGTGGTGCGGGAACCGGGCCGCCGGGTGGCCGAGATCCTCCACCGCCGCAGCGCCGACGCCGACGTGGTCATCCTTGGGCTGACCCTCCCGAAGGCAGGGGACGAAGGGGAATACGCCGAACGACTGATGGAACTGGCTGAGGGCCTGCCCACCACCATCTTCGTCCGCAACGCCGGGATGTTCGCCGGCAACCTGATCTAGGGATCCGAACCCCGTCCACCCCGTCCAAGGGGTCCCGACGGCATCTAAAACGCCCCCGACGACAGCAGAGCCGTACGGGGGCGGAACGTCCGAAGCCGACGTTGACGACGGCTTCGGTTCGCTAGGGGAGCTACCTCAGGGCGCCGCGGCGCAGGTGCCGGCGCCGCCGAGGACCGTGCTCCAGGCGGAGCAGTTACCCGCCTCGAGGCCATCGAGGAAGATCTCGGTGGCGTTGCCTAGGGCGCAGCTGGGGAGGTCACCGCCGAGGTCAGCGATCACCGCCTCGATCGGGACCCCACGGTTGCGGGTGTCGGAACCGCCGCCGGTGGTGCAGAAGTTGCTGCCGCGGCAGTGGTGGAGCGCCACCACCAGGTTGTCGCCGACGCCGAGGACCGGCGAGCCGGAGGAGCCGCCGCGGGTGTCGGCCCAGTAGCCGACGTCGTTGGTACCGCCGGAGCAGGCAAACTCGGTGAGGCTGGTGGCGTAGGTGTGGCCGCCGAGGGCCACGTCATCCGGGTAGGTGGAGTTGAAGGCGAAGCGCTTGCCCCAACCCGCCGGGTGCTGGGGGATGTAGATCTGCTCGTCCAGGACCGCACCGGCCTCCCGCAGCTGCATGTAGCCGTAGGTGGCCACCAGATCGGTGCCGGTGCCGGTGGAGGTGTCGGGAATCAGCAGCGCATAGTCCAACGGCGAGCTGACCGCGACGAGGGTCGCCGCTTCGGCTTCGACGGTCCCGGGGCACGCCAGGCCGGAGGCGCAGTTGGTGGCACAGGTGGCGCCCTCGGCCATCCACTCGTACTCGGTGTTGTCGGCAGCGACCTGGGAATTGATGCAGTGCTCGTTGGTCATGATGTGACCGTCGCAGCCCACCAGCCAGCCGGTGCAGCTGAACGCGCCTTGGATGACCAGACGGGCGACGGCGCGGGCCTCTTGGTACATGGCGGGCTCGGTGTTTTCGTGGCAGACCGCCTCCGTGCTGTCATCCGCCGTGCAGACCGAGCGATCCCAGCCCTTTGGCTGGGGGAGGTTCATCTCCTCGCCGAGGCCGAGCTCCCAGAACTCCAGGATCTCTTGATCGTTGTAACCGCGGCCGATCTTGTCGATGTGGAGGCCGTAGGCCGATCCGCCGCCGTGGGTGATGAGCTCGACAATGGCGCGGTCACCGTGGATCCGCGAAGCGAAGAACCCGCCCTTCGTCCCCAGGTCCCGGCGCCCCTGGTTGGTGTAGACCTTGGACTGGCTGCGATCCGGAGAGCGGACCACCACCCGGTCCCCGGGGGCGAGCTCAAAGCGGGAGAAGTGGACCGCGATGTAAGTCGCGCCGGGATGGTGGATCTCCTGGCTCCACGTGAGGGACGGAAGCTCGGGGCTGCCGAGGGCCGGATACGGGTGGGCGGTGTGGTGGTCCATCGGCTGGTACTCGCCGATCGTGACCTTGGCGCTGGCGGGGGCCACGGTGAGGGCCAGGCCAGCGAGGCAAGCTGCAAAAACGCGAAGGTAAGTCATCATCGAGTCTCCTGAAGTGTGGCTGCTCGTCCATTGGACGAAGCGCGGAACCGAAGAGGCCGTCCCGGACGAGGACGAGGCTCTGCGAGGGAACAGGGGAACTCCCACTTAGAATCGCCTGAGTCTACCGACGCCCCGTCACCTTGGCAAACGGGTAAGCCCGGCCAGACCGCCCCCTTTTCGGGGCCTTGTCGGACACCGGTCTACGCAGCGACGGACACGTCGGCGACACGTCTTTTTCAAGAACGCGGGGCGCGAAGCGCGGATCCGCAGTCACCCGGAGCTGGCACAGGGCCTGCTAACTGGATTCCCCAGGGCAGCACCGCCCATCCACGTCGCCTACCGAACCCAGGAGAGCCATGTCGAGCAACTTCCAAATTCAAATGGGCTGGTCTTTGGACAGCACCCCGATCACCGGTTCCGATCCTGACAAGAATCTCTACCCGCTTCAGAACGCCCTCGTGAACATGGGGACCGGCGGCACCGCCGAGTGGTTCACGCAGCTCCGCGAGGATGACACCCTCGAGTTCTACTTCTACAACCTCGACAACCTCACCGGCGGCCCCCCGATCTCAGGGGGCTTCAGCCAGCTCGACGCACGGCTCTCGTTCACCGACAACCGCACCGGCGCGCGGCTATGGCCCTTCGAGGAGCCGGAGAGCCAGGTCACCACCCAGCTGGTGAACCTGGGCGATCGGACCAGCGAGGTCTACAGCGTGCGGGGTCAGGTCTACCTGACCTACCAATTCCAGACCATCGTCGAAGGAGTCGTTCAGCCGCTGGCACTGACTCCGGGTATCTGCGAGCTTTCGGTCCTGCTGTCGCTGATCAACACCAAGACCGGCGCCCCGATGAACTTCGTCTTCGATCCGGAAATGATCGTCGAGGCCAAGGGGGGAGGCGGCTCCGGCGGGGGCGGATCGTCGGCCGAGGACTAGCTCGGTTTCGGCGGCGCGCCTTCCGCCGTGACGGCCCCCAGGAGGCGCTGGAACTCGGGGGCTCGGCGCAGGCCGCGTAGCTCCGGATCTCGGCTCGCCTCCTCGATCGGGAACCCCGCCGTCAGGGCGGCCCCAAGGAGATCGAGGGCCAGTTCCCGGTCCCCCAGGATCTCGGCGGCGGAGGCGAGCCGGTAGAGGGGTGAAGGAAGGCCTGTGGCCCTGGGTCGCGATCTCGCCAGCTGGTCCGCCGCCTCCGGATCCCCCAGCTTCGCCAGACACAGGGCCAAGCGGCTGCCCAGATCCGGATCCAGGGGTCGACTCCGCAGCGCCGCCCTCAGCAGTCGCTCTCCGTGGCGGAAGGAGTCAAGGGCCTGCTCCTCGAGCCCCGGAGACCACCGCTGAGCGTCCCCGAGGTTGAGCCACATCTCGGGACGCTGGGCACCCCCCAGGGCCAGGGCCTTCTCGAAGGCGTCCGCCGCTTTGGCGTAGAGACCCTGGTAGAACAGGAGGGTCCCCAGATTGACGTAGGTGACGCTGGTGGGCTCCAGTTCGAGGGCCCGCTGCAGGAGGGACGCCGCCTCCGCGGGCCGGCCCTGCATGTGTCGAACCGCCGCGAGGTTGCGGTACGAGGCGGCCCGCCCGGGCTCCAGCTGGAGGCTCGCCTCGAAGCGGGCCGAGGCCCCGTCGAGCCGGCCCTGCCGGTACAGCAGCGAGCCCAGCTCGTCGCTGTACTCGGCGATGTCCGGCGCCAGCTCCACCGCCCGCCCGTAGTGCCGCTCCGCCGACTCCATGTCCCCTTCGGCCGACGCCAGGTCCCCTAGGCCCCTATACGCCTCCGCCGCCAGGGGATCCAGCTCGAGGGCCTGGGTGAAGGCGGCCTCCGCTTCGTCTCCGGCCGAGAGCGCCGCCCGGGCACAGCCGAGACTGATCCACGCCTGGGCCAGGTACTCGTCGAGCTCCACCGCCCTCTGGGCCACCGCCAGCGCCTGCTCTAGCCACTGTCGATCGTGCCCTTCAGCCCAAAAGGAACGCCAATAGGCCCTGGAGAGCCCGGCGTGGGCCAGGGCCGACGACGGCCGAAGCGCCACCGCCTTCTGGAACGCCTCGATGGCGGAGGTCAGTCGCCCCTCCCGATGGTACTCCCGGAGATCCCGCCAGCCGATCCCGATCCACTCCTGGACAGTCCGCTCCCCAGCTGACCCCGGGGCGGAGCCCGTGGACGTGCCGGAGGACCCGGCGTGGACGGCTCGGGGCTCGATGCCACCGTTCGCCAGGCGCCCCGGCTCCCATACGACCCAAGCTCCGGCGGCGAGAACCGAGACGGCGAAGGCCAGCCCCAGGGGGACCCCAACCCTCCGGGCGGACCGTCGCCGCGTTCCGGCGATCACCCTACCCGTATCGGCTCCTCGTGGCCCCGGCGCGTCGCCCTGGGCGCCATCCCGCGTCGGCGGAGGGTCGGCCGCTTCGTCGCCGGCCGGGCGGGCGAGGTCCTCTACGGCCAGGCCTGAGCCGTAGAAGGTCGATTCCCCCGGCATATCCGCCAGCGCCCCAGGACCGTCGACCCGCAGCCGTTCCCACTGCTCCGTCAGCTCCCGGGCCACCGCCGACGCGCTCGGCGGCCGCAATTCCGGAGTCTTCTCCAACAGTCGCTCCACCAAGTCCGCCACCTCCGCCGGGACCTCCGGTCGCAGCTGCGTCACGGGGCGCTGGGACCGGCCGACGATTCCCATCAGGGTGGCGGCGGGGGTACGGCCGGTGAAGGGCGGGGTACCCGCCAGCAGCTCGTACAACAAAACCCCCAGGGAGAACAGGTCCGATCGAGGATCCAAGGGTAGGCCCCGCGCTTGTTCTGGAGACATGGCGCGGACGGTGCCCAGAAGGGCCCCATCCACGGTCAGTCCCAAGTCATCCGCCGGCGGTTTGAGGACCTTGGCGAGGCCGAAGTCGACGATACGGGCGCGCCCCGGAGCCCCGGGGTCGTAGCCGCCGGCCGCGGCGCCGTCGAGGATGACGTTCTCGGTTTTGAGATCCCGATGCAGGATCCCTTTCCCGTGGGCCTCCGCCAGACCCTCCGCCACCTGTCGAGACCACAGTAGGGCGGTGGGGATGCCCACCGGCCCCGCCGCCAGGCGCTGGGCCAAAGTCGGCCCTTCGACGTACTCCATGACCAGCCAGTCATCGGCGTCGGCGTCATCCTGGACGATGTCGTAAATGGGCACCACCGAAGGATGGCTGAGCCTCGCCGTGGCCCACGCTTCGCGGCGGAACCGTTCCCGGAGGTTGGATTCCCGGTGAGCGGGTGGCGCGGCCGGTGATGGACCGGAGGTCCCTGGCACCTTCGCCTCAGGCCCCTCCGCCTTGGGATCCTCGGCGTCGGTTAGGCGCAGGCGCTTGATCGCCACCCTGCGGTCGAGGCGCCGATCGTAGGCCAGGTAGACCTCCCCCATCCCCCCACGGCCCAAGAGCCGCTCCAGCCTGTAGGGCCCGATCGTTTCGGGCGGTCTTTCTTCCATAGCCCCCATGGTCCCCAGCCCTCCGACTCGGCTTCGAGCCCCGCCGACCTCCACGTTTCCGCCAAGGGTACCAAGTGCTCCGCGCTATCTCCTGCACTACGCTCGGTTTCCGCTCCGCCCGACGGCGGTCCGCGGGCCGGGGTCCCCCTCGGCGATAGTCGGTCGCGTGGTATCGTCACGGTCCGTCGGGCCCGCCGTCCGCGGAGCCGATCGGCGGGACTACGCCGGCCCGTCGCCCGCGCCCAGCCTCCGCTACAATGGCTCTCCATGGGCCCGAACGGTGCCCCGGCAGCACCCCGCGGCCAAGGCCGATACCGGCGCCTTCACACCGCCCCCGTGTACGCGAACCTCCCGCCAACTCCAAAGCATGAAGAGCGAACGAATCCAATTTCCCGGGGCCCACGGCCTCGATCTCGCCGCCCGCGTCGACCGGCCCGCTGATCCCCCCAAAGCCTGGGCCCTCTTTGCCCACTGCTTCACCTGCTCGAAAGACCTGAAGGCCGTCAGCCGCATCAGCCGAGCGCTGGTGGAGCGAGGACTCGGGGTCCTTCGGTTCGATTTCACCGGCCTCGGTGAAAGCGAAGGGGACTTCGCCGACACCAACTTCTCCACCAACCTCCAGGACCTCGAAGCCGCCGTCGACTTCATGCGGGTCGAGCTGAGGGCCCCCCAGGTGCTGATCGGCCACAGCCTAGGCGGCGCGGCGGTCCTCTCGATGGCGTCCGACGTGCCCGAGGCCCACGCGGTGGTGACCCTGGGCGCCCCCAGCGACACCGAGCATCTGCGGGACAGCCTCCTGCGGACCGCCCCCGAGCTGGACGGTGATGTGGACGAAGCGGAGGTCCAGCTCGCCGGCCGCTCCTTCAAGATCAAGCGTCAGTTCATCGACGACCTCCAAGGGAAGAGGGTGCTGGCTTCGGTCCAGAACCTCGGCCTGCCGCTGCTGATCCTCCACTCCCCGATCGACGAAGTCGTCCACGTCGACCACGCCCGCAGAATCTACGAAGCCGCCAAGCACCCCCGCAGCTTCGTGTCCCTCGACAGCGCCGACCACCTGCTGCTCAAGGACCCAGCGGACGCCCGGTACGTTGCCGAGGTGATCACCGCCTGGGTCGGCCGCTACATCGAAGACGAGGTGCCCCAGAACAAGATCGACCGGGCGATGGCCCTGACCCTTCCGGAGGGGGACGTTCGGGTTTTCGGCGGCGCCTCGATCCAGCAGAAGGTTTGGGCCTCCGGCCACCGCCTGCTGGCGGACGAGCCGGAGCGACTGGGGGGCGAGAATACCGGGCCCACCCCGTACGACCTCCTACTCGCCGCCCTCGGAACCTGCACCAACATGACCCTCCGCATGTACGCTGACCGCAAGGGCTGGCCCCTGACGGAAGTGGGGACCCAGCTGCGGCATTCGAAGGTGGACGCCGCGGACTGCGAAGACTGCGAAACCACCACCGGCAAGGTCGACCTCATCGAACGGGAGATCGAGCTGCGCGGGGACCTCGACGAGGCCCAGCTGAAACGGCTGATGGAGATCGCGGATCGCTGCCCGGTCCACCGCTCCTTGAAGTCCGAAACCGTCATTCGGAGCCGGCAGATATGAGCGGCGACGACACCCGCGGTGCGCGGGGCGACGACGGACGTTCGGGGGGCACGGCCGGCACCCGTTCGAGGCGGAGAGTCCGTTCGAGGAAGGGGCAGCGCCCCCCGAAGAAGGAGCGCTCACCTCACGGCCGAGGTACCCAGGGAGGGCCGCGGAGCCAGCCCCAGGCCCGACCCAACGAAACCGAGCCGAAGGTTCTTTCCCGGCCTGACCACAGCGTCTCCCGCAAGCTGATCTCGTCCGCCGCCCTCAAGGTTCTCTATCGACTCAAGAAGACCGGCCACCGGGCCTACCTCTGCGGCGGTGCGGTGCGGGACCTGATGGCTGGGGGTCGGCCCAAAGACTTCGATGTCGCCACCGACGCCCAGCCGAACGAGATCCGGCGCCTCTTCCGCAACGCCCGCATCATCGGCCGCCGGTTCCGTCTGGTCCACATCATCTTCCAGGGGGAGATCATCGAAGTCTCCACCTTCCGCCGCACCCCGAACCCCGACGAGCAGAAGAGCGGCCCGGAGGAACGGCTGATCACCAGCGACAACACCTTCGGTACGCCGCGGGAAGACGCGTTCCGCCGCGACTTCACCATGAACGCTCTGTTCTACAACATCGAAGATTTTTCGGTGATCGACTACGTCGGCGGCATCGACGACCTGTCGGAACGGCGCGTGCGGGTGATCGGCGATCCCGACCTGCGGTTCTGCGAGGATCCGGTCCGCATGCTGCGGGCCTGCGAGTTCGCCGGCCGACTCGGGTTCAGCATCGAGGCGGCGACCCAGCGGGGTATCCAAGAGAACCGCGGCGAGCTGCTGAAGGCGGCGCCCCCTCGGCTGACCGAAGAGCTACTCCAACTGCTCCGCTGCGGCCACGCCGGCGCCGCCATGCAGTGGATGCTCGAGCTCGGGCTGCTGGAGGTCCTGCTGCCGGAGACCCTGGCGATGATCACGGCACACCAAAAGGGGGCCGGCAGCTTCTCCGGGATCCTCCCCACCCTCGACCGCATGGCCAAGGACGGTCGCAAGCTACCGGACCAGGTGCTCCTCGGGGCCATGCTCCTGCCGGAAGTGATGCTGCGCCGCTTCGAGCAAGAAACCGCCAGCGGCAAATGGATGACCGTCACCCAATTCGACAAGGTGGTGCAGAAAACCCTCCACCGATTCCTCGAACGCTTCGCCGTAGCCAACTACAAGAAGGCGATGCTGGTCCACGCCATGGAGGGCTTCCATCGGCTGTGCGGTCAGAGCTGGACCCCCGCCCAGCGGGTCCGCTTCTCCAGCAAGGGCTATTTCGACGACGCCCTGCTGCTGTTCGAGATCCTGGTCCACGCCACCGGCGAGGGCCACGAGGCCCTCGAGCAGTGGAATTCGGCGCGGCAGAAGCGGCCCCGCCGGCC
>JBCDIS010000114.1:0-23093 GCA_038748685.1 Acidobacteriota bacterium | reverse complement strand
CCCCACCCGCCCCACGCCGCCGATCTCGAACCGCAGGCTGGACCCGAGGCGAGCATGAACACCGAGTACTACCCACCGGGCGGATTCTTCTTCGCCGTGACCGTGGTCGGCACGGGGATGGAGCCCTCCGCCCCGACCGACATCGACGCCAGCTTTCAGGAGGTCTCGGGGATCAGCGCCGACTTCAACGTCGAAGAGCTGACGGAGGGGGGCGAAAACCGCTTCGTCCACCGACTCCCCCGCCCCGCCCGCTACGCCAACCTGGTGCTCAAGCGGGGAATCGTCACCGTGCCGTCCTTCCTCGCGGATTGGAGCGGCCAGACCATCGGCGCCAATCTGTCCCTGCCCATCGTGACCCAGAACCTGATGGTCAGCCTGCTCAACGAAACCGGCTTTCCCGTGGTCACCTGGGGTTTCTTCAACGCCTATCCCGTGAAATGGGAGATCTCGCCCATGGACTCGATGGAGAACCGGATCCTCACCGAGACCTTGGAGTTCTCCTACAACTACTTCGAACGCATCAACCGCGGCAACTGACGGGATCAAGCCATGGCACTGGAAATCAGCGAGATCGGAATCAGCATGCGGATCAGCGACTCCGAGCCCGGTGCGCCGGAGGACGGCGGCGCCCGGGCGACGGCGACACCGAACGCGGTGGACCGGGACGAGCTGGTGGCCGAATGCGTCCGCCGCGTCGTGGAGTTGCTGCGCGGCTCCGAGGAGCGGTGACATGGGCTTCGAGGGCAGCCTGGAGAAGATGCAGATCCTCGCCTTCCGCAAGAACGACTTCACCCAGAAGATCGGCGAGTTCTCGGTTTATATCAATCCGGAAAAATACACTCGCAAATACGAGATCCTCTACAGCGACGTCCAGGCCCAGGGAAGCAGCAGCGGCACCCCCGAGTTCAACCGCGCCCAGTCCGACCGGGTGACCTTCGAGCTGGTGTTCGACGGAACGGGGGTGGTGCCCAGCCCGCGGCCCGGGGCCGGAGCCCAAGGGGGCGACGGCATCGCGGACCAGGTCGACGAGTTCCTCAACCTCGTCTTCACCTACAACGGTTCTATCCACAGCCCGAATTACCTCCAGCTTTCGTGGGGAACCCTGGTCTTCGACTGCCGCCTCACCCACCTCGACATCACGTACACCCTCTTCAAGCCCGACGGCACCCCCCTGAGGGCCCGCGCCAACGCCACCTTCGTCGAATTCACCAACAAGTTGGAACTGGCGAAGGAGGAGAACAATACCTCCCCCGATCTCTCCCACGTGATCACCGTCAAGGGCGGCGACACCCTCCCCCTCCTCTGCTTCGATGTCTACGGCATTTCCGACTACTACCCGCAGGTCGCGCGGGTCAACGGCCTCACAAACTTCCGAGACATCCCCGAGGGTACCCAGCTCGTCTTTCCGCCGGTGGCGGGAGGGGCGTCGTGACCGTCTCCCCCGCCCTGGTGCCGTCCACCCAGCCCACCTTCACCATCCGTGTCGATGGCGAGCCGATCCTCGACACCATCCAAGTGGTGTCCATCGACGTCTGGTCGTCGGTCAACCGCCTGCCCCGGGCCCGGCTGGTGCTCTACGACGGGACCCCGGCGGAGCGGGACTTCCCCCTCAGTGACTCCAGCACCTTCCTCCCGGGCCAGCGGGTGGAGATCGATGTCGGCTACCTCGATCAGCAGCAGAGCCCCCTGTTCTCCGGCCTGATCGTCAAACAGGGCCTGGAGATCGATCAGACCCGCGCCTCGCGGCTGGTGCTCGACCTCAGCGACGACGCCCTCGCCATGACCCTCGAACGCAAAAACGCCCTATTCGAGAACGTCACCGACAGCGCCCTGATCGGCCAGCTGATCGCCGACAACGGCCTGAGCAAAGACGTGGCGCCCACCGACACGGTCCACGAGGTCATCGTCCAGTACTACGCCAGCGACTGGGACCTGATGGTCACCCGGGCCGAGCTCAACGGCCTGGTGGTCCTCGCCGACGGCGGCCGCGTGACGGTGGAACGACCGGACACTGAGCAGACTCCGGTGCTGGCGGTCGAATACGGAGAATCGATCCTCGACTTCCACGCCCGCATGGACGCCGCCACCCAATACGCGCCGTCGGCGATCAAGAGCTACACCTGGGACGCCGGGGCCCAGAAGGTCGTCGACGCCGGGCCCGGCAAAGTCGACGCCGAGGGTCCGGGCAACGTGTCCTCGGACCAGCTGGCCCGGGTGTTCGACGTCAAGAGCTACCCGAGGCAGACCGGCGGGCCGATCGAGAAGACGGCCCTCAAGGATTGGTCGTCGGCCGAGCTGCTGAAGTCCAGGCTGTCCAAGATCCGAGGTGAGGTCCGCTTCCAGGGCAACGCCCAGGCTCGGCCCGGCAAGACCCTGGAGCTAGGCGGCCTCGGTGGCCGATTCAACGGCACGGCCTACATCGGCGGCGTACGGCACAGCGTGCGGGACGGCAAATGGCTGACCACCGCCGAGCTCGGCCTCTCGCCCCAGTGGTTCGCCGCCGATGCCCCCCACCTGGCCGCCCCCGACGCCTCCGGCCAGCTGCCCCCCATCAAGGGACTGCAAACCGGCGTCGTCAAACGGGTGGCCAAAGACCCCGAGGGCGAGCTGCGGGTGCTGGTGGAGCTGCCCCTGCTGCGCCAGGACGGCCAGGGGGTGTGGGCCCGCCTCGGAACCTTCTACGCCACGGGGGGAGCGGGCGCCGTGTTCTTCCCCGAAGTGGCGGACGAGGTCGTGGTGGGCTTCATGAACGAGGACCCCCGCTACCCGGTCATTCTGGGCAGCGTCTACAGCAAGAAGCTGGCGCCGCCGTTTCCGCCCGAAGAGAAAAACGACCGCAAGGCGATCGTCACCCGCGGACAGCTGGCGATCACCTTCGACGACGGCGACGGCGTGCTTCAGATCGAGACCCCGGGCGGCCATACCATCCGCCTCGACGACGGCGCCCGGGAGGTTTCGATTCGCGACAGCAATAGCAACTCCGTCGTCCTGTCCCGTAGCGGCATCACCCTCGACAGCGCCGCCGGCCTCGAGCTGAAGGCCAAGGGCAACATCACCCTCCAGGCGGGGGCCAATCTCTCCCTCGAAGCCAAGGCCAACGCCACGATGGAGGGGCTGCAGGTGTCGCACAAGGCGAAGGCCAAGTTCTCCGCCCAGGGCAGCGCCACGGCGGAGCTCAAAGCCTCCGGCATCCTCACCGTCCAGGGTGCCCTGGTCAAGATCAACTAGGACCCAAGGAGACCGCCATGCCCCCCGCAGCCCGACTCTCCGACTTCCACCAGTGTCCCCTCAGCACCCCCGTCGGCCCGGTCCAGGTACCCCACGTCGGCGGCCCCATCGCCGGGCCCGGGGCCGTCAGCGTGCTCATCGGCGGCCTCCCCGCCGCCAAGGTGGGGGACGTCGCGGTCTGCGTCGGACCGCCGGACTCCCTGATCCAGGGCTCGACCACCGTGCAGGTCATGGGCCTGCCGGCGGTGCGCATGGGGGACAAGACCGCCCACGGAGGCACCGTTCTGCTGGGCCTACCGACCGTACTCATCGGAGGCTGACCGTGTCCAACCGCCATCCCACCGGTGAGGAAGGAGCCGAGCGCGCCTACCTGGGCACAGGCTGGAGCTTCCCCCCCACCTTCTCCCGCGTCAACTCCAGCGTCGTCATGGTGAGCGGCGACCGGGACGTCTACGAGAGCCTGTGGATCATCCTGTCCACCAGCCTCGGCGAGCGGGTGATGCTGGCGGAGTTCGGCAGCCAGCTGTGGCAGATGGTGTTCCAGGCCATGACCACGACCCTGGCCAACCGGCTGCGGGAGATCGTCCGCCGGGCGATCCTCACCTGGGAACCGAGGGTCGACGTCGACCGGGTGGACGTCGAGCGGGAGCCCACCGTCGACGGCCTGCTCATGGTCACCGTCGAGTACACCGTCCGCAGCACCAACTCCCGCAGCAACCTGGTCTACCCGTTCTACCTGCAAGAGGGCAGCGTCCCCCAAGCGCCACAGGCGGGGACGTGAGGCGATGAACCGCCCCGAAGACAGGATCCTGGTCAACGGCGCCACCAGTCAGCTCGACCGCTGGCTGGGGGCGCTGGACGGGGGCTACGCCCAGGTGGACGGCCGGTCCTTCGCCCAGCTACTGGCCTTCGCCCCTCGGTTCGCTGGCCTGATCCAGTTCTACGGTCTCGACGACCGCGCCGACGGCGACTGGACGGAGTTCTTCGTCACCGACCCGACCCTGGTGCTCGCCTCCGTCGCCGCCGCCGATCCCCAGGCAGCGGCGGCGGAGCTGGACCGCCTGGCGGCCCAGGTCCAGGCGGCTGGGGGCTTCGAACGTAAGCTCGAGCTGCTCGCGGAAAGCTTTGCGACGGTCCTCGACCTCGGCCGCCAGATCGACCAATGGCTGCGGGGCCTGGACCGCAACCTGACCAGCGAGCCGGCCCGGCGGCTCCGCAGGGAGGTGAGGGCGGCCGTACGGGGGGACTTGGGGGAGCAAATGCGCACCCTCGAGTCGTACGACCGCGGCGCCGGCGATCCCGAAGCCCTGGGCCAGCCCGTCGGCCTCGACTTCGGCGGCTTCCTGCCGGTCTGGGGTCTCGGGGAGGTCCCCGCCGACGGCTCCATCTACCGAGGTTCCAACCGGCGCCAGCGGATCGACCACGCCCTGCCCCAACTGAGGCCGATCCTCGACACCCTGGTGCGCAGGCTGGCCGACTGGCGCCCGCTGGCGGAGGCCAATCTGGAGGCCAGCCTCGACGCCTCCGACCATCGACCCCAGCTCGCCCTCTTCATCGCCTTCGCACGGCTGTTCCGCCACGCCCAGGCCGCCGTCAACACCTTCTCCGATCGCTACTCCAACTTCTACTACCGGGAAGTACTCCGCGAGCGGGAACGGGGGCCGGTGCCCGACAGCCTCTACCTGACGTTCACGCCGACGGCGGATATAGACGTCGCCGGCTCGCCGATGCCTGCGGGCACCCTCTTCCCAGCTGGAGAAGACGAGGAAGGGAACGAGATCCTGTACGCCGCCGACCGCGGCCTCACCGTCACCGCCGCCGCGCTGGAGGTGCTGCGCACCGTGCGCGCCGAACGGGGGGGTTTGCTTCTCGCCGACCGAGACGCCGGGGAAAACGGCCGCGCCGCGGACGGGCACGGGGATGACGGGGCAGGGGATCCGCCGTCCCCCGTGAACCGGCGCATCCTGAGCTCCGAGATCACCCCCGGCGGTGAGCCCTGGCGGACCTTCGGTGCGGCCCTCCTCGGCCCTACCGAAAGCCAGACCACCGAAAGCCAGATCGTCGAAAGCCAGGTCACCGAGGTTGCCACCCTGGGCTTCGCCGTCGCCTCGCCCTACCTGTGGCTCGCCGGCGGACACCGCACCGTCACCCTGGCCGTTCGCTTCGCCGCGGGCGACCTCCACCGCCTGCTAAGTCGGCTCTCGGCGGCCACCGGGCTCGGCGTCGACGGGGTCTTCCGCCGGGTGCTCGCCCGAGCCTTCGAGCTCTTCGTATCGACCGCCGACGGCTGGCTGCCCGTCGCCTCCTACCGGGTCGTGAGCGCCAACGCTCCTCCGGACCGACCGGGGGAGCTGGCGCTGCGCTTCGAGCTTCCCCCCGAGGCGCCGGCGGTGGCGCCCTACGACCCCGACGGCGACTCCAGCGACGACGGGGCTTCCGTCTCCGAAGACGACGCGGTCAACGCCTCCAACCCGGACCCGACCTCGCCGACCCTGAAGGTCTACCTGCGCCAGGAGCCGGTGCTTCTAAAGCCCACAGCCTCCACCGACGAATCCGAGGCCGCCGTTCTAGGTGCTACCGACCCGCCGGCCCCGCCTCCTCCCCCTCCGCCGCTGCCCCTTCCCCCGGCGGTAGAGGGGGAGGAGGCCCATCGGCCGGTGAGGGTCTACCCCCTGTCCCTCCTCGGCGACCTGGACCTCGAAGACCTGCGTCTGCGCACCGATGTCGCCGGCCTTTCCGAGCTCGACGTCGAGAACACCGACGGGGTGGTCGACACCGACTCCCCCTTCCCCGCCTTCGGCGCCGCGCCGGTGGTGGGTTCATACCTTCGGATGTACCAGCGGGAGCTCTTCCTCAAACGGCTCGACGCGCTGCAACTCGACCTCGCCTGGTTCGGCCTGCCCACCGATGAGACGGGCTTCAAGGGCTACTACCGGGACTATGTGATCGGCCAAGACGGCAAGGAACAGCCGGATCTTTTCGACAACCGATCGTTCCAGGTCGACATCGACGTCCGCAGCCCCGGAACCTGGACCCTCTCGCCCCCGACGCCGGCCGAGACCTACCTCTTCCGCACCCGCGACGACTGCCGCCGTTCCGTCCCCACGCCCGACGGCGCCCTGTGCCCCGACACGGCGTTCGACGACCTCACCGTCGCCCCCGCCGAGCCATCGCCCTACTACGACCCGTCCGACGGCGCCGTGGAGCTGGTGCTGTCCGAGCCCCCCTACGGTTTCGGCAGCGGCATCTACGCCGAGAACGTCCTCAACGCGGTGATCGACGACCTGCCGGACGCCGACCGCTGCCAGGTCCAGTGCGAGGCGGAGTGCGGGGTGCTGCAGCGGGCCGCGGACTGCATCGACGCCTGCCTGCTCTGCCTCGGCACGGGCGAAGGCGACGACCCAGCGCCGCAAGCGGTCGCCCCCAAGACCTGCCTGGAGGGCTGCGAAGCGTGCCTCGCCGGCATCCTGGTGGAGTGCCTGAACGGTTGCCTCCCCTCCGTCGACGCCGCAGCCGACGCCGAGATGAAGAGCTTCGTCAAGACCCGGGTGGACCTCTGCCTCGCCAAAGAGGGCGAGGAGCGCCGGACAGCCATGGAAGGGCTCTTGGTGGACCTACGCCTCGCCCTGGGGACCGAAGAGGTGCCGACCCCCGGGGACTGCTGGCACCGCTGCGAACAGATCCTGGGCGCCCTCTCCTGCGTCCTCAGCTGCTCGGAGCGGTGCCGAGGCGAGGACGGCGAGCTCGATCCGCAGTGCCTGATCCCCTGCCTGGGGCTCTGCCTGTCCCGGCTGCGCAGCGCCTACGACCAGTGCATGGAGGCGTGCGCGTCGCGCTGCATGACCCCCAAGAACGAGCTCAGGTACCCCAACGAGCCCTTCCTGCCGCAGCTCGCCGGCCTCAGCCTCACCTACTCGGCGAACTGCCGGCTCGACGGCGAAGCCTGCGCCGACTTCTACCTACTGTGGCCCTTCGGCGGCACCAGCAGCCCCACCCCCTCCGACGACGGGGTCCGCCCCCTCCTGCCGCGGTTTCCAGACCCCGGCAACCTGTACCTGGGCTTCTCGGGCCTCACATCCCCCCAGGATCTGACCCTGCTCTTCCAGATGGCGGCCCCCGACGGCCGGAACCCCGTGGCCGAGCTGCCGCCGGTGACTTGGGGGTACCTCGCCGACAACTGCTGGAATCCCCTGGGCCCGCGACGGCTGCTGGCCGACACCACCGACGGCCTCAGCCGAACCGGCATTGCCACCCTGCGGCTGCCGGACCTCGGCGACGTGGAGAACACCCTTCTTTCGGATGACCTCCAATGGCTGCGGGCGACGGTCCCGCGGCGGCCCGGCCGCTTCCCGGAGACCGCCGCCATCACCCCCCACGCCTCGACCGCCACCTGGGCCCTGGGAACCGGCGGGGGGGAACACCTGCGCCAGGGACTGCCCGCAGGAACCATCACCGGTTCCGTCGACGATCTGCCCGGCGTCGAGTCCATCGACCAACCCCTGCCGTCCTTCGGCGGCCGACCCGCGGAGACCCGTCGCCCCTTCGAGATCCGGGTCGGCGAACGCCTGCGCCACAAACACCGCGCCGTCCTCGGCTGGGACTACGAGAGGCTGGTGCTCGAGCGCTTCCCGGAGGTCTGGAAGGTGCAGGCCCTACCCGCCCGGAGCCGCCGCGGCGGCTCCGGGCCCGGCAGCGTGCTGGTGGTGGTCGTGCCGGGGGCCCGCGGCGCCGAGGTCCCCGACCCCACCGCCCCCGGCTTCCCCACCGACGTGCTCGACCGCATCCAGGCGTTCCTGCGGCGGTCCGCCAGCCCGTTCGTCGACCTCACCGTGTCCAACCCGGTCTACGTCCGAATAGAGGTTTCGGCCACCGTTCGGTTCACCGAGGACTCGGACCCCGGCGCCAACATCGACCGTCTCGACCGCGATCTGTTGGAGTACCTGTCGCCGGGTTTCTACGACGCCGAGCGCGCCGCCAAAGGGGGTGCCTACGTCGACGAGTCCGACATCGCGGATTTCGTGCAGACCCGACCCTACGTCGAGACGGTCGAATCCCTCGGCTTCCGCTATCGGCCGAGCCCGGCCGCCCTCCGATCCGATTGGATCTTCCTCACCTCGGCCCGCTCCCACGACATCCGCGACGCCGAGGAGCCGGACACCCCCCCGGCGACCTGTTATTGAGCCCCCTCCGGGCTAGGAGGTAACCCATGCACCGACATACCAGCGCCCCGCCCCAAACCCAGCTCAGCCGAGCCGTCGCCAGCGCGCCCCTCCGCCGGAGCGGCGGGTCCCCCGACGGGCCGCCGGTGGGCCAGCTCCAGGCCACCTCCGACCGCGCCAACCGGGCCCCCGGGGCGCAGGCGGTCCAGCGCCTGCAGTGCCAGGCCGACGGCGGCGGGGTGGCCCAGCGCAGCTCCGCCGGCGTCGGCGGCACCGGCGGCCTGCCCGACGGCCTGCGCAGCGGCCTCGAATCCCTGTCCGGACGGGACCTGTCCGCGGTCCGGGTGCACTACGACTCCCCCCGCCCGGCCCAGCTGAACGCCAACGCCTTCGCCCAGGGTACGGACATCCACGTCGCCCCGGGCCAGAAACGGCACCTTCCCCACGAGGGCTGGCACGTCGTGCAGCAGATGACGGGTCGGGTCAAACCGACCCTGGAAGCCGGCGGCGTGCCGATCAACGACAGCCGCACCCTGGAGTCGGAGGCCGACATGATGGGTAGCCGGGCGGCCCGCATGGGCGCCCGATCTTGATCGAAGGGCCCGCGGGCCCACCGCAGACGCCGCCCGGCGCGGCCTAGGAACCCAAGCCGATGCTCGAACCGATCACCATCGACCCTGAAGAAACCCTCCCCCCCGGGCTCGACTACGCCCTGCTGAAGGAAGAAGGTACGGCCCTTCTGCAGCAGCTCTCCGGCTCGATCTGGACCGACTACAACGAGTCCGACCCCGGCGTCACGGTCCTGGAGCAGCTGTGCTACGCCCTGACCGAGCTGTCCTACCGGGCGGAGATTCCGCTGGCGGACCTCCTGACCCGCCGGGGCAGTCGCCGAATCGATCCGAACCGCCAGGCCCTGTTCCCAGCCCGACGCATCCTGCCCTGCAATCCGGTCACCGCCGACGACTACCGCAAGCTGCTGATCGACCGGCTCCCCGAGGTGGCCAACGCCTGGCTCACCCCGCACCGGGCCCGCAAGCCGGCGAAGCGGGTCGACGGTCTGTACGACCTGTGGCTCTACGTGCCGGACGACGGCCAGTGCAAATGCCCGCCGGACAGCCATCCGGAGATCCGACAGCGGGCGCGGCGGGTCTACGGCCACCACCGGGGGCTCTGCGAGGATCTCCGCTCGGTGCGGGTGCTGCGGCCCGTGCCCACCCGCGTGCAGGCGTCGGTGACGATCAAAGGCAGCGCGTCCCCCGAGGCGACCCTGGCCCGGGCCTTCTTCGAGCTGGGGCTCCTGCTCGCACCCGAACCGAAGCGACTCCCCCTCGACGCCCTGGTCGACGCCGATGTGCCTCCGGACCAGATCTTCGAAGGCCCCCTGCTGCTCAACGGCTTCATCGAGAACGAGCAGCTGACGCCGAAGGCGGCGGAGATTCCGGTGCGGGACATCGGCGCCGTCCTCGCCGGCAGCCCCGGGGTCACCGGCGTGCGCGGGGTCGAGGTGCGGGTGGAGGATGCCGGCACGTTCGGCCCCCGGCAGACGATCCCGGTGCCCAGGGGGAACATCCTCGACCTCGACACCCGCCCCCGGCGCGGGGGCTTTTCGATCCGACTGTTCAGCAACGGGGTCGAGCTGCAGCCGGACCCCGCCCGGGTCGAGGCCGAGCTCCTGCGACTGCGGGACGAACGACGCCGCGCTTACCCGCTAAACCCCCAATACCGGGCGGCTTTCGCCATGCCCGAGGGGCGCTATCGCAACGTCGAGCCCTACGGGTCGATTCAGAACCAATTCCCCGCCGTCTATGGGATCAACGCCTTCGGCCTGCCCGAGAACAGCTCCCCCGAACGCCAAGGCCAGGCGAAGCAGCTGAAGGGGTACCTCCTCGTCTTCGAACAGCTGATGGCCGATTTCTTCGCCCAGCTGTCCCGCGCCAAGGACCTCTACTCCACGGATCCGGCCCTGGCCCGCACCTACTTCTTCCAGTACCTGAATCGATCGGTCCCCGACGTCGCTCCCCTGCTGCGCCCCCCCGGGGACGGTTCCCCCGGCTATCGCCTCGGCCTGCCGGCCCTGGTCCGCAGCCAGGACCCGGCGGTCGAACGACGGGGCCGATTCCTCGACTTCCTGCTCGCCCTCTTCGCTTGGGAGCTCGGCCCGACCTCCGTCGCCGGGCCCGCCTGCGGCGGCCGGTCCGTGGACGGGTCCGACCGCGGGCTGCTCCGCGCCAAGCTGGCCCTGCTCCAGCAGATGGTGCCCGCCACCCGCGATCGGGGGCGGGGTTTCGACACCATGGACCCCTTCTCGGACTCCAACGTCTCCGGCATGGAGATCGTCAGCAGGATTCAGCTCGGCATGGGCCCCCGACCCCTCACCGAGGTGCTAGACGAGCTGGCCCTAACGCTGGTGGACTCCGAGGGAACCGCCACCATGGGGCGCCCGCTGGTCCGGCACGGGGACCACATCGAGGACACCTTCGAACCGGTCCAGGCGTTGGACGTGGACGACATGTCCGCCCCCCCGTCCCCCTCCGGAGGCGCCGTCACCGTCACCGAGGAATTCCTGGCGGCGGCCCGGGAGGTCGACAACTTCCGGGTCGGCACCTTCGCCGGCGACGACGCGGTGACGGCGGTCTGCCGGATACCCGGTGAGGCGGACTGGCGGTTGGTGGGCAAGTACTCGGACCGGGACGCCGCGGTGTTCGGCGTCCACGGGTGCGTACATCGCATGCGAAGCCTCGACCGTCACCTCCAGCAGCTCTATGTCGTCGAGCACAACCTCCTGCGCTACGGACGCACCTGGGCGCCGCGGCCGCCGGGTGACGGCCATCCCCCTCCCCCGCCGGCTCCCTTCGAGTACAGCTTCACCGTCACCGCGGTGATCTCCACGTGTGCGGATCCGGCGGACGAGAGCGGCCACCGGGCCTTCGCCCGCCGGGTGCTGCGGAGCAACGCGCCGGCCCACGTGGTGGTCGACGTCTGCTTCCTGAGACCCAGGCGAATGTGCGACTTCGAGCACCTCTACTGGTCCTGGCGCCGGGCGCTGCGCAGGTGGTCCCGGCAGCGTCGCCTCGAAGACCTGCGTCGCCTGACCCGGGCGTCGGGACGGCTGCGCAGCTTCCTCCAGACCTGCCGATCCCGGGGGGACGACCGGAAGTGACCCGCCTTCGGCATAGCGTCCGCAAACAATCCCTGAGCCTGACCGCGGAGACCCAAGCCCAGCTGCTAGCCCTGCAGCCCCGGCTGGCGGACATCAATCGACGACGGCTCCTGCCGGTGATCGAGCGGGTGCTCGAGGACATGGCCGTCGCCGGACGCCAGATCAGGATCGATCGGCTGTCTGTGGACTTGGGAACCCTGCCCGTCGACGGATTCGAGGAGGCGGTGCCCCGGCGCCTCGATCGGGAGCTCCGCCGCAGCCTCCGGGGCGCCCTCGACCGGCTCCGGGAAACGCCGGCGACGCCCCAGGGGCGCCGCCGGGACGAACCGAGCAAGGAGGACACGAACGCCGAGGGCTGGCGCAGCGAAGCGCAGGCCCAACTCGACCTCCTCGCCCACTATCTGCTGCGGGGCACGCTGCCCTTCTGGGCGCCGAGGCGTCAGGAGCTGTCCCTCGAGGACCTCTTCGGCCACCTGGCGGCCACCGACTCCGACGGCCTGGTGGAGGCGGTGCGGCGATACGGCCCCCGGGCCCGGGCGCTGGAGCGGCTCGTGGCCCAGCTCGACGAACCGTCCCTCGAACGACTCGCCGAGCTGCTGGAGCCGCGCCACTCCAAGCTAGTGATCGCCTACCTCGACGACATCCGCCGGGCCCACCGCGTCGAGCCGGTGGTCGCCCTCGGGGACGGCGAGCTCGGCCGCTTGCTGTGGCTGCTCACCCAAACCTACCTCCTGCGCCAGCCCGGCTCCCAGTTCAACCGCAAGAGCTTCGTCAGGTCCCTACTCCGCGGACTCGCCCGGGGGCGGGGGCTGGGCTACCTGGACATCCTTCGCATCCTGCTCCGGGGCCTGGAGCTGCTGGAGCGAAAGCGCCCCCCGGGCTCATCGCTGCCGGCGGTGGTCCGGGAGCTGACCCTGGAGGCTGAAGGCGAGCCTGGACACGCCGTCAACGGGGGGACCGGGGCAGCTGCCGACGACGGCGGCGCCGACGACGCCCTCCTCTTCGAGCGCATCCTCGCCCGTGACGGACCCACGGCGCAGGGCACCCTCTCCACAGAAAACCCCTCCGTCCGGGACCTCGTGGAGGCCCTGGCGGTCAACGCTCCCCGGCGCTTGGCGGCCTCGGTCCGTCGCCACGGGCGCCGGGGCCGGACCCTGGAACGCCTCGTCCATCTACTCGACGAGTCGAGCTTGCAGGCCCTCGCCAAGACCCTCGATCCGCAGCACGGTGAGCTGGTGGTCGCCTACGTCGGCGACATCCGCCGGGTCCATCGGCGGGAACCGACGATCGCCCTGGGGGACGGCGACCTCGGGCGCGTGCTGTGGCTGCTCGCCCAGACCTACCTCGCCTACCAGCCGGGCTCCCAATTCAACCGCAGGAGCTTTGTCCGCTCCCTCCTCCAGGGCCTCGCCGACGGCCGTGGCCTGCGGTACCTCGACGTTCTGATGACCCTCCACCGGGGCCTCGAACGCCTCGAAGGGCATCTGGGCCTCCGCTCCTCCCTCCCCGCCGTCGTCCGCGACCTCGTGCGCGAAGCCGGGCCGGAAGCGCCCGGCGCTCGACCCGAGGATGGGATCGAACCGGAGACTCCAACGGCCGGCGCCCCGACCATCGACACCTTCGAGCGTTTCCTGACCCACGGTCCGCCGCGGGCCGAGGGCCCCGGAGGACCGCCCCCAGAGCTCGACGTTCTGCTCCTCAGGCTTGCCGACGACGACCCCCGAGCGCTGGCGGCCATGATCCGCCGCCGCGGTCGTGATCCCCGCTCCCTGGAGCGCCTGATCGAGCACCTCGGCGAGCCGGCGCTGCAGCGGCTCGCCGGGGTGCTCGATCCGCGCCACGGCGATCTGATCGTCTCCTATGTCGACGATATCCAACGGGTGCACCGCGACGAGCCGATCGTCGCCCTACCCGAAGACGACCTTGGCCACCTCCTGTGGCTCCTGAGCCACACCTACCTGGCGCAGCAGCCGGGCTCCGAGTTCAACCGCAAGAGTTTCGTGAAATCCCTTCTCCGCGGCCTCGCCGACGACAGCGGCGTCGGGTACCTGGACGTTCTGGAGACCCTGCATTCCGGCCTCCGGCGACTCGAACGGCGTCGACCCCTCGGCTCCTCCCTACCGGCCGTCGTGCGTGACCTGGTGCGCGAGGCCGCACCCCGCAGCCGGAAGTCCGGGGCCCCGACCCCTTCCGATCCGAGCTCGACGGCACCGCCCGAACGCTACCTCCAGGCGGACGTCCTCGCCGCCTACCTACGTGACGGCGCCCTGTCCTGGGAGGCCGTGCTTCACGACCCGGCGCTGACCCCGGAGATCGCCCTCGCAGCCCTGCCCGACCTTCCCCCCGCTCTCCTCCGCCATCTCCTCACGTCGAGCCCGGCCGAGGGGCGCGGCGCGGTCTTGCTACGGGTCGCCCAGGGCCTCCCCGAGGTGCGGCTGTTGGAGCTCCTGCGGCGTCTTCTGCCGGGCCCCGACGAGGCCTCCGCCGCGTTGCGGTCGGCCCTGCCCCCCTTCGCCGCCCGGGCGTCGGATCGGCCATCCTTCTTCGCCGCCGTGCTTTCGGCGATCCTCGACGGCCGGGCCCTGGACCTGGAGGCCCTGGCCTCCGCCGGACAGCCCCTCAGCGAAGATCCCGCTCCCACGCCGGCACCGGAGCTAGGCGACGACCCGGCGGACTGGCCGGTCCACGCCCTCGGCGCCGCTCTGGTGGAGCAGCTGCGGTCGGCGGAAGCGGAGGGCCCCCCCGCCTCACTGCTGCTGGACACCCTCCTCGATCGCCATCCCGACGAAGCCAGGCGGATCCTACGGGTCGCCGGCGCCAAGCCCGAGCTTCGGCGCTCCCTGGCGGAGCTGACCTCCGACCGCCTCGGGGACACCCTGGCTATCCTCTGCCCCGCCGCCGCCGAGACCCTCGAAGCTCTGAGCCTCGCCCTCGCCGAGGTGCCGGTCCCCTACCGCCCATCCCGGTCGCGGGTTGGACCGTCCCTCCTCGCACTGGGCGTGGCCGTCGGCGGTCACGGGGTTCTGTCCCCAGGGGTTCTCGTCCGGCTTCTCAGCGAGCTCTTCCCCATGCCCCTGCCCGACCCGGTGGCCCAGGCCCTCCGCCGCCGGACGAAGGGCTGGCGGGGGCAGTTGCCGGATTCCGACCTCGACGCCCTCGACACGGCGGTCCGCTCCTCCGCCCGGGGATTGCCGGAACCCGAACCGGACAAGGCCGAGGACGGGGCCGGCCCCTCCGAGGAGGATCGGCGTGCCGTGATGGACCTGCTGGCCGGCCGAGACTCCGAAGGATCGACCGGCGCCGGCCAGGAAGGCGCCAGCTTTGGGCAGGCCGCCTTGGCTGTCCTCGACCGGCCCACGGAGGAGATCCTGGACCTCGTCCGTCGCCACGGCGCCGACCCCCGGATGCGCCGTCGCTGGTCCCGGACCCTGCCGGAGGCCGCCCTCGCTCGGCTCACCCACCTCCTCGGGGCCCGACGGCCGCGGCGGCTCCTCGACGCCGCCGAGCTGCTGGCCTCCGCCTGGCTCGACAGCGCGCCGACGGGCCACCCGAAGCTCGTGGGCCGCTCCCGGTTCTGGAGCTTCCTGCTCGGATTCCTGGCCGAGCACGGCCGGTCCGACCGCCTACTCGAGCGTCTCGTGGTCGCGTACTTCGGCAGCTGTGCCGCCGACCACCTGGCGACGGCCAAAGGATCCGCCGATGGCGCTGCGGTCGGCGCCCTGCTGCTCGACCACGCCCGGCGCCTCGCCAGGGCCGCGGGGCACGGCCCCATGCTGAACCTGTTGGAGCGGAATCGTCCACGCCTGTTGGCACCGTGGCAGCCGAAGGCCGGATCGGTCCTGAGACCCCGCACCGAACGACGGCCGATCGCCGCGGTCGAACGGAGGCCGAACGGGGGACGGACCGCCTTCGGCCTCGTCGGTGAGTCCGAAGACCTCGGGGATCCGATCTACATCGACAACGCGGGCCTCGTGTTAGCGGGGCCGTTTCTTCCCCAGCTGCTACGCATGCTCGACATCCTGGACCAAGACGAGGACGGCAAAGTGATTCTGCGGGATCCCGAAGCGGCGGCGCGGGCCGTGCATCTGCTCCAGTACCTCGTGGACGGGAGTACTTCGACCCCGGAGCCTCAGCTGGTGCTGAACAAGCTCCTCTGCGGCCTGCCCACCGACGCGGTCGTGGACCGCTCCATCGACGCAACGGACGAAGAGATCGAAGTCTGCGACCAGCTCCTGGCCTCGATGATCGCCAACTGGGGGGTCATTCAGAACACCTCGGTCTCCGGCCTGCGGGAGACCTTCCTGAAGCGGGAGGGACGGCTGCAGCGCTCCGCCGACGGTTGGAAGCTGAAGGTCCAGCGCAAAACCCTGGACGTGCTCGTCGACCAGCTGCCCTGGAGCCTTTCCGTGATCCTCCACCGCTGGATGCCCGAGCCCATATCCGTCACCTGGTGAATGCCCATGGATACCGACGTCCTCGCCGCCAACGCCGCCTGCCTGGAGCAGGAGATCGCCTGGTTTCGCCAAGTTCTGGAGGTGCGGCTCCAGATGCACGCCGACGGCGAGTGGGGCGACCCGTTGGACCTCGCTCCGGCACCGCCCCTCCCCCCCATCGGCGCCCCCTACGCGGAGCTCGTCCACCGGCTCGAGCTGGGGCCGGCGGCCCGCCTGGTGCTGATCCTGAGCTGCCTGCCCCACGTGCGGCCGGAGCTACTCGATCCCTTCTTCATTCAAAACCGGGCCATCGAGCGCCGCTTCACCGAATTCGGCGGCCTCCTCGGCCTGTCCCACGGCGGCTTCCTACCCACCGGAGAGACCGCCATGTTCCTCCTCGCCGGCGATCGCATCGAAGCTCGGCTGGGCCATTCGAACCTGTTCCAGCACCGCCACCCCCTGTACCGGGAGAACATCCTGCGCCTGGACCACCGCCACCGGGACGAACCCCTCCTCTCCGCCGGCCTGGACCTGACCCCTGAATACCGGGAGCGGCTGACCACCGGCAAGTCCTATGACCCGCCGTTCAGCCCACAGTTTCCGGCGAAGAGGATCACGACCCCCTACGACTGGGACGACCTGGTGCTACCCCGCGCCACCCGCGACGAGATCGAAGATCTGGTCACGTGGGCCCGCCACGAAGACACGTTGATGGAGCGCTGGGGCCTGAAGAAGCGCCTCAAGCGGGGCTTCCGCAGCCTCTTCTACGGCCCCCCCGGCACCGGCAAGACCCTCACCGCCAGCCTGCTGGGCCAGGCCACGGGGAACCCGGTTTACCGCATCGACCTTTCACGGGTGGTCTCCAAGTACATCGGCGAGACCGAGAAAAACCTCGCCAGCCTGTTCGACCACGCCCAGCACCAGCGCTGGATCCTCTACTTCGACGAGGCCGAATCCCTATTCGGCAAGCGCACGGAATCCCGCGACTCGAAGGACCGAGCCGCCAATCAGCAGGTTTCCTATCTACTCCAGCGCATCGAGGATTTCCCGGGGATCGTGATCCTTTCCACCAACCTGCGTAGCCACCTCGACGAGGCCTTCGCCCGCCGTTTTCAATCCATGATTCACTTTCCCATGCCCGACGTCGAGCTGCGCCTGCGCCTGTGGAGGGACAACTTCGAAGCCCAGCCCTTCCCCCTCGGGCGGGGGGTGGACCTGGGGGCCATGGCCCGGGAGCACAAGCTGTCGGGGGGCAGCATCATCAACGTGCTGCGCTACGCCTGCCTCAAGGCTATCCGTCGCCAGCCGCCGGAGATCCTCCGCAGGGATCTCCTCCAGGCGGTGAGGAAAGAGTTCCAGAAGGAAGGGAAGTTCCTCGGCCAGGCGGGCTGAGCCGGCGAGACGCCCTCAAAGCAGGCGGACGACATCGAAGGACGCCTCGAGCTGCACGGCTCAGAAGTAGCGCACCCACGCCTTGTCCGTGGTTCGCTTGTAGCGCCCGAAGGCGCGGGTGGGTGGGTACAAAGCGACGGCCAGCAAGGCCGTCACTAGCCAGAGCTGCCACACGTGGTCGAGGTGGTAGAGGTCGCCCTCGTTGGGGCCGAGGGTCCGGAGGACGATCTGGTAGCAAACCAGCAGGACGTAGAGGTGCAGCGCGTAGACGAACATCGGCGCTTGTCCGAAGGTTTGCAGCTTGCGGGTCACAGCGTTGTCCCGGGTGTCCAGCCAGGCCAGCAGGAAGAAGGCGACCCCCAGGGTCAGCAGGAGGAAAGCCAGCGAGGGGGGGTACTTTGTGGTGTTGAGAAAGGAAATCAGGGTGTCGAGGGGGGTTTCGCCGGCCGTCCACGGCAGCGTTTCACCGTAGAGGTTGAAGCCCCGGAGGATGCCCAGGAGCGCCAGGCAGCCGGCCCCGAGCTGCGCCAGGCGCCGGGTTCGTACGCCGGGGTCGACGGCTGCCCCGTAGAGGGGCCCGAGGGCGTAGCCACACAGAATCACCCCGATCCAGGGCAGCGCCGGATAGGAGATCTTGATCGACAGGGCGTCGCTGGTGAGCAGGAATCCGCGGTCGTGCAGGATCGTCCACAGCGAGTAGCCGAGCTCCCCCGGTGCAAAGCGGATCGGCTCGAGGAGGTTGTGCCCGAAAACGATTCCGAGGCCCAGCACGGCGAGGACCCGGTGCGGCAGCTTCACCGCCAGGGACAGCGCGATCATGCTCAATCCGATCACCCAGATGACCTGGAGGTAGATCGTCTTGGGGGGAAATCCCCAAAACCAGGACTGGTTGATCAACACCACTTCGAGGAGGACGAGGAAAAGACCCCGGGTCCAAAGAAACCGGCTCGGGGATCGTACGACGCCGGGGCGCGGATGGGCGTAGAGCCACGCGCCGAGGCCGGCCAGGAAGACGAAGACCGGCGCGCACAGGTGCGCCGAGAGCCGGGTGAAGAAGAGACTCGGGCCGACGACCTCCAGGTTGACCGGGTCGCCGACGAGGATATGGTAGAAGAATCGCTCTCGGACGTGATCGACGATCATCAGAATGATGACGAGTCCCCGCATGACGTCGATCGACGTGATGCGAACGCGCCCCCGCGCGGGCTCGGGGGCGGAGGGTTCCGACGCGACCTCCGCGGCGGTTGCAGTCTTCATCGCAGTCCTCTTGGCTCAGCGGCGGCTAGGCAGGCTCGATGACCGTCAAGCTGACGGCGAAGAGCCAAGCTCTGGCCTGCGGGGTCTTCGAGAGACGTGGGGTCGCCAAAGCGTGCGCGCTCGGTTCTCTTTTGTGGACGAACGTCGGTAGTTTGGCGATCAAGAACTCGGGAGTCAACCGATCTCCTGCCGTTGGCGAGGCGGCCGGCGGGCCGACCGCCCGGACGCAACCCCCAAGACCGGAGGTCACCCATCCCCCGGGGCGCCGGCCCCGCAACCCCGGTGGCTTCCGAGCTAGGGGCGGGGCTTGTCCCCGCCCGTGTGAGCAAAAGCGCCGATGCTTCGGATCCGCAGATCGGCTTTCTCTTCGCATTTAGCCCCGAGCCCGGAAACCCACATCCGTGGTTCGGCGTGGATCAGGCTCTGGCTGCGCGGATGACCTGGATCTCAACCTTCGGCCGTGATGCCATGCTCGGCGGGATACCGCCCTGCGGGGACGGCGCCGCGCCGGAGGGTTTCGGTTATTGCCCTGGGCTTCACCTCGCCTCGACAGCTTCTCGTCAGCGTTTCTGCTGCACGGGCGGGGGCAAGCCCGGCCCGTACTCCGGAGTCGGTTCGGCGGGTGGTCGATCCGTGCGAATCAGAAGAAAGAGGATTGGCGTCGGCGCGCCTTAGTCCTCGAGGACCGTGATTCCCAACTCCTTCAGGAGGTCCTTGCACAGCGGGCAAGGGTCCTTGTCCGTCCCCCGAAGACTGGGGTATAGAAAGTTGATGACCTTTATCGTGGCACCCCTGACATCGATACCCTTGTTTATGGCCTCGGCCACCGCGTTCATCTCCGCGCAGTGGTAATTGAAGTCGGGGGCATCGGGTCCAAGCTTCTCCTTACAACTGTCCGCAATCTTCATGAGACTCGGGGGGATGTCGACCCGCTGACTGTTCTTGGCATGAACCACGTCACCATCTTTCGACTTGAGGGTCGCCAGAACCTCGGGAATCATCCCTTCTGGGAACTCGTCGACATGCTTGGCCATCTCCGTGACGCTCTTGTAGTCTCGCCCGACGCGAAAGCGCTCCCAAACCTCGTTCTGCTTTGCGACCCTTTCCTCCCTTTCTTTCTTAGCCTTGGCCCCGTACTTATATCGATGGCTCGGGCCGCCGATGCTGCGGGTGCCCATGCCCTGGCCCCCGAGGGAACCCAGGTTGGAGAACGCGCCCATGTTCGAGAAGGCCATGGAACGGGCCAGGTTCTGCCCGGGCATGGCGGTGCTCCTACCGAGCATGCCCCTGGCGAGCCGCATGGATCTCAAGAAATCCCCTTGGACCACCCCCTCGGTCGAGCGCTGGTAGGTGGATCGGCTGTCGCCACCGCAACGCTGGGCGACGGCGGCGCTCTGATTCAGGCTTCGCTGAATCTGCTCACCCCCCTGCACCCCCGGGCTGGCGTCTAGCTTTCGCTGCAGGGTTTCGACGGCGGCGGTACCTGCGGTGCCCACCGCGGACCTCTGTCCGACGCTCTGGTGGACTGAGGATCCGTTGGCCGAAGCCCGGGATGAATCCTGCTGCAACTGACTGACGTGGGTATTCATGGCCGCTCTCCTTGGCTCGGTCCGAGGTATTCGGAGGGATCGGATTGTCCCAGAGCGATTGTCGGACCCAGGCGTCCTGGGATCAACGGTCTTGGAGTGAAGGGGGCAGGGCTTGGAGTGAAGGCGTCTCGCCCTGTTGTGGGGACGCCGCCGAGTCGGCCCAGACCTACGGGGCGGTGGACGAATCCGGCCTCCGGGGCGCAGGGCCCCGGAGGCTTTGCGAACCGAAACGTCAGTTCGGCACGCTGCTCGAGAAGGACCGCACTTCAGTGCAGGCACCAGCCACCAGGACGTAGCCGAAGGCCTCGCGGGGCGCGGACGATACGGGGCCGATGGACGCTTCGACGTTGACCGAGACGCCGAAGGAGCCGGTGGACGCAGACTGCGGCGCCGGGGTGTCGCAGTAGCCGGTGGAGGTGCAGGCCTTGGCGCTGGCGTAGGCGGTTTTCGTGTACGGCGAAACGGGGCCGGGCTCGCCGTAACTGGTGGTGGATCGAACCGCCTCGGTGAAGAACCAGATCGGCCCGTACCAGTGATTGAAGGTGGCCTGGCCGCTGCAGATGCCCTGCTGACTGGTCGCCCTGCCGGACGCCAGCAGTTCCTCCGCCGCCCCCAACAGCTCGTCGCGGCGCAGTTCCAGCTCCATCCGATGGATCTTCTGCTGGCGGGTCTGGGCCTTGCTCAGGCTGAGGATCTCCCCGTCGAGGTGGTCCAGTGCCTTCTCCAGCGCGGCGGCGCCGAACGCGGCTTCCGCCTGCGCCCCGTCGTCGTAGATCCGCTGCCAGACCCCTTCGGAAACCTCGGTCCAGTCACCGGTCGCCGCCAGGTCCGCCGCGCTCCCGATCTCCGCCGAGATCCCGCGCCCCAGCGATTCCGCTGGGGATGCGTTCACACCGCCGACGGCTACGGAAGCGGACAGGATAGAAAGGCAGAGCACTCTTGAAAAACGTTGCATGATTTCCCTCCAATGGGTGGATAACGTGTTGTCTGACTAGGTCCATTGGGCACAGCGCAAAGCGATAGGGAAAACGGACGCTTCGAGAGAGAAATCCTTTCAAAGAGCTGAGGGATGCGAGCCAGCCTGGGACCCCGACGGTCACCCGGCGGGGCCCACGGACTCAAGCCGCCAGCTGGCTCGGACGCTCGATCATGCGTCCGACTAGCCAGATGAAGGGCTCGACCTGACCGCTGAGCTCGCAGTCCCCTTCCAGAACGGTGTCCAGGAATCCCTGGACGTCCCCAGCGCAGAGGGTGGACGCCGCCCGATCACCGGTGAGCCGGAGGGTGCAGGTGGGGATCCCAGGCGTCACCGAGGCGCCCACTTTCACCTCCCCGCCTCGCACGGTGAGGGTGACCGGTTCGGCCGCTTCGGGAACCTCGACGGCGATGGCGAGATCCGGACCGGGGGACGCGTCGGCCAACGCCTTCCCCACGTCGGCGGCGAAGCCCCGGGCCCAGGCGACGACGTCGGCCCGCCCCGACGGCGGAAGGCTCGCTTCCCCTAGGCCATGCTCCTGCGCCGCCTCCACCTCCCGCTCCACCTCGATCAGGGCTTCTAGGGTGCGGTCGACGTCCTCCCGCGAGTGGGACGCCGAGCAGATGAACCGCAGCCGGCTCTTCCCGGTCTCGACGATGGGGTAGGTGACCGCCGACGTGCAGACGCCTCGGTCAAACAGGCCGCTGACGATGGCGAAGAGCTTGTCCTTGTCGGGGAAGTGGGGGGTGACGATCGGGCCGTCTCCGCTACCGAGGTCGTACCCCGCTTCGGAGAACCGCTTCCGCATGTAGGCGGTGGTGTCCCACAGCCGGTCCCGCAGGGAGTCGTCCTCACGGAGGCGCCGCAGGGAGGTGACCGCCGCCGCCATGTCCGCCGGGCTGGTGGAGGCCTGGAAGATGTAGGCCCGGGCGGACGACTTCAGCAGGGCGACGTGCTCCTCGCTGGCGGCCACCACCCCTCCAAGGCTGCCGAGGGCCTTGCTCAGGGTGGTCATGATGAAGTCCACCTGATGGGTGACCCCACGCTCGGCGCAGAGGCCGGCCCCGCGGGGGCCGTAGAACCCGAAGGAGTGGGCCTCGTCGACGAGCACGAGGGCGTCGTACTTCTTGGCGACGCGCACGATGTCCTCCACCGGCGCCGCCCCCTCCCCCATGCTGTAGACCCCTTCGAGCACCACCAGAACGGTGCGATAGGGCGAAGCCTCGGCTGCGAGGACGGTCTCCAGGTCCGCCGGATCATTGTGCTGGAAGGTCCGGATGGTGGCGCCGCAGAGCCGCGCGCCGTCGACGATGGAGGCGTGGCAAAGCTGGTCCATCACCACCACGTCGCCGTCGCCGAGCAGGCCCGCCACCGCTCCGACGTTGGCGGTGTATCCGGTGGGGAACAGGCAGGCCGAGGGCTTCCCCACCAGGTCGGCGAATCCCCGCTCGAATTCCAGGTGGAGATCGGTGACGCCGGCCGCCGCCGCCGAGGTCCCCATCCCGGTGCCGAGGTGCTCCAGGGCGGCTCGGGCCTCCGCGATGACCTCCGGATCGCGGTTCAGGCCCAGGTAGAGGTTGGTGGTCCAGATGAGGGCCTCGCGCTCCGCGTCGGTATGGACGTCGGCGACGGTGCCGCGGTGGGAGCTGCCCGTCCGCACCAGCTTGCCGAAGGGATCCCGGCCGGAGCGGCCCGCCAGGTGCCGGAGCTCGCGGACGAAGGCTCCCTTGTCGGTGGCGGACCAGGACGGCGCCTTCGCCGCCAGAAATGGCGGGTAGCAAGACCGCAGCTGGGTCTGGAGTCCGGCGAGGGGATCCGAGCCCCGCCCACGGACCGGGTCAGATCCAGCGTCGCCCTCGCCCTCGGCCCCGGACCTGGACCTGGACCCGTCGAGGAGGT